>CACPLE010000008.1 GCA_902634695.1 uncultured Pelagibacteraceae bacterium
AGAAGAAACTACTCCAAAAATTCTTTATGAAATGGCAAATATTCTTAAAGGATTTCAAAAGTATGATTTGTCAATAAAATATTACACAGAACTTTTATCCAAATTAGAATCTGGCACAGTTATATATGCAGACGTTTTATATAGAAGAGGAGGAAGTTATGAAAGAATTGGTAATGAAAAAAAAGCAGATGAGAATTTATTGAAATCACTGGAGATCAATCCAGATGAGCCTCACGTATTAAATTATTTGGCTTATTCATGGTTAGAAAGAAATTATAGAATTGATGATGCAATGGACATGTTGGAGAGAGCTCATGTCCAGAGAGAAAATGATCCTTACATACTAGACTCAATCGGATGGGCTTATTATTTAATTGGCGATTATGTTAAAGCAGAAAAGTTGCTTAGAAAGGCAATCCAAATTATGCCAAACGATCCAATTGTGAATGATCATTACGGAGACATACTTTGGGAACTAGATATGAAAATGCAAGCAAGTTTTTTTTGGAAGAATGCATTAAATTTTGAAGATACTGAAAAAAAAATGAAAGAAGAAATTTTTTATAAACTTTTAAATGGTCCAAAAAAGAAGATTTAAATATGAAGTTTGACAAATTTGAATCTTTCGCAAAAATAAATATGTCTCTTAATGTAATTAAGAGACTTCCAAACAAGTATCATAAAATTGAAAGCTTAATTGCTTTCGTCAAATTATCTGATCATATAAAAATTAGATCAAACAATCTAATAAAAAATAAAATTTATTTTTATGGAAAATTTTCAAAAGGAATAGATAAAAATAACACAGTTAGTAAATTGTTAAACTTGCTAGAGAAAGAAAAATTAATTAAAAATAAAAAATTCGAAATTAAAATTAAAAAAAATATTCCGCAAAAAGCAGGTTTGGGTGGAGGATCTATGAATGCTGCCAGTATATTTAAATATTTAATGAAAAAAAAAATTGTCAATATTTCTTCAAAAAAAGCAAAGGAGATAGCTTACAAAATAGGTGATGATGTCATTTTGGGTCTGGAAAAAAAAAATTCTATTTTATTAAAAAATCATAAAATAATTAGAATTAAAAAAAAAATTAATTTTCATGTTTTGATTGTTATGCCTAAATTTGGATGTTCAACAAAAAATATTTTTTTAGGAGTTAAACAGTTTTCAAAACCTGAATATATTAGAGCAAATAAAAGACTTTTTGACACCAACAATTTAATTCAAGCAAATAATGACTTAGAAAGCATTGTATTTAAAAAATATTCTAAAATTAAACATTTAAAATACTTTCTTTCAGATTTACCAAATATAGTTTTTTGCAGAATGACAGGAACTGGATCTGCAATAGTGGCTTATTTTAAATCTAAAAATGCTGCAATAAATGCAGCAAAAATTTTTAAAAAGAAATATAAGAACTATTGGTACATTACATCAAAAACTATATAATTTATTTTTTTTGTGATATATGAATTTATTTTTGGGGTGTAGCCAAGCGGTAAGGCAGCGGTTTTTGGTACCGCCATCCTAGGTTCGAATCCTAGCACCCCAACCAGTTATGAATATGTTAAATAAAATTTTTTCCTTTGCAAAAACTTTGAATCAACAAAAATCTTCTTTCGAAAATTTGAAAAAAGATAGATCAATATTGTTGTTATTTTCAGCAATTGAAGACTATTCTCAAAGTAGTGAAATAAGATATGTTGGAGGATGTATAAGACAAATTTTAAATAATGAAACTATACATGATTTCGACTTTGCGGTTAATATAAAACCTAATGAATGTATTGAAGCACTAAAAAAACATAATATTAAATTTTATGAAACTGGAATAAAACACGGAACAATTACAGCTATTATAAATAATAATAAGTTTGAAATTACATCATTAAGAAAAGATATATCTACAGACGGAAGACATGCAAAAGTGGAATTTTCAAATAATTGGTTTGAAGATGCAGCAAGAAGAGACTTTACAATAAACGCAATATATTCAGATATTGATGGCAATTTATACGATCCTTTCAATGGAAAAAAAGCTATTGAATTGGGCAAAGTTGAGTTTATTGGAGATATAGAAAAAAGAATTAAAGAAGACTATTTAAGAATATTAAGGTACATCAGATTTTTTCATAACTATAGTAAGCAAAAACATTCTGAAAAAGTAAAAAAAATTATTAAAAAAAATATAAATGGTATAGCCAGTATATCTTCAGAAAGAATACTGGATGAATTTAAAAAAATAATTCAATCCAAAGGCTTTTTGAATTTATTTAATGATCCATTCTCTGAGGAAATTATTTTATTATTTTTTCCTCAATTTAAAAACATTAGAATTTTTAGGAAACTTAATAGTTTTGTTAAAAAAAGAATTAGTGAATTTGATCATATTTTTTTAATTTCATTAATGATTTTAGATGAAACTGATAATGTTGATTACTTTCTTTTTAAATTTAATATTTCAAATGCAGAAAAAGAAAGAATTTTATTTTTAAAAAAATTTTATAATCAAAAAATTAATAAAAATTCTTTTTCAAAGAAAAATCTATGGAAAATTCTATATCATAATGGAAAAAAATCCGTTCAAGATTTGCTAAATTTTGAAATTTTCAGGTCAAAAAATATAAATAAAAATTTAATAGATTTAGTTCATTTTTTTAAAGACAAAGAAGTTCCAGTTTTTCCTATAAGGGCAAAAAATTTAATGGAAAGATATAATCTTTCAGAAGGAAAATTATTAGGAATTAAATTAAAGGAAATAGAAGAAAAATGGATCAAAAATGATTTTAAAATTTCAGAAAGCGAAATTAATAAATTGATAGAAAACTAATTTTTAAGAAAATTAGCAATATAATTTATTGATTTGTCATCTGCCAAGTTCCATTTGTCTAACAATGGATTGAATTTGATTCCGTTTATATTTTTCAGATGTAATTTATTTTTTTTAGCAAGATTAATTAAATCTACTGGTTTAACAAATTTTTCCCAATCATGTGTTCCAATAGGAAGCCAATTTAAAATATACTCGGCGCCAATTATTGCAAACATATATGACTTCAATGTTTTATTTAGAGTAGCAATAAACATTAAGCCATTTTTTTTTAGAAATTTTGAACTTTTCTTTATAAATAAATTTAAATCATCAACATGTTCAGCAATTTCCAACATTAACACAACATCAAATTTTTTATTTATTTTTAATTCTTCTGGTGATGAACAAATATATTTTATATTTAGCTTATTTTTTTTTGAATGAATTTTTGCCACTTCAATGTTTTTTATTGATGCATCAATACCAACTACATTAGCTCCCATCTTTTTCATTGGCACAGAAATCAGACCACCACCACATCCAATATCTAATATATTTATATTATTTAAAGGTTTGCTTTTTGTTTTAAGTTTAAAATGATCTATTATGCTATCTTTTATATATTTTATCCTAATAGGATTAAACTTATGAATTGGTTTAAAGCTTCCTTCTGGATTCCACCATTCAGCAGCTAATCTGTTAAACTTATTAACTTCTATTTTATTTATAGTGCTCGTTTTCATTCAGTTGTTGACATTACAATCAAGATGTATTTTATAAATATAGTTTAATTATAATAAAAATAATTACCAATGAAAATTGTTGTTTTAAAATTTGGAGGTACTTCGGTAGGTACTACAGAAAGAATAAAGAAAGTAGCTAATATTATTGCTGGTTATGCAAAAAAAGGATTCAAGGTAATCGTAGTTTCTTCTGCAATGAGTGGCGCTACAAATGATTTAATAAAAAAATCAAGAGATATTAGTAACGATTTTAACTCTTCCGAATATGATGTTCTTGTTTCTGCGGGTGAACAAATATCATGTGCTTTGATTTCTGGTAGGTTAAATCATATTGGATATAAATCACGATCTTGGATGAGTTGGCAAATTCCAATACTAACAAAAGGGGAATATTGTTCTTCAAGAATTAGTAAAATTAACAAAAAAAAAATAATTGATTATTTAAAGTCTGGTGGAATTCCTGTTATTACTGGTTTTCAGGGAGTAAACAATGATAGCAGAATAACAACTCTTGGAAGAGGTGGCTCTGATGCTTCTGCCATAATGTGTGCAAAATTTTTTAATGCAAAAAAATGTATTATTTTTACAGATGTTGAAGGAGTCTATACAACTGATCCAAATAATTTAAAAAAAGCAAAAAAAATAAAAGTTATATCGTATGAAGAAATGTTAGAAATGGCATCACTTGGAGCAAAAGTTATGCAGCCAAATTCCATTCAAGATGCAAGATTAAACAGAGTTGAAATTGATGTAAAATCTTCCTTTGTTAATAAAAAAGGAACACTAATTACAAAAAGAAAAAATATTCTTAGAAATAGGACAATTACTGGATTAACATCAACAAAAAATGATGCAAAGTTGACTTTAGTTGGAGTTAAAGACAAACCAGGAGTTGCTGCTTCAGTGTTTAGGCCACTTTCCCAAAATCAAATTAACGTAGATATGGTTGTTCAAACTTCTTCAACTCAAAATAGAGAAACTGATATAACTTTTACTGTTAAATCAGATGAATTATCTAAAACCATAAGACTGGTAAAACAAAACAAAAAAATTAAATATAGAGATTTGATAGTAAATAAAGATGTATCAAAAATATCAATTATTGGTGTTGGAATGATAACTACTCCTGGTGTAACATATAGAATGTTTCAAACATTAGCAAATAAACGGATTAATATTTTGGTTATATCAACTTCTGAAATAAAAATATCTGTTTTAATAAATAAGAAAAATATAAAAAAAGCACTTGCAGCACTTCATAAAGAATTCAAATTAAATAGTTAACAAAATGAGTCTTAGACCATTTAGAGATATTAGTAGAAGAAAAACAAAAAAAATTAAAGTTGGTGATGTTTCTATAGGAGGGGATAGTCCAATTTCAGTTCAATCTATGACCAACACACTCACAAAAGATACTAAAGCAACAATTAAACAAATCAACGATATTGCAAACGAGGGAGCAGACCTTGTAAGAGTTTCATGCCCAGATAAAGATTCTACATTTGCACTAAAAGAAATAGTTAAACATTCTAGTGTACCAATTATAGCAGATATTCATTTTCATTATAAAAGAGCTTTGGAGTCAGCAGATAACGGAGCAAAATGTTTAAGAATAAATCCAGGAAATATAGGTGACAAAAAAAAAATCAAAGAAATAATTATTGCAGCAAAAAATAATAATTGTGCAATAAGAATTGGAGTAAATGCTGGCTCACTAGAAAAAGATATATTAGAAAAATATAAAGAACCTTGTCCTGAAGCCTTGGTAGAAAGTGCTTTAAGAAATATTAAAATTATTGAGGATGAGGATTTTTTTAATTTTAAAGTAAGTGTGAAATCTTCAGATGTTTTTTTATCAATGGGTGCGTATAGACAACTTTCAAAAGCAATAGAATATCCGTTACATCTGGGAATAACCGAGGCAGGATCTTATTTGCCAGGGAGTATTAAATCTTCAATTGGTCTAGGAAATTTATTATTAGATGGTATTGGAGACACAATCAGAATTTCGTTATCAGATGACCCAGTGAAAGAAGTAATTATTGGTAATGAAATATTGAAATCTTTAAACCTTAGAAGCAGAGGAGTAAAAATTATTTCATGTCCTTCTTGTGCACGTCAGGCCTTTCAAGTTATCGATACAGTAAAAAAGTTAGAAGATAAATTATCACACATCAAAACACCCATTACACTATCTATAATAGGATGTGTAGTTAATGGACCAGGAGAAGCAGCGTTTACAGATATTGGAGTTACTGGAGGTGGAAAAGGTACTAATATGCTTTATTTAAAAGGAGTTCAAACAGAAAAACTATCTAACAGTGATATCGTTTCGAAGATTGTTAAACTTGTTGAAAAAAAAGCTGAAGAAATTAACAGTCAAAATTAATGATACCTACAAATAAAGTAAGAGACTTAGTTTCCAAGCACAAGATGCTCGAAAATGAGTTATCAACTGGCAATATTGATAAAAAAAAATTTGCTGAAAAATCAAAAGAATATGCTGAGCTTAATGAAATTATAAAAGAAGCAAATGGATACATATCTTTTGACACCGAAAAGCAAGAATTAGAAAAGATTATTAATGATGATAATAGTGATAAAGAAATGATTGAATTAGCCACATCAGAGTTGAAAGAATTGATAGCCAACAATGAAATTTACGAAAAAAAAATTAAATTATTTTTGTTGCCCAAAGACGATGCAGATTCAAAAAACGCTATTATAGAAATTAGAGCGGGAACCGGAGGGTTAGAGGCAAGCCTTTTTGCTTCTGATCTGTTTAAAATGTATGAAAAAGTGAGTAATAATAAAAAATGGAAATTAGAAATAATAAGTATTTCAAAAAGTGATGCAGGAGGTTTAAAAGAAGTTATAGCAGCAATAAAAGGAAAAAATATTTATTCATCTCTTAAATATGAAAGTGGAGTTCATAGAGTTCAGAGAGTGCCAGACACAGAAACTCAAGGAAGAGTTCATACTTCTGCGGCGACCGTTGCAGTTCTCCCAGAAGCAGAAGATGTTGATGTAAAAATAGAAGATAAAGATCTTAGAATTGACGTATTTAGAAGTAGTGGGCCGGGAGGTCAAAGTGTTAATACAACTGATTCTGCTGTAAGAATTACTCATATTCCAACAGGAATTGTTGTTAGTCAACAAGATGAAAAATCCCAAATAAGAAACAAAGAAAAAGGTTTAAAAATATTAAGATCAAGAATTTATGAGTTTGAAAGAAACAAAAGAGATGAGGCTAGGTCTAAAGATAGAAAAAGCAAAATTGGTACAGGAGATAGATCAGAAAGAATTAGAACATATAATTGGCCTCAAAATAGAGTGACAGATCATAGAATTAATTTGACCATAAACAAGCTAACAGAGTTTATGGAAGGTGAAATTTTTGATGAAATGATTGAAAATTTGATCTTACAAGCCCAAGAAGAAGAATTAAAAAATATAAACTAAAATGAATTATAAAACAATTTTAGATCAATCATCAAGTTTGCTGGCAAATATAAAAGTAAAAAGTCCTAGACTGGATACAGAATTGTTGCTTGCGAAATCATTAAAAATTTCTAGAGAAAATTTGTTATTAAATTTAAAAAGCAAAATTAAAACTAAAGAACATAAGAGATTTAATTTTTTAATTGAAAAAAGAAGAAAAAAGATGCCAGTTGCTTATATATTAGGTTATAAAGATTTTTGGAAAAGTAAATTTTTTATTAATAACCATGTATTAATTCCTAGACCGGAAACCGAGCTTATTGTCGAAGAATCATTAAATTTTTTACCAAAACATAAATCAAAAAGAATAATGGATATCGGAACAGGATCTGGATGTATAATAATATCTTTGTTAAAAGAAAGGCCATGCTCTTCTGGGGTTGGCTTAGATATTTCAAAAAATGCAATAAAAATTGCAAAATTTAATGCAAAAATACAACATATTGATAATAGATTAAAATTTATTAACTCTGATGTTGACAAATATAAAGGTGGGAAATATGATTTGATCGTATCTAATCCTCCATATATAGAAAAAATAAAAATTAGCAGGTTAGAAGAGGATGTAAGAAAATTTGAACCTAAGCTGGCCCTGGATGGTGGCTATAGTGGCTGCTCTATAATAAGAAGAGTGATAGAAAAAAGTTCATATTTATTAAAAAGGAATGGAAATTTGATATTAGAAATTGGAAACGAACAAGCTTACAGTGTATCAAAAACTTTAAAAAGATTTGGTTTTTATATTAATAAAGTAAGCAAAGATTTATCTAAAAAAGACAGATGTATAGTTTGTACAAAATATTAGCTAATGAATAATTATAAAAGTCATCACAAAAGAAACAGATTTAGACATAATGGGGATAGAGGTTTTAAAAAAAGGAATGGGGATTCTTCAAAATTTGTTTCAGATTTTTCTTCTAATTCAAATTATTATAGAAAATCAACTTCAAGAAATAATCATAATGCTTCAAAATTAGTAGAAAAATATAATAATCTGGCAAGAGAAGCTTTATCAAATGGAGATAAAATATTATCAGAAAATTATTTTCAACACGCAGATCATTTTGCGCGAATTTTATCCGAAAAAGAAAATTTTAAAATTGCTAAAGAAAAAGAGAACAATAAACAAAATATTGAATTAGAGTCTGAAAAAATTGAAGTTTCCTCATAAAATATAAAAGTTATAAAAGAATGTTAAAGAATTATTCTTGTTTATGAATAATCTCTGATTTTAACACATTAATCTTAATTTTTTCAACTTCGAAGATTTTTCTATTCTTTCCTTTTAAAGTTTTACCAGAAGGCAACTTTAATGTTTGAGAATTTATTTTTTTTCCATTTTCTATAACTTCATAATGGAGATGAGGTCCTGTTGATAATCCAGTAGACCCAACATATCCAATAATTCTTCCTTGTTTAACTCTTACCCCTTCTTTTATACCTGCTCCAAATTTAGATAAGTGTGCATAAACAGTTGAGTAAGTTGAGTTATGTTTAATCTTAACACAGTTTCCACCACCACCACACCATCTCGCCCTAATTATTTTTCCATCTCCTGAGGCCATAATGGGCGTTCCTATTGGTGCAGCAAAATCTGTTCCTTTATGCATTTTATTAAATCCAAGTATAGGATGTTTTCTCATTCCAAAACTCGAAGAAAGTCTTGCACCATTTATTGGAGTTTTCATCAAAGCTTTTTTTGCACTTTTACCATTTTTATCATAATGACCCTCAAATTTCTTTCCTCCAAAATAATATAACTCATTTTTTTGACCTCTAAGCATCATATTAGCGTATAATATTTTTCCAGTTTCAAGAACGCGACCCTTTTCATCTTGGAAACCTTCATACATTATTTGAAAGGTATCATTTTTTCTTATATCTCTTTGAAAATCTATTTGAAAACCATATATCCTTGCAAATTCTACAATAACATTTGGTTGAATTCCTAATTTTGTTGCACTTTGGTATAAGCTTCTTAATATTTTTGCTTCTTTGTAAACAATTTTTTTGTTTAAATTTGTAATTAATTCTTGATAATAAAGTTCATCATTTTCTAAATTTCTAATTATTTGAATTTTTTTTGTTCTAGATACTGGGTATATTAAACTTGTAATTTTTTTTGAACCTCCAGTATCAAATGTAAATTTTATTACTTGATTTTTTTTTAATTTCTTTAAATTTTCTCTTTTTGATAATATCTTAATTATTGAATTAATTTCACTTTTTGGTATTTCGTATTTTTCTAAAATACTATTAAAACTGTCACCATGTAATATTTTATGCTCAATATTAATATATTTTGGTTCTAAATTTTCTATGACATTGTTTATTGTTTTTTCAAAATAAATATTATTTAATATTTCAAAAAAATGATCTTTTCTTTGATCTTTTAGTAAGTTAAAAAGTTGTGCTAACACTATAACTGATAAGGCTGTGCATACTAGAAAAACGAGTTCTAAATTTTTCTTTATTATTGTATTAAAATTACGGACACCCTCTTTGTTTGATCTAAGTAAATTTATTTTCATTTTGGTTTTTAATTATTAATTTAGGATCTACAAAATATCAAAAAAAACCTTTATTTTTCAGCATTTTTTTATACATTTTCCCTGCTATAGGCCTTGATTTCCATTTATTTTAGACTATAAGCGTCACACTTTCTCAATAAATTATTGTGAATTATTAGGTTTTTAGCCTAATTAGCTGTTTTTTTTGTGAAAATTTAAGAAGAGAAGTGTGGACGGTTAAGGTTACCAAAATTTGTCGTACACACTTCAACATTATATAAATTTTATTCTTAGAATTTATATAGAAGCTAGTGTGCGCCGTTTTTAAACTTGAGAGTTTGATCATGGCTCAGAACGTACGCTGGCGGCACGCCTAATACATGCAAGTCGAACGGAGTAGCAATACTTAGTGGCAGACGGGTGAGTAACATGTGGGTATCTTCCCTTTGGTGAGGAATAACACGAGGAAACTTGTGCTAATACCTCATAAGTCTTTACGGAGAAAGCTTTATGCGCCATTGGATGAGCCCGCACTTGATTAGTTAGTTGGTGGGGTAAAGGCCTACCAAGACAATGATCAATAGCTGATTTGAGAGGATGATCAGCCACATTGGGACTGAGACACGGCCCAAACTTCTACGGAAGGCAGCAGTAGGGAATCTTGCACAATGGAGGAAACTCTGATGCAGCGATGCCGCGTGAGTGAAGAAGGCCTTTGGGTTGTAAAGCTCTTTCGTCGGGGAAGAAAATGACTGTACCCGAATAAGAAGGTCCGGCTAACTTCGTGCCAGCAGCCGCGGTAATACGAAGGGACCTAGCGTAGTTCGGAATTACTGGGCTTAAAGAGTTCGTAGGTGGTTAAAAAAGTTGGTGGTGAAATCCCAGAGCTTAACTCTGGAACTGCCATCAAAACTTTTTAGCTAGAGTATGATAGAGGAAAGCAGAATTTCTAGTGTAGAGGTGAAATTCGTAGATATTAGAAAGAATACCAATTGCGAAGGCAGCTTTCTGGATCATTACTGACACTGAGGAACGAAAGCATGGGTAGCGAAGAGGATTAGATACCCTCGTAGTCCATGCCGTAAACGATGTGTGTTAGACGTTGGAAATTTATTTTCAGTGTCGCAGCGAAAGCAATAAACACACCGCCTGGGGAGTACGACCGCAAGGTTAAAACTCAAATGAATTGACGGGGACCCGCACAAGTAGTGGAGCATGTGGTTTAATTCGAAGATACGCGCAGAACCTTACCAACACTTGACATGTTCGTCGCGACTTTAAGAGATTAAAGTTTTCGGTTCGGCCGGACGAAACACAGGTGCTGCATGGCTGTCGTCAGCTCGTGTCGTGAGATGTTGGGTTAAGTCCCGCAACGAGCGCAACCCTTACTTTTAGTTGCCATCATTTAGTTGGGAACTCTGAAAGAACTGCCAGTGATAAGCTGGAGGAAGGTGGGGATGACGTCAAGTCCTCATGGCCCTTACGTGTTGGGCTACACACGTGCTACAATGGCATTTACAATAGGAAGCAAGACGGCGACGTCAAGCAAATCCTAAAAAGATGCCTCAGTTCGGATTGTACTCTGCAACTCGAGTACATGAAGCTGGAATTACTAGTAATCGCGGATCAGCGTGCCGCGGTGAATACGTTCCCGGGTCTTGTACACACCGCCCGTCACACCATGGGAGTTGGTTCTACCTTAAGGCAAAGCTTAAAAACTTTGACCACGGTATAGTCAGCGACTGGGGTGAAGTCGTAACAAGGTAGCCGTAGGGGAACCTGCGGCTGGATTACCTCCTTTCTAAGGATGATTAAGGATTTTTTCTTAATCTAAATAATTAACAGGCTAATGTTGACCGTCCTCATTTCTCTTCTTAAAGTAGTGTTTCTCTTTACTGCATAAGGGCCGGTAGCTCAGTTGGTTAGAGCACACCCTTGATAAGGGTGGGGTCGAAAGTTCGAGTCTTTCTCGGCCCACCAATATATTATAATGGGGGGATTAGCTCAGCTGGGAGAGCGCCTGATTTGCATTCAGGAGGTCAGCGGTTCGATCCCGCTATCCTCCACCAAAGAAACACTTAGTTATTTAATTTGTGAATATTTTATTATTATCAATATCTATATCCGATTGTTCGAATAGATGAACAATCAATGAATGTTCGAATAGATGAACATTCCAACAAAATTTGATTCAACACAGAATTTTTTTCTGTGCATAAATCAAGCGTTTAAGGGCGTGTGGCGGATGCCTTGGCACTGAAAGACGACGAAGGACGTGGTATACTGCGATAAGTTTCGGGGAGCTGTATGCAAGCTTTGATCCGAAAATTTCCGAATGGGGAAACCCAACACTTTATGTGTTACTTTAAACTGAATTCATAGGTTTAAAGAGAGAACCTGGAGAACTGAAACATCTAAGTAACCAGAGGAAAAGAAATCAATTGAGATTCCGTTAGTAGTGGCGAGCGAAAACGGAATAGGCCTGTAGTTTTATTAAAAAAATTTGAATAGTTTGGAAAAACTAACCAAAGAGGGTGATAGTCCCGTAAAAGTAATGTTTAATAAAACTCTTGAGTAAAGCGGGACACGTGAAATCTTGCTCGAATATAGGGGGACCACCCTCTAAGCCTAAATACTCTTCAGTGACCGATAGTGAACAAGTACCGTGAGGGAAAGGTGAAAAGAACCCCTATTAGGGGAGTGAAATAGAACCTGAAACCGCATGCCTACAATCAGTCGAAGCTCTTTTTAGAGTGACGGCGTACCTTTTGTATAATGGGTCAGTGACTTAATTTATTAAGCAAGCTTAAGCCATCTAGGTGTAGGCGCAGCGAAAGCAAGTCTTAATAGGGCGAATAGTTTAATGAATTAGACCCGAAAACGAATGAGCTTACCATGAGCAGGTTGAACGCAAGGTAACACTTGCCGGAGGACCGAACCAGTTGACGTTGAAAAGTCTTTGGATGACTTGTGGTAAGGGGTGAAAGGCCAACCAAATTCGTAGATAGCTGGTTTTCCGCGAAAACTATTTAGGTAGTGCGATGAATAAATATGCGTTTAGAGGTAGAGCACTAAATGGGCTAGGGGGAAGAGATTCCTACCAAACCTAATAAAACTCCGAATGCTAAACGTAGTTCTTCATCAGACAGACTGTGGGTGCTAAGGTCCATGGTCGAGAGGGAAAAAGCCCAGACCACCAGATAAGGTCCCGAAATTGTGATTAAGTGTGAAAGGATGTGGAAATTCCTTAACAGCCGGGAGGTTGGCTTAGAAGCAGCCATCCTTTAAAGATAGCGTAACAGCTCACCGGTCTAATAGAGTTTCTGCGCCGAAGATGTAACGGGGCTAAAATCACATACCGAATCTGTGGGTTTATAAAATTTTCGAATTTTATAAGCGGTAGCGGAACGTTCTGTAAGCCTGTAAAGGAGTACCCGTGAGGGACTCTGGAGGTATCAG
Source organism: uncultured Pelagibacteraceae bacterium (assembly GCA_902634695.1). Taxonomy (GTDB): domain Bacteria; phylum Pseudomonadota; class Alphaproteobacteria; order Pelagibacterales; family Pelagibacteraceae; genus Pelagibacter. The sequence goes on from CACPLE010000008.1 coordinate 13,026, forward strand.
AAGTGCGAATGCTGACATAAGTAACGATAAACGAAGTGAAAAACTTCGTCGCCGAAAATCCAAGGGTTTCTGCGCAAGGTTAATCCGCGCAGAGTTAGTCGGCCCCTAAGGCGAGGGCGAAAGCCGTAGTCGATGGAAATAAGGTTAATATTCCTTAACCTGATGGTAGTGACGGATTTTGTAAGTTGTGAGTTCTTAATGGATTGAACTTGCCGCGAAAAAGTCCCAGGAAATAGCTCCATCATAAGACCGTACCCTAAACCGACACAGGTGGATTAATAGAGTATATTTAGGCGCTTGAGAGAATGATGTTGAAGGAACTCGGCAAAATGCTTCTGTAACTTCGGAATAAAGAAGACCTTTTTTTGGGCAACCATTAAGAGGTGGCACAAGCCAGGGAGAAGCGACTGTTTATCAAAAACACAGGGCTCTGCTAACACGTAAGTGGATGTATAGGGTCTGACGCCTGCCCGGTGCTGGAAGGTTAATGCGATGGGTGCAAGCTCATTTCTGAAGCCCCAGTAAACGGCGGCCGTAACTATAACGGTCCTAAGGTAGCGAAATTCCTTGTCGGGTAAGTTCCGACCTGCATGAATGGCGTAACGATTTCTCCGCTGTCTCCAACATCAACTCAGTGAAATTGAATTCTCCGTGAAGATGCGGAGTTCGCGTAGTTAGACGGAAAGACCCCGTGCACCTTTACTGCAACTTTACATTGGTGTTAGGAAAAACATATTTAGCATAGGAGGGAGACATTGAAGCAAAGACGTCAGTTTTTGTGGAGTCACCAGTGAAATACCTCTTTTGTTTTTCTTGGCATCTAACTGATCACCGTTATCCGGTATCAAGACATTGTATGGTGGGTAGTTTGACTGGGGCGGTCGCCTCCCAAATAGTAACGGAGGCGTGCGAAGGTAAGCTCAGAACGGTCAGAAATCGTTCGTAGAGTGCAATGGCATAAGCTTGCCTGACTGTGAGACTGACAAGTCGAGCAGAGTCGAAAGACGGTCATAGTGATCCGGTGGTTCTGAGTGGAAGGGCCATCGCTCAACGGATAAAAGGTACGCCGGGGATAACAGGCTGATACTGCCCAAGAGCTCATATCGACGGCAGTGTTTGGCACCTCGATGTCGGCTCATCACATCCTGGGGCTGGAGCAGGTCCCAAGGGTTTGGCTGTTCGCCAATTAAAGTGGTACGTGAGCTGGGTTCAGAACGTCGTGAGACAGTTCGGTCCCTATCTGCTATGCGTGTAGAAGAATTGAGAGGAGCTGTCCCTAGTACGAGAGGACCGGGATGGACGTACCACTGGTGGACCGGTTGTAGCGCCAGCTGCAGTGCCGGGTAGCTAAGTACGGACGAGATAACTGCTGAAAGCATCTAAGCGGGAAACTCACCTCAAAACTAGTTCTTCCTATAGAGCCGTGGTAGACCACCACGTTGATAGGCTGGATGTGGAAGCGCAGCAATGCGTGCAGCTGACCAGTACTAATAGCTCAATTGGCTTGATTTATGCACTGAAAAAAATTTTTATCATGTTCGCAATTTATATTGACGCATCAAATAAAATTGGTTTAGGCCATTTATCCAGATGTTTAAAATTATCAAAAGAAATATCAAAGATAAAAAAAAAAACTATTTTTTTAACTCAATCGGATTTTTCAAATAAAAAAATAAATTTTAAAAAAAAATTTTTCTTTAAAATTAAAAATTATAATAAGCAAAAATTAGCAAACTTATTAAAAAAAAATGATACAAAAATTATTATTTTTGATATTGTAAAAAAAAACAAGCTTTTAGATTATTTTTTTTTTAAAGATAAAAACAATACTTTTTTTAAAGTCTTAATTGCAGATAATTACAAAAAAATTTTTAGACCTGAATTAACATTTTACCCATTCATAGGTAATAAAAAAACAAAAAAAAATGAATATAGTGGAAAAGATTATTGTGTTTTACCAAAACTCCCAATTAAAAGAAAAATAAAAAGAATAAAAAATATACTTATTTCAATGGGGGCAAGTGACCCTAAACATATTTCATTATTAGCAGCAAAAAAATTGTTAAATTTAGATTGTAAATTAAATATAGTTTTGGGAAAATTTTCAAAATTAAAAAAAAAAGATTTTAAATTTTTGAATGCCAGGAAATATAAATTCAAGATATACGAAAACCAAAAGTCTCTTAAAAATTTGATGATTAACAATGATATTTTGATAACAAATAATGGAATAACCAAATACGAGGCATCAATTATGAAAATGCCAAGCATAATTATTTCTCATGATAAAAAATCAAACAAATTCCAAGAAAAATTTGCAAAAAAAAATAATGCAATTTTTATTGGCCATTATACCTCAAAAAAAATTAATGATTTATTTAAGATAATTAAAAATTTAAAAAATGACAAAAGAAAACTAAATGAGCTACAAAGAAAAAAAATATTACTTGATCATCATGGGGCAAAAAGAATTTTATCAAAGATAATTTATCATTATAAAAAATATGAAAAAAATTAATATAGATCGTCCAATTTTAATTTTTTCTAGATCTGTTAATTTTATAGAAATATGCAACCAAAGATTTAAAAATATCAAAATTATTTCAGATAAGCTTAATACAAAGGATAAGCAAATTTTAAAAAAAAAAAAAATTTCTGTAAATATTATTAAAAATCATAAAGACATGTATAAAATATTAAAAAAACATAATGAACTAGAACTAGGATTATCTTATGGCTTTGGAATTATTTTTAAAAAAAAAATCATTAAAAAATTTAAAAATGGAATTTGGAATCTGCACTCTAGTATTTTGCCTAATTATAGAGGTCGCCATCCAATTAGTTATGCTATCTTGAATGATGAAAAAAAAATTGGTGCAACCATCCATAAGATTAATGAAAAAATAGACCTTGGCTACACGTTGTCCAATGGAAGTGTTGCCAGAAATTTAAGAGATGACGAAAATATTATTAAGAATAAAATTTTAAATTTATTTAGGAAAAAATTGCTTTCTAGAGCAATTAAAAACTTTAAAAAAAATAAAATTTATAAAATTAAAAATAAAGGAAAGTATTATCCACCTTTACTTAATGGTATCGAGATCAAAAATTCCAAAATGTATAATGCAAAATATTTGTTCAACGCAATTTATAGTCAAAAATCTTTTGGTGGAGCCAAGATTCAAAATAAAAAATATACTGATGCTTATTTTATTTCATCAAAAAGAACAAAAAGTTATGTTAAAAAAGGATATAAAATATTAATAAGCAAGGATAAAATTTATTTAGCTGTTAAATAATATTAAAATATGCAAAAAACTATTGTTTTTCTTGGAGGCGCTCCCCATCAAATCTCCCCAATAAAATATGCAAAATCAAAAAATATTAAAGTAGTAATTTGTGATTCCAATCCAAATTGCGCAGGAATGCTTTATGCAAATAAATTTTATAATGTTTCAATTAAAAATAAAAATGAAATATTAAAAATTACAAAAAAAGAACATGCTGATGGAATATTGTCATACGCAACAGAGATTGGAGCAACAACTCAAGCCTTCGTGGCACAAAAACTAAATTTACCAAGCAATCCGTATAAATCGGTTCAAGTTTTATCTTATAAAAATAAATTTAGAAGTTTTTTAAAAGATAATAAATTTTATTATCCTCAAAATAAAATATTCAAAAATTTTAATCATTTTAAAAAATTTATATCTTTACACAAAAATAAAAATTTTATAATTAAGCCAGTAGATTCATCTGGTTCAAAAGGTATTTTTCTTATCAATGACGATCTTAATATAAAAAAAAAATTTGATCAGGCAATACATTATTCTCAACAAAAAAAAATTATATGTGAAGAATTTGTTAAAAAAATAGGTCCCCAAATAGCTGGTGATGGTTTTATAATTAACAAAAAACTAAATTTCTTTCACTGGGCAGACCAATATTTCAATAATTATCCAAATAATCTAATCCCCGTTGGGGAAAGTTGGCCTTCGACTTTAGCTAGTTATCAGGAAAAAATAGTAAAAAAAACAATAAATAAAATCCTTAAAAAATTAAAAATTAATTTTGGAGCATTTAATTTTGACATGCAATTCATTGAAAAAAAAAAATTAATGATTATTGAAATAGGTCCAAGAAATGGGGGAGATTTTATACCCGAAGCAACAAAACTATCAACAGGCGTAGATATGATAAAGCTATCTGTTGATAGTTGTCTTGGAAATAAAATAAATAGAAATTTGCTAAAAAAAAAATATATTAAACCAATAGCAACATTTAGATTAAATAGTAAAAAAAATGGCAAGCTTAAGAACATTAAATTTTCAAAAAAAATAAAAAAAAATATCTTAAAAAAAACGATATATGTCAAAAAAAACTCAAATATTAAAAAATTTCTTTTAGGAAAAAATGCAGTTGGTAGCTTAATTTTAAAATTTAAATCGCAAAAAGAAATGATTTACAAAATGAAAAACATAGATAATTATATTAAAATAAATTTAAAATATTGATAATCTAGAAAAAATGATTATTGGAAATAAAAGAATAGGTTTAAATTATAAACCTTTTATAGTTGCTGAGATTTCAGCAAATCATGGCGGATCATTGGAAAAAGCTTTAAGAATTGTAGATGCAGCAGCGAACGCAGGTGTAAATGCGATTAAATTACAAACATATAAAGCAGAAACTATGACAATAGATTCTAAATCAAAAAATTTTATAATTCGTGACAAAAAGTCATTATGGAAAGGTAGAAGCCTATATTCTTTGTACGAAGAAGGACACATGCCATGGCATTGGCATAAAAAGATATTTGATAGAGCCAAAAAAAGAAAATTGATTTATTTTAGTTCACCTTTTGACTCAACATCCGTCGATTTATTAAATAAATTAAAAGTACCATGTTTTAAAATTGCCTCATCAGAATGTATTGATTTGTCATTAATAGAAAAAGTCGCTAAAACAAATAAACCAATTATAATTTCTACTGGAATGGCTACAAAAAAAGAAATTATAGAGGCTATTCGAATTGTAAAAAAAAATGGATCAAGCAAATTTGCTTTAATGAAATGTACTGCAAGCTACCCAGCGCCAGAAGATGAGTTAAATCTGTCTACAATACATGATATGAGAAGAAAATTTAATTGCGAAATAGGCTTTTCTGATCATACGTTATCAAATGCAGCAGCGGTAAGTTCAGTTGCTCTTGGTGCAACAATTATTGAGAAGCATATAGTTCTTAAAAAAAATGATAATGTTTTAGACTCAAAATTTTCATGTGACCCCAAGCAATTTCAAAATTTAGTCAAAGATGTAAATTTAGCATGGTTATCAATTGGAAAAAAAAGTTATGGACCAACAAAGTCAGAAAAAAAATCTATTTTATATAGAAGATCTTTATATTTAGTTAAGAATGTTAAAAAAAATGATATAATTTCCATGAAAAATATTAGATCGATCAGGCCAAGCGGTGGTTTAATGCCTAGAAACCTAAAAAAAATAATTGGTAAAAAGTTTAAGAAAAACCTTAAAATTGGAACACCATTAAATTGGAATTTAATAAAGTAATAATATAATGTTTTTTGATGAATTTTAATCTTAATAAATATAACATTTTCATTACTGGAGCTTACGGCTACATCGGAAAAGAAATTTCAGCAAGGCTTTGTGAGGTCGGAGCGCATGTATATATTAATGGAAGAGATAAAAAAAAATTAAATGATCTTTACATTGAATTAAAAAATAAAAATTATAAAGTTTCGAAAGCTTTATTTGATATTAAAGATACAATAAAAGTAAAAAAATTTTTTAAAAAAATAAAATCTTTGCATGTAGTTATCAATAATGCTTCTTCAGGAAAAACTAAAAAATTTAATAAATTTAACAATGAAGATTATATGAATGTATATGAAGTTGCTGTAATATCAGTTGCAAATATAATGAAATACTCTGAAAAAAGTTTATTAAAAGGAGCTCAAGAGCTTGGTACATCAAGTGTAATTAATATTTCTTCTATGTATGGAAAGGTGAGTCCAGATTTTTCAATTTATGATAACACTAAAATGTTTAATCCTCCTTATTATGGAGCAGCCAAAGCAGCTTTAGCGCAATATGCTAAATATGCCGCTGTATACTACGGAAGAAAAAGAATTAGAATTAACACAATTTCATTGGGAGCCATCCCGAATACAAAGATCAAGAAAATAGATAAAAATTTTCTTAATAGATTAAAGAAAAAAATTCCACTTAATAGGGTAGGTGTACCAAAGGATATAATTTCAACAATCTTATATCTTTCTTCAAAACATTCATCTTTTGTTACCGGAGCAAATATTTCTGTAGATGGTGGATGGACTGCTAAGTGATTCAAAAAAATATTCGTAGGAAAATAATTTATGGTACTGCACAATTTGGAAATAATTATAGCTACAAAAAAATTAAAAGTATTAACCAGAAAAAAGTAAATCAAATATTAACTTATTTGGTTAAAAAAAATGTAAATAAAATTGATACCGCAGAAAGTTATGGGGACTCTCATTATAAAATTGGCAAATTTAATAAAAAGAAAAATAATCGTTTTGAAATTTTTACAAAAATAACAGTAGATAATTTTTTTTTTAATAAAAAATTTATTGAAAAAAAAATTAATTTATTTTGCAAATCTCTAAATAAAAAAAAAATTAATATTCTCATACACAATCCAACTACCAAGCAAATAAAAAGTAAATTAATGAGAAAAATTTTAATTTATTTAGAAAGAAATAATATGGTTAAATTAGTTGGTATTTCTGTTGATACACCAACTGAATTTTTTTTAGCACTGAAATTAAAAGAAATTAAAATAATTCAATTTCCTTTTAACATTATAGATAAAAGATGGGACATAAAAAAAATAATTAAAAATAAAAAAAACAAAATTTTAATTGCAAGAAGCATTTTTTTACAAGGTCTCTTGCTAGATCCAAAAAATAATCAATTTCCAAAATTTATAAAAAAAAAAATTTCATTAATTAATATAAATTTAAAAAAAATCGATACAAAAAATAATGTTTTAAAGATATTATTATCATTCATCATTGTAAATAAGTGGATTGATTATTTTATCTTAGCAGCAGAGAATTTAGATCAATTAAAAAAATCCTTGAACATTAATAATTTTGTGAACATTGATAAAAAGCTATTAAACAAAATTAATAGCGAAATAGGCATTAAAGATGAAAATATTTTAAGACCTTATAATTGGAAAAAAAAATGACAAAAAATATTTCATTGATTATAGAGGCAAGATCAACTTCAAGGCGATTACCAAATAAACATTTTTTAAAAGCAAATAACAAGATGATGATTGAGCATCAAATAGAAAGGTTAAAAATATTAAAAAAAGTCAATATAATTATTGCAACAACAAAAAATAAATCTGATGATAAATTTGAAAAAATTTCGAAAAAATTAAAAATTAATATTTTTAGAGGTAGCGAAAAAAATGTACTTTTAAGAGTTATTAGCGCGGCAAAGTTTTTTAATGAAAATATTATTTGTCGAGTAACGGGAGACTCACCATTAATTGATGCAAAAATTGTTAAGAAATGTATTAAATATTTTCTAAATAATAAAAAAATTGATTATTTAGAAAGTGACAAAAATTTACCTGTAGGCACTGGATGTTCCGTATCTAAATTATCTTGTTTAATTAAATCGTATAATTTAAACAAATCAAAAAAAAATTTAGAGCATGTGACATGGTTTATTAAAAATAACCCTAAAAAATTTAATATAAAATTTTTAAAATTCCCTTCTTATTTACATGGTAAGGAAATAAGCTTTACTTTAGATACAAAAGATGATTTTAAAAAAATTAAAAATATTTTTGCAAAATTTAAAAATAAAAAAAAAATTAATTGTGAAAATGTAGTCAAATTTTTAAGTTTTTAAATATAACATTTTCCTTTGAATCTGTATTATAAAATTTATAGTCAGACAATATTTTTTGATTCTCAGCAAAATTATTATATGTTAATGTCTTATTTGAATCTCTATTTTCTCTAAATTTTGCTTTTTTGAATGCTTGCTCCGGAGTTATTTGTTTGAATTTATTCTTATGATCATTTCTCAGGAAAAAAATATTATTTCCATTTAAATTTGTTCCAACTAAAAAATAGCCCTTTTCCTCACATAAATCGTTTATTGCTTTTAATGATGCACCATAATAAATATTAGAATTTTTTTCACCTCTAATAAAACTTTTATCGTAAGGTATTGTCAAACCATATTTATATCCAAGCAAACTGTTATATTCACAAATTAATATTTCTGGACAAAAAAACTTTAAATCAATTTCTTTTAAAATCCAATAATCATTGCCATCAATATCAATTGAAATTAAACCTAGCTGGCCATTTATTTTTGATTTTAAAAAAGCGTTGATATTTTCTGCATCAATAAATTTGTTATATGCATTTAAATCATATCTCCAATAATAATAATTTTTTTTGATATATTCAATATTTTGCAAATCACCATCAATTATATGTCCACTCCAATTATCATTGAATAATAGAAATCTGGTATTTGATTCATCATAATTATCTACACCAAATTCTAAAAAAACTTTTTCCTTAGGATTAATTTCATTAATTAAATAATTAATAATGCCATCTTCACCCCACTGTGAAAATATACTAGCCTCATAATCATTTAAATTTTTTGAACCATTTTTTATATTGTTGTTGATGAGATTTTTACCAGATAAAATTTTGGTTTTTTCGATATTTTCTTTGAATATCTTGTTGAATATATTTGTTAATATTTTATTAATCATAATTAAATATTGTATACATTCTAAAAATAAATATCTAGACATTTATAATAAAGATTATAATTTAAATTTATGTCAATAATCAGAAGAGAAAAAATTTTTTTATGTGGCCACAACGGTATGCTCGGAAGTGCTATACATAATGAATTAAAAAAAAAAAATTTTAAAATTCTTACAATTGATAAAAAAAAACTGGATTTACGAGAAAAAGTTAAAGTTTTTAAATGGTTTAAAAAATTCAAACCAGATATTGTAATTAATGCTGCTGGAAAAGTAGGAGGAATAATTGATAATTCAGAAAACTCTTTGGATTATTTTAATGATAATCTCAGTATTGGTATTAATGTTATTAATGCAAGCTATCGTTATAATGTGAAAAAACTTATAAATATCGGCTCTTCTTGTATTTATCCTAAGCTTTCTAAACAGCCAATTAAAGAAAAATATTTGTTAACAGGCGAACTTGAAAAGACCAATGAGGCATATGCTTTAGCTAAAATTTGTTGTGCAAAACTTTGTGATTTTTATTTTAAAAAGAGAAAAAAATCTTTTATAACTTTAATGCCAACAAATTTATATGGCCCCAAAGATAACTATGACTTATATTCAAGTCATGTTCTCGCAGCATTAATAAAAAAAATTCACATAGCTAAGAAAAAAAGAAAAAAAAATGTAATTTTATTTGGCAATGGAAAACCTTTACGAGAGTTCCTTTATGTGGAAGATGCAGCAAAAGCTATATCAATGATAGTTAAAAAACCCTTTAAAAAAAGCATAATAAACTTAGGATCTTCACATGAAATTAGCATATTAAAGCTCGCTAAACTCATTTCAAGTGTAATAGGTTATAAGGTTAATTTTGTATTTGATAAAAAAAAGCCTAATGGCACACCTAGAAAACTACTTGATTCATCAATAATTAAAAAAATGGGATGGCGACCTAAAATTAAATTAAGAAAAGGAATTGAGTTGGCTTATAAAGATTTTATAGAATAAAATAAGTCAAATCAGTTTGATTTAGTGAGCAAACCAATTTTTGCCGATGTTTCCATGAACATTAAAATTCTTCCATTATTAGAGTCATAAATTACATCTCTTATCCTTTCATCTAAAGGCAAAATGTCTTCAGAAATAATTTTATTATAATCAATATCAAAAACTACTTTATGAAGACTTAAATCTCCTTCGATTAAATTCTTTCCCATTGACCCAAAATAATATGTATGTTGGTTTTCATTTAAGTCATCAAAATTAGAAGATACTTTAACAATTTGACTTGGCTGAATACCAGGCACCCAGTATTTTATGGGTTCTTCAAAACCAAAATCTTTATGTGATTTATTTAAAGGTGCAGCCTCATATTTTATTTTATATTTTTTTGTTTTCCTTCTTTCTGAAGAAACACCATAGTGTTCCCCATATGATGATATAGGCCAACCATAATTTTTTATTTTGTTCGATCCAATTGCATTTTTGATTATATTTAATTCATCACCATCCATAGGACCATGCTCAGTAGAGACTATTATGTTATAATCACTATCATAATATAAACCTTGAGGATTTCTGTGACCTAAAGAAATTATTTTTGAAGAACCATCATTAAAATTAATTAATAGAATTTTACCTAATTGATTATCTTTTTCTTGAGCCTTAGGTCTAAATCTATACTCACCTGAAGTTAATATTACTTCATCATTATTATAATAAAAAATCCTTCCTCCAGAATGATGAAAATTAAACTCGCCATATGAATTTTCAAAGTTTACACATGTATTTGGTTTATAGGCATGATCAAACGATAAATTTTCATTATTTATATCTGCCACTAATAGTCCAGTTATAAAACAATCATCTTTTAATTCTCTGGTATATGATACAAAAATTTTATCATTTTTAACTAAAATATCTTTAATACCTGCTTTAGAAAAAGTTAAAAAACGCTCGCTAATAAAACTTTTTATATTTGTTTCAATATGATTCATTGAAAAATTTTTATTATTTAAATTGTCTAAATTTGTGAAAAAAAATCTTCCTGTAGCACTTACTAAATAAAAATTATTATCATCCATATCAATGTATGAAGTACCCTTGGCACTCATGAATTTACTAACTATTAGGTCCTCAGTAGAAAAAGTAGTTAGCTCATATGATTGATTATTATTAGATTTTTTTATATCAGTTGAACCTTTTTGAAATTGAATACCTTTTTTTAACAATAAATCTTGCAATTCGCCAATTTGTTTATACCTTAATTTCAAGTCTTCTTCATGATCAGATATTATTGCTTCTCTATCTTGAATTTGGAATTTAAGCCAGGCTATATGAAAAATATTTTTTTTAATAAAGTTTTTACCATTTTCTGGAATCAAATTTTTTATTAAAGTAAATAATTTATCATCTTTTGCGGTTAGAATATTTTTTGTAACATAACTGTTTATAGCAAACAAAATAACAATAGATATAACTATAATTATGGTTGTTTTTTTTTTCATATTACATTTTTATTTTAAAATAAGTTCATAATATGTAAATATTCTGTTAATAAATGTAAAGAAGTATTTTAATGAACAAAAAAAATAAATATCCAAAAGAAATATGGATACCAGCCCAAACTATCAGTTCAAGGGTAAATAATAAGAATTTTAGATTTTTTCATCAAAAAAAATCATTAATGGAAATTTTAGTTGAAAAATTAAAAAAAAAATTTCCAAAATCTATAATTATTTTAAGTACAAACAACTTAAGTTTAGTTAAAAAAATTTTTTTTAATTATAAGAATATAATTATAGTTAAAAGACCAAAAAAATTACTTGGCAACACAATAAGAGAAAAAGAACTACTTAATCATTTTTCTAATGTTTTTAAAAATAAAAATTTAAATGAAACTGTTATGATAGCTCAGTGCACTGATCCTTTTTTTAATAACTATTATAAAATGTTTTTAAAATATTCTCTTCTCAATTATAAAAATAATAATGTTAGTTTGTTTGCAAGTTATCCAATCAAAAAACAAACTTTTATAGATAACCAAATAATCAATGGCAATATGGGAGAATGGCATAGCATTACTCAAAATTTAAAAACATTAGATGTTGTCAGATGGTCTTGTTTTATTTCAAAGAAAAAAAACTTTATTAAATATGGCTATCAGATGCCACCCAATTCTGTGCCATTTAGAGATTCGTCTTTAATGATTGATATTGATAACCTAAGAGATTTTAAAGAAGCAGCTAAATATTATAAAAAAGTTTTTTAAAAATTTTAATTAATTTGTATTTAATTTGATAAAAAACAAATTTAAAAATTTGAGAATTAAAAGAAAATTTGTGGAAGTTTTTTAAAAATATAATTTCATTTTCATTTAAAATTTTTTTAGGATCGTGAATAATTTTTTTTAGACCAACTTCACTTTGATTAATGTTAGAATTAAATTTATTTGGTGTTAAAACTTTTTTATTAAATGGAATATTAATATGATTACAAATTTTTTTCATTTCTTTTTTATTATTAAGTATAAGATCATTAAAATTACATACATAAATTTTTTTAGGATATTTTTTTTTAAGAAATTTTATTTGGGAGTTATTTTGCAAAACTTGAGATGGAACTTTTAATTTGTTAACAAGATATTTAAAATTGAATTTACTATAACTATCCGTAAAAAAATCGTCTTTTTTCTTTTTTCTTTTTATTAAAGAAGCGATAATACCTTCTATATCTCTTTCTACGTAAATAATCTTTGAATTTTTAAAATTATTTAAAAAAAATTCATAAGAATTAACCTCGTTGTTTTCTAAAAAAACAATTTTTTTGCTTTTTTTTATTTTAAATAAGTGAAATATTATTTTTTTATAAATTAAAACTATTAATAAATTTGGTTTCCATTTTTTTAAATTCGATATCGAATTAAATAAATCTTTCTCAAAAATAAAAAAATTAAAATTATTGAATTTTAACCTTTGTAAATCATAATAATAGCTATCAGATAAAATTTTTCTAATTATTCTTAAATCCTTATATTTAAAATGCCTAAATAGATTTCTATTATTATAAAATGCGGAAACTATGGATTCTTGAATTGGAGAAACACATAGATTTGGGTGACCATTAAGAAGCATTTTAATCATTGATTTGCCCGATCCCCAAAATCCGTCTATTAAGATAAACATAAATAATAAATATATTTTTTTTAGGTATAACTTATAATATATAATTTTCAAAATTAGCATGATTAAAATTCATAAAGCCTGGAAAAATTTTTCAAAAACAGACAAAAACAAATTTGTAATCCTTAATTTTCTTAATTTTATAAATTTAATTTTGGAAGTGCTTAGCTTAGGATTAGTTATTCCTTTAATTGCATCAATTTTAGATTTTGAAAATTTTTCCAATAGTCAAATATATTTAATTATTCAAAATATATATCAAATACCAGATGCTAAAAGCGCCATGATCTTCTTATGCATATGTTTGTTTTTAACTTTTGTAACAAAGAATATTTTAGTTTTATTGATTGCTTACCAGCAGAATAAATTCATTACAATTTTGGAAAAAGATATTTCAAAAAAAATTTTGGTTGAATATTTAAAAAAGCCATATGATTTTTTTGTTAACAACAATTCATCAATTTTAATTTCAAACATAAACAATGAAACTAGAGAGTACGCCTATCATTTTATTGCACCATTGATGAGCTTAATATCAGAGATATTTATATTCTTAGGTATTATGATTGTACTTTTATTTTTTGATTTAAAAACAACTATTCTAATTTTTTTCGTATTGTTATTTTTTGGAACTATTTATTTAAAATTTTTTAATAATATTTTGTCTGATTGGGGATTAAAAAGACAATATTATTTGAGACACAAATTAAAACACTTACAGCAAAGCATAGGAGCAATAAAAGAAATTAAAATGTTTAACAATACTAATTTTTTTTTAAATATATTTTCGGAATTTAATGAATTAAATGCGAAGATAAGTAAGAAGTATCTTACTGTTTCTCAGTTTCCAAAATCTGTATTCGAAATTATTGGTATATTTGGAATTACTTTTTCAATAATTTTAATGATAAGTTTCAACTTAAGTTTCGATTTGATATTTACTAAAATAAGTGTTTTTTCAATTGCTACTATAAGATTGATTCCTGTATTTAATAAAATTTCAACTTCTCTACAAAAAATAAAATACAGTGATGCTGCGGTAAATACTGTTGATAATTTTTTTTCTTTTGACCAAAAAAATTTAAGTTATTCAAAACCAAAAGATGTAAATTTCAATAAAAACATAAAATTAAATAAGGTGAATTTCTTTTATAAAGATTCAAAAATTAAGTCACTATTAGATATATCTTTGGAAATAAAAAAAAATGAAAAGATTGCATTAATTGGACCAAGTGGATCTGGCAAAAGCACTTTAATAAATATTTTATGTGGACTAATTAAGCCTACTGATGGTGAAATTATTATTGATGGGGAATTAAATGACCTAGATAATTTTTTTTGGAAATCAAAAATAGGTTATGTTCCACAATTTAGCTATTTTTTAGATGATACTTTAAAAAACAATATAATTTTTGGTAGAGAAAATATAAAAAACTTAGATTCAAAAATTAATGATGCCATAAAATTATCTAAACTTGATACTGTAGTAAAAAAACTTGAAAATGGCGAAAATTCTCAAATTGGCGAAAATGGATCGAAATTATCCGGAGGAGAAAAACAAAGAGTATCAATTGCAAGAGCTTTATTAGACTCGCCTCAAATTTTGATTATGGACGAATCAACGAGTGCTTTAGATATTCCAACCGAAGAAATGATTTTAAAGGAAATAAGCAGTTTATTAAATTTGACAATAATTTTTTCAACTCATAGAGATGCTGTAAAAAAATTTGCTGATAAAATTGTTTTATTGGAAAATGGAAAATTGACAAAAATTAAATGAAAAAAATTTATTATGGTTCGCAGTTTATAACAAAAAAAGACAAGATAAGTGTAGCAAAATCTTTAGATAATGAACTAATCACTGGAGGAAAAATTGTTGATAAGTTTGAGAAAAAACTAAAAAAATATCTTTGTTCTAAATACGTTATATCTTGTTCAAGCGGAACATCAGCTCTTGATTTATGTTTAAAGGCATTAAATGTTAAGAAAAATGACAACATAATAATTCCTGCAGTAAATTTTGTATCAATATATTCAATGGCAAAACAGAGAGGAATCAATATTTTTTTATCAGATGTAGATAAAACGAGTGGCATTATGAGACCGGACTTAGTTAAAGAATGTATTAAAAAAAATAAAATTAAAAACCTTAAAGCAATTATAGTAATGTATTTAGGAGGACATCCTGAGTATGTTAAGGAGTTTTACAATTTGAAAATTAAACATAATTGTTTAATAATCGAGGATGCTTGCCATGCATTTGGATCAAAATATAAATTAAACAATAAACATTTCAAAATTGGATCATGTTGTCATTCAGATGCATCCGTATTTTCTTTTCATCCTGTTAAAACAATTACAACAGGAGAAGGAGGAGCTATTTCTACCAATTATAAATATATATCAGAAAAGATAAAAATTTTAAGAACCCATGGAATAAAAAGGAAAAAAAAAAAATATTGGGAATATGACATAGAAAATCTTTCAAATAATTATAGGTTAAGTGACTTAAATTGTTCACTTGGAATTGAACAATTAAAAAAAATTAATTTTTTATTAAAAAAAAGATTAATTTTAGCAAATTTGTATAAAAAAAATTTAAGCGATATGAAAAATTTAATAACTATTCCAACTTATTCTTCCAAAAAATCTTCATGGCACCTATTTATAGTTTCTATAAATTTTGACAAATTAAAAATTAATAAAGATCAGCTGATTTCTCTTTTAAACAAAAAAGGAATATATCCTCAATTTCATTATATACCTATTTATAAATTCTCAATTTATGAATACAAAAGAAATAATAGAGATTTTAAAAATTCTCAAATTTATTATAAGAATAGTTTGTCACTTCCTTTGCATGCAAAACTTTCTAAGAAAGATATTAATTATATATGTAAAAATTTGAAAAAAATTATTTTAACGAAACAATCTTCTTAATTTCATTTAAATTTTTTATTAATGATTGATTACTTTTATACTCAAAAGTTTTATTATTGTTGTAATTCTTTTTTATTAAATTAGAATATTTTAATTTAAAGTTTTCTTCAGGATATATAATGAAATGATCATTAAATTCCTTAACCCTTTTTGACTCTTCAACAGTAATCAGAGTTTCATGAATTTTTTCACCCGGTTTTTTTCCAGTTATCTTTACTTTAATTTTTGAATTAATTGCTTTTGTTAAATCAATTATTCTGAAGTTCTTCATTTTAGGAACATAAATTTCAGCGCCTTTAAAATTACATAATGCCATTAAGACAAATTTAATTGCCTTATCAAAATTTATCCAAAATCTGGTCATCTCTTTATCAGTAACCTCGAATAATTTTTTTTCTTTTTGAAACTTTTGAATAACACTTCCTTCTGAAGCAACTACATTGCCATATCTTACTATTGCAAATTTTGTATTTTGTTTTCCGGAATAAATATTTCCAGCAATAAATATTTTTTCAGCGCAAAGCTTTGTTGCGCCATAAATATTAATTGGCTCAACCGCTTTATCAGAAGATAAAAGAATTGTTTTTTTGCATTTATTTTCTATTGATGCATTTAATATATTTTGACTTCCAATTATATTTGTTCTTATTACCTCATGTGGATTATATTCAGACAAATAAACATGTTTCATTGCAGCAGCATGAATTACATAATCAACGTTTTTTAAAGCTAATTTTACTCTTTCATAATCTCTAACATCTCCAATAAAAAATCTTACTTTATCTTTTTGTTTATTTTCTAAAGAATTTAATAAGCGATGATGTTTTTGTTCATCTCTTGAAAAGATAATAATTTTTTTTAGTTCAAAATTTTTTAATAAATAACTTAGCATTTTCTTGCCAAATGAACCAGTTCCACCGGTAATTAAAATAGTTTTATTTTTAAAAAAACTTTTCATTGTTATCTATTAATTTATAGTTAATTAAATTATATGAATTTTTTTTTATCATTTTTTCAATCATAATGTAAAATTCACTTTCTTCAAATTTAAAATTGTTTATTATTTTATCTAATTTATCCCAAAAACTATAATCAAAATTTTTTGAGTATGTATTAATTTTAGGATTCAATGGAAAATATACTTTTGTTAATATTTGATTAATAAATACAAATATTCTAGCATTATTTATTGCTTCCATAGATAACTTTTTTAAATTATGCACATCTTTAATTGTTTTTTTGTATTGTTCTAGGTTTTTACATTCATTTACAAAGTTAGCACACGAATATCTTGAATCTGATGAAGTTACAACTGGAATTCCAAAATTGCTATATTCAACTCCAGCCGATCCATGATCTGTAAAAACAACATCTAAATAATTTTTAATTGAATTTAAGCTTAGATTGTCAGGATATAATTTTATATTTTTATTATTTGTAAAATTTTTAAGTATTTCAACTGTTTTATCTTTAACACCTTGTACATAATTTTCAGTTGGATGTTTTTTTACCAATACATTAATTTTATTATTTGATGATAACAATTTAAGAGTGTCTTTTAACCAGGTGTAATTATCAATAAAAATTGACCTTCGTTTTTCAAAAACGCCATCATATATATTATTTGATAGTACTAAAATTAAAGGTTTTTTCTCATCCCAATTATATTTATTACAAAGTTCTTTTTTTGAGTATGACTTATGAGTTTTTTTAAATGCAAATTTTGTATCAGGAACTTCTTCAAACTCATTATAAGTAATGCTAAACCTATCTTCAATTAATTGTTTTCCAATTTGAGCTTTTTCTGGAAATATTTTTTTGATTTTTAAAAAAAGATTTTTTGTAATATTTTGTCTAGGAGTAAAAGAATCATATAACTTGTTGTATTTACGAATAGATATTGAGGTCTGGCCAATAGATTTGCAAAATACATTTATATTTTTTTTTAAAAAATATTGAATTAAATATGCCTCAGGATTGAATTGTATTTCGTGAGTTGTATAAGCTTTTATATTATAATCTTTTAATAATTTATTAATTCTTTTGCAAATATATATACTATTTAATATTTCAAATTGCATTTGATTTGTTATTTTTTTCGCTGTTCCTGCAAATGATTTTCTTAAATACATATCGTAAGAAACCTTACCAATACTGAAGTAATCAAAATTAATTTTTAAAAAATCTTCAATATTATCAGCTCTGGATATTTTTAAATATTCCTTAAAATTTGAAGTTTCGAAAATACTTTTTAGGTCATATAGATAAATTATCTTATCTGATAAAAATGACTCATATAAAGATTTTCTATATTTGTTAGGATAGTTATCTATTATAAGTAATTTACATTTATAAATTTTTTGCAAAAATTTTGCATTTACTAAATTAATAATCAAGTTCATTGGGTTATAATTTGTACAATCACAAGCAATGTAATTATTTGACAAGTGAATATTTTTCCACGCAATTGGATTTTTTCTTAAAAAACTATTAAATGATTTATTTTTGAAGAATTTATTAGAAATATGGCTATATTTAATTACTAATAAAAAATTAGTTATAAGTCTTATCAATAAAAAAAAATGTGCCATAAAAAACATATGTTTAACAATTTAAGAAAATGAAAGATAAAATAATTACATTTTTATCTGTAAGCGATATTAAATCTTTCTTAAACTATTATCCCTTTTTGTATAAAGAGTATTTTTATAAAAGTTATACAGTCAATTTTATTAATATTAAAATAAAAAAAATTATAATTTATAAAAAAACTAAAAAAATTAGATCAATTAAATATAAATCTTTAAATGAATTGTATAAATTTTTAAAGATAAATCACTGTGGTGTTTTCGTAAGCATAGAAGAAAAAATTAAAAATATACCTATTTTTTATATTCTTAAAAAACTAAATTTAAAAACTTATTATGTACATGCCCATGAAAATTATCCTTATTTTTCTTTCTTAAAATTAAATTTTTGGTCAAAGTTAAAGAAATTTTTTCATTCTATTGATTCAAGATTTTTCAACTTTTTAATAAGTGCAAATATAATAGGACCTATAGAAATATTATTTTCATCTAGTAAGAACGAAATAAACTATTCAAAAAAAAAATTAAAAAATTTTTATTTATTTAAACTAAAATATAAAAAATTTAACCATATAATAAAAATAAATAATAAAGAATTAACAAAAGTTAACACCTATAAAAAAAAAAAATATATAGTATTTTTAGATATAGCAGCACCTTTTCATTTAGATCAAATACGAAACGGGTTTAAACCGATTGATAAAGATTTTTATTATTTAAAAATTAACAAATTAC
>CACPLE010000009.1 GCA_902634695.1 uncultured Pelagibacteraceae bacterium
ACCTTTATTTATCATGAGAATTAAAAATATAACTATAACAAATATTCCAACACCTAAAATAATATCTAAAATATATTCATTATCTATAATATCGCCTACATAGGGTTTTACTCTGGGAAATAAAATTAAAGTTACAACATAGGCTAAAAGCCACTTTCCAGCTTCAAGTATACTTAAAACAAATCCTTTTCTTGAACATTTTATCAAAGATAACAATGTGATGATTATGTAAATTAAATCAAATGCTAATACACTTTGATAAAAATCTTTGAAATACTCAACCATTAATTATTTTCTGGTCCAAAAGGTTTTATAATTAAAATTAGTTTAGGTAATAATGTTAAAACAGAGATCATTGCTAACAACATAGCGATACCAGTAAATACACCAAAATAAATAGTTGGTATAAAATTAGAGAAAACTAAAATAGAAAATCCAAATACAATTGTTATTGAAGTATTTAGTATAGCAGTACCAACTGTTGAGTGGCAGAGTTTAAGTGTATCATGATATTTTTTGTTTGTAGAAAATTCTTCTTTAAATCTGTAAATATAATGAATACTATTATCTACAGCAATTCCAATTGTAATTGCAGCTATTGTAATCGTCATCATATCAAGTGGTATTCCAAGCAACCCTATAATTCCTAATATAAAAAAGGCCGCAATAAAGTTTGGCACCACACCAATTAAAGATAATGTTAAATTTCTAAATAATATTAAAAACATTAAAAAAATACCTACCATGACAAATCCGAGTGTTAATATTTGAGATTTAAACAAGCTTTGTAATAAATTATTAAATAGAATTAAAACACCAGCTAATTTGAATTCGTTTTTTTTTAAATTAAGTTTGTTTTCAAGATCATAATTAATTTTTTTTATTAAATCATTTCTTCTAAGATCTTTTTTTGAATCAATAATTCTTAAATTAATTCTTGCTTGATTATCTTTAATAGATATATAGGGATCTACAATTTCTTTTTTAATAGAATCAGGTATTTTGTTATACAAAACACCCATTTCTAAAGTTCCAAGCTCTTTATTATTATTTAATTTTTTTGCTACTTGTAAAATTGATGAAAATGATAAGACTTTTCCAACACTATCCAAACTATCAAGGTATTCATGAACTTTTTTAATCTTATCTATTTTATCTTTTGTAAACCAATATTTTTCATTGTTTGAATCTGTATCTTCTTCCCAATCATCGAAATCATCATCTTCTTCTTTAGCTTCTTTAGTTTTTTTTGGAAAATTTAATATTATCTCTAAAGGAGTAGTTCCCCCAAGATTATTGTCTATTAATTTCATGCCTTTATAAATTTCTGTATTTTTTTTGAAATAATTTATAAAACTATTTTCTACTTCTAATTTGCTTATACCGAGTATGCTTAATATTATTATTAAAGATGTAGTAATAAAAATAGTTTTTGAGTTATTTATTGAAATGGTTGCTAAAAAACTAGTAATTATAGATTTGTTTGTGTCTTTTATTTCAATTTTGTCTTTAGATAAAAAATTTAGAATTGTAGGTAATAAAGTAAAAGTTACAGTAAAGGATGTTAACAATCCTAGTGTCATCATCCAACCAAAATCTATAACAGGTTTAATTTCACTAAATATTAAAGATAAAAATGCACATATTGTCGTTAAGACAGTGTAAAGTATTGGCCAAAACATTTTACTAGTTGTGATTAAAATTATTTCTTGGTTTGATAGATTGGGTTTTTCTTTTCTAATTTGAATATACCTAACACTCATATGTATGTTCATAGCCATTGTTAAAATTAACATCAAAGCAATGAAGTTAGATGAGATTACAGTTACTTTCCAACCCAACAGACCAAGCAGTCCTGTCATAATCAGAACAGAAAAAAAGCAACTACTTATTGGAACTATGATCCATACTAATTTTCTAAATACAAACCAAAGTGTTACAATAATAAATAATAAAACTCCGACACCAAAAACTATAATATCATTTTTGATAAACGACATCATGTCATCAGCAATCATAGGTATTCCTCCAAGATGAATTTTTCCAACTTGACTGAAAGTTTTAATAATTTCTCTAATTTGAATTATATTTTCGTGGTTTTTTTTCTTTAAAGAGTCTTTATAATTTTCAATATCTTTTTTATTTTTTAGTTCTTTTGATATTTTATCCTTTTTAATATTAACTATAATTCCAGTTGTCTTTCCATCTTCACTTATTACAAAATTTTTAAAAACTGGACTATTTAAAATTTCATTAAAACCTCTCTTTTTATCAATACCTTCACTTTTTAAAGTACTAAAATTCTTCAGTTTTTCTGTTAAAGTTTCATCAGTACTACTTAGTAGCGGAATATCTAATAAAGTTATAACACTATGAACCCAATCTAAGCTTTGAATTTTATACTTAAGACTGAGAAGGTTATTTATTGAATTTTCCGAAATCATAGCTTCATTAGGAGTGTAAGTTAAAACTAAAAAATCTTTTGCCCCATATCTATCATTGACTTCTCTCAAATATTTTAGATCTGGATCATTTTCTATAAGCAAGGTGTCAGATGAAGCATCTAATTTAAAATCTTTAGTATGATAACCAAAAAATAGTAAGCAAAATATTAATAGAGCTAATATAGCTTTTGGTTTTTGTATAACTGAATTTTGATATAAACGTGCAAACATTTAATAACAAAATATATATTTTAATTTAACTACTTTGGATATCTTTAAATTTAGTAAACATAGCTTCAAATTCTAACATCACATTGCCCGTTGGACCGTGCCTTTGTTTGCTAATAATAATTTCAGCTAAATTCGAGACTTCATTCATTTTTGCTTGCCACTCAGCGTGTTCTACTGTAGCAGGCCTAGGTTCTTTTCTCTCAAGATAATAAGCTTCTCTGTATACAAACATTACCACATCTGCATCTTGTTCTATTGATCCCGATTCTCTTAAGTCTGATAATTGAGGTTTATGATCGTCCCTTTGCTCAACTTGTCTAGATAGTTGTGAGAGAGCAACTACAGGAACCGATAATTCTTTTGCTATTGCCTTAAGACCTTGAGTAATTTGTGAAATTTCTTGCACTCTTCCATCTTTGTTAAAAGTAGTGCCTCTCATTAATTGTATATAATCAACAACAATCATATCTAATCCAAATAGTCTTTTTATTCTTCTTGATCTATTGCTTACAGCCGCAATACTTATCGCTGGAGTTTCATCGATAAACAAAGGCAGTTCAGAAATATTTTTTGAAGTTTCAATAAACTTATCAAATTGCTCATCTGAAATTCTTCCTCTTCTTATATCGTTTGATTTAATTCTAGATTGTTCAGCTAATATTCTAGTAGACAATTGTTCAGAAGACATTTCCAAGGAAAAAAAAGCAATTGATGATTTTTTTCCACTTTCTTGTAGTTTTCTTGCTGCATTAAAAGCAATGTTAGTGGCAAGTGCGGTTTTACCCATGGAAGGTCTTCCAGCAATAATTACCAAATCAGATTTATGTAATCCACCAAGTCTTTCATCAAGATCTTTTAATCCTGTTGGAACTCCAACAATTCCTTCTTCATTTTTATAAGCATTGGAAGCCATCTCTATTGTAAATTTTAAAGCTTCATCGAATTTTACCAAAGAAGTACTAGATGATCCTTTTTCAGCTAAATCAAATAATGATTTTTCAGATTTTTCAATAATGTTTTGTCCACTAACATCTAAATCTTTTAACTTTGCAGAGTCTATTGTTTCTTCAGAGATTTTAATTAATTCTCGTCTAACAAACATATCATAAATTATTTTAGAATATTCTATAGCCTGTCTTAATGATGTGGAAAATTTTGTAATTTTTACTAAGTAGTCCGGAACATTTAAATCATCTTTTTCATTTTCAAAATAATTTTTAAGAGTTATTGGGTTTGCCAACATACCTTTGTATATAAGGTTTTCAATTGCACTGAATATTTTTTGATGCATAGGATCAAAAAAATTGTTACTTGAAATAATTGTGCTAATCTCATCAAAAATTTCATTTGAAAGTAAAATTGTTCCTATTACCGATTGTTCCGCTTCTATATTGTTTGGCAGCTCTTCAAAGTTATTTTTAACTAAATTTAACCCTTTGTTTATCATAAAAAAAAACTACACAAATAACAGTTTAAAACAATGGATATTATTTACTGGGGAAAAAATTGTATAAGTTTATTTATTGTATGTTTTCTTTTGCTTCAACTTTAATATTTATTTCAGCCTGAATTTCAGAATGTAAATCTATTTTAACTTTAAAATTTCCAATTGATTTAATTTCTTTCACAAGTTGTATCATTGAAGGTTTTATTTCAATTTTTTCTTCTTCCAAAATTAATTTTGATATTTCAGTAGGTTTTACCGATCCATATAATTCATTGTTTTCAGTACTTAATTTTTTTGTTGTGAAAGATTTATTATTAATTTTTTCGTAAATGGTTTTTGCATTTTTTTTCTTTTCCTGATCATTTTTATTTAATTCTTTTCTAATTTTTTCTACTTCTTTAATGTTTTCTTTTGAAGCGTACAAAGCTTTCTTTGTTGAAATTAAAAAATTTCTAGCAAATCCTCTCTTTACATCAATAACATCTCCAATTGATCCAATTTTTCTAATATTTTCTAATAAAATAACTTTCATTAGATTAGCGCTAAGTTTCTAGCTCTTTTAATTGATAGTGATAATTCTCTTTGTTTTTTTTGACTTATAGAAGTAATTCTCGAGGGTAGTATCTTTCCATTTTCAGAAATATATTTTTTTAGCAATTTTACATTTTTATAATCAACAACCGGAGCACTTTTTCCTGAAAGAGGACAATTTTTTTTGAATTTATATTTTTGCGGTTGAAAAATACTTAATTTTGCAAAGTTACTTTGTCGACCTTTTTTGTTATTGCTTCTTTTTTTTTTCATATTTATTTTTTATTTCTGCCTTCGGTAGCTTTTTCTTTATTTGAAAAATAATTTGTCTCTAAGTCAAATTTTTTAACTTTTATAGTTATATATTTTAGCAGATTTTTATCAATTTTTTCGTTCTTTTCTAAGTCAGAAATAATATTACTTTTTCCTTTAATTTTGAAATGGATATAATTTCCTTTTTTATTTTTGTTGATAATATATGACAAATCTAAAAGTCCCCATTCTTCTGTTTTAACTAAATCACCATTATTTTTTTCAACTATTTTTGAGTATTTTTCAATAAGTTGTTTTATTTGAGCAGGGCTTACGTCCTGTTTTGCTATAATTGTGTGTTCGTATAAATTCATTATTATTATTCTTTTATAAAAAATGAGGATATACTATTATAACTATTTAATTACAACACAAAAAACCACAATAAGATTATAATTTATTAATGTTTTCAGTTATCTTTCCAGGCCAAGGCTCACAATCAGTAGGAATGGTAAAAGATTTACATGCAAAATTTAATACTGTTCAAAATCTCTTTAGCGAAGCAGACGAAATATTAAAAACGTCAATTACCAAATTAATTTTAGAAGGACCCAAAGATGACTTAGACCAAACGGCAAATACACAGCCAGCAATTTTTTTGGCAGGTTTTTCAATATTCCAAGTAATAAAAAAAGATTTTGGAATAGATTTAAACAAAGCTAATTATTTTGCTGGCCATTCTTTAGGAGAATATACTGCATTGGCTTGTGCAGAATCTTTAAGTTTTAGAGAAACATTAAAACTTCTAAGGATAAGAGGAAAATCAATGCAAGAAGCTTTTCCAAAAGGAGAAGGAGGAATGGTTGCTATTTTAGCTAGTACTCCAGAAAAAATTGAAGAAATTTTAAATGAAAACAAAAAGAATTATGAATGCTACATAGCGAACGACAACTCAGTCGGTCAACTTGTAGTTAGTGGAAAAATAAAAGATCTTGAATTATTAATGATCGATTTAAAAAAAAATAATATTAAGAGTATAAAATTAGCAGTAAGTGCGCCATTTCATTGTAAACTTATGAGCAATGCAACAAAAATTATGAAAGATGAGATCGAAAAAAGTGACTTTAAAAATCCTAAAAATAAACTAATATCAAACGTTACTAGCGAAGAGGTAGAAGAAGCTTCTATATTGAAAGATTTACTGATAAAACAAATAGAAAGCAGAGTCCGTTGGAGAGAAAATGTTAATTTAATGTTAGAAAAAAAAATAAATAATTTTATAGAAATTGGACCAGGCAAAGTTTTATCAGGACTTGTTAAAAGAATTAGTAAAGATTCTATAACTTGTTCAATAAACTCTGAAGAAGATATTAAAAAAATAAATATTAATGATTAGTTTTAAAAATAAAAAAATTTTAATTACGGGAGCAACTGGTGGGATAGGAAAGGCGCTAGTTAAAAAATTTGTATCTTTAGATGGAAATGTATTGGCTACAGGAACAAAAACAGAAAAATTAGATGAACTTAAAAAAGAATTTCCAAATATAAATATTTTAAAATTTGACATATCTGATCATTCAAAAATTGAAGAATTTATTGAAAATGTCTCTTCACAACTAACCGGCTTAGATATTTTGATTAACAATGCAGGTATCAATAGAGACAATTTATCCTTAAGAATGAAAGAAGATGAATGGAAACAAGTGATAGATGTAAACTTAGGATCTACTTTCTTATTGTGTAAATATGGAATAAAAAAAATGTTAAAAAATAAGTATGGTAGAATTGTAAACATAACATCAGTTGTTGGCCATACTGGAAATTTAGGACAAGCAAATTATGCAGCATCTAAATCTGGCATAATCGGCATGTCAAAAAGCTTAGCTATAGAGTATGCCAAAAAAAACATTACAGTAAATTGTGTTTCACCAGGATTTATTCAGTCTAAAATGACAGATAATATTGTTGAAAGCATTAAAGCTGTTTTAACCTCTAGAATACCCATGGCAAAACTTGGAACAGGGGAAGATGTATCAAATACAGTAGCTTTTTTATCATCTGATGCTGCTTCTTACATTACAGGTGAAACAATACATGTTAATGGTGGCATGTATATGGGTTGACAAAACTGAGTATTAATTTATTAACGAAATAAAACACAAAGGAACAAAATGTCAGATGATATTTCAAGCAAGGTTAAAAAAATAGTTGCAGACCATTTAGGTATTGAAGAAGCTAAAGTTACAGACGAATCTAGTTTTATAGATGACCTAGGAGCTGATAGCTTAGATACTGTTGAGTTAGTTATGGCTTTTGAAGAAGAATTCGGTTCTGAAATTTCAGATACAGAAGCTGAAAAAATCTTAACTGTTGGCGATGCAATTAAATTTATTGAGAGTAAAAGTAATTAGTATTTATTAAATGTCTTCAAGAGAAGATGGGGTAATGATTGTTTTATCATCGCCCTCAGGCGCTGGCAAAACAACTCTAACAAAATTACTTTCCAAAAATAATAACTATTCAATTTCTGTTTCTCACACAACAAGAAAACCACGAAATAGCGAAATAGATTCCAAGGATTATTATTTTGTTAATCAGGAAAAATTTAAAGATTTAATAAAAAAAAATGAATTTTTAGAATATGCAAAAGTTTTTAATAATTTATATGGAACAACAAAATCTCCAGTAATAGACAACCTCAAAAATGGTCAAAATGTAATTTTTGATATTGATTGGCAAGGAGCTAAACAAATTAAAGAAAAAGGATTAGGATATAAATTAATAACTTTTTTTATTTTACCACCGAGCAAAGATGTATTATTTAAAAGGCTATCTAACAGAGACATGAAAGATAAACTTATTGTTGAGGAAAGAATGATGCAGTTTAACAAAGATATTCTTCACTGGGTTGATTATGACTATGTTGTTATCAACGATAATTTGGAAAGTTGTTACAATGAAGTAAACAATTTAATTAAATCTGAAATTGGCCAACTTAACAATTCTTATGATGTTGAATTTATTAAAAAGCATATTGCCTCATTAGTAAATTAAATCTTCATATTCTTTAGTTATTTCAAAATAATTTATTGGGCTTAAATTTTGAGGTCGTAAATTTAAATCTAAATTAAGTTTTTCTACAACAGATTCTGGATTTTTAAAAATTTGTTTAAATGGATTTTTTATCATCTTTCTTCTTTGATTAAAAAAAACTCTAGTAATTTTTTCCAAATTTTTTGGGTTTTTAATGTTAAAGTAATTCTTTTTAGGTATAAAACTTAAAAGGGTACTTTCTACTTTTGGTTTTGGAAAAAAAGAATTTGCTTTTATATTAAATTCTTTTTTTATTTCAAGTCTCCAATTAGAAATAACAGTCAATCTACCATAATCTTTAGAATTTGTTTTTGCAATTATTCTATCAGCTACTTCTTTTTGAAACATCAAGACAAGTTTTTTATAGGATCCAAATTTATCACTATCAGTAATTAATTTTGTTAATATTTCTGTTGAAATATTATAAGGTAAATTTCCAAATATAATTAATTTCTCTTTAGAAATAGAATTTAATTTAAAATCTAAAATATTATTACTTATAACATTAATTTTATTTTCAAATTTCTTAAGCAAGTTTAATGATAAATTATTATCTTTTTCAATAACAAATATATTTATTGGTTTTTTTTCAATAATAAATTCAGTTAAATTTCCTGTTCCTGGACCAATTTCAAATATTACATCATTACTTTTAATGTTTCCAATATCTATGATTGATTTTATTATATTTTTATCTATTAAAAAATTTTGTCCTAAACTTTTTTTTGGCTTAACTGACATTTATTTTTTTTATAAAATGTAAAGCTTCCTTTAAACTAGTAGGATCGGATTTTCCCAAACCTAGCATTTGATTATTTGTTCCATGATCAGGGGAAATTCGAATGAAAGGTAAGCCTAAAGTAATATTTATTGCATTAAAATTAAACAATGCCTTCATTGGAGTTAAAACTTGGTCGTGGTACATTCCAATAATAACATCATATTTTTTTTTATTTATTTTAGAAAATATTGTATCAGCAGGAAAAGGACCTCGAATTTTAATTTTCTTCTTCTTGGCCTTTTTAATTGCAGGGTTTATTATTTTTTTTTCTTCACTTATTTTAAAATTTGACTCGCAGTGAGGATTTAAGCCAGTTACAGCAAAAATAGGAGTTTTTTTTAATTTTTTTTTATAAAACTCGTTAATAGTAATTATTTTTTTTATTATTGATGAAGATGATATTTTTTTGGAAACATCTTTAAGAGGTATATGAGTTGTAATAGGACATACTGATAAAGATTTGTTATAAATGAGCATTACTTCATTGTCATTATGCTTTGTTTTATTTGCCAAATACTCTGTTACACCATTAAATTTTCCATTAAAAAAATGTTTTTTCGAAATTGGTCCATTAATTAAAACACAGCCAATTTTTTTTTTCATTAAATCAAGACCTATATCAAAACATTTTTTTATGTAATTCGAGGACTTATTTGAAATTTTATCAAATGGCTTTTTAAAATTTAAATCAACATTTATAATATTTATTTTTTTATTATTAAATTTGACTTCGTCTATATTTTTTTTGGTAATAAGATTAAAAGTAAATGAAAAATTCATTTTTTTCATTTGTTTTTCAATCATATTTTTTGACCCAATTAATAATAATGGACGATTATAATTTCTAATAAACTTTGATTTCAGTAGTTTGAAAAATATCTCTGAAAAAATACTATAGGGCTCACCTGAAACAATTATTATTGGTTTATTTTTCACTTATTGTAGAATTCTTTTTTATTTTTTTAAAATATATTTCAGAAAATTGTGATAATTGTGTGTTCTTTTCTTTTGCAATTCTTTTATCAAATTCTTCTTTAAAATTGATATTAAGTTCTTCAATTTTCTTATCATTTAACATTATAATCAGAAATCCTCCAGGTACTGTAATTGGTTTTGTGTACTCTTTAACTTTTAAATTTATTATTTCCTTTTTTATAACTTGATTTAACTGTGACTCATTTATCCAGCCAATTTTACCTCCTGATTTAGCAGATTCCGATAAGCTATATAAATTTGCGCTATTGTTAAAACCGATTTCTAGAATGCTTTTCTCAATAGATTGATATTTTTTTTGAATTTGCTCATAATTTTCAACATTAAATAAAATTTCTGAAATATTGTAGACATTCAATTTTTTTTTTTCAGATATAATTTTATTCAATTCTTTTTTAATTGCTTGTTCATCAATTTCAATTCTGTTTGAAAATTTTTGATAAATTACATCATTCCACGCAGCTTCAATTTTTATTTTTTCTTTAACTTCATTAAAATTTAAATTATTTTTTAATAGATAATTTTGAAATTCATTTTCATTTTCCATTCCCATTATAAAATCTCACTATAATTCTATCAATAAATTTGTTTTCATCTTTTAGATCAAAATATTTATCAATTTCATCTTTTTTAATTTTTTCTCTAATTATAGAATCTCTAGCAAGTTTCATAATTTTTTTTTCTTCAATGTTTTTTAAACCAGGACTTAACGCACTAAGATATCTATATTCGTTAATTATATCTACATTAGTTATTATTTTATTATTTACTTTCAAAACAACATAAACTTCTGCTGCAAAAGAGTTGTGAATTAAAAAAATTTTAAAAAATAATACTAAAATAAGAAATAACTTCATTTATTTAGGAATTATGTTTGCTGTTTCATATTCTCCAAGAGGAATTATAGTTAAAGAAAAGAAAAGTTGTTCCGAAGGTTTAATATCATTGTCAGTGTAATATTCTTTTTTGAATTTAATCGCTGCAGTTAAACAATCATTTTTGTATTCATAAATTAAGTCATAAAACTCTGTTAAATCAATTTTTTTGTTTCTTCTTGTGGAGAAAGAAAATGAGCTATTTTCATTAATGTTCCAAGAAGTGGTATTTTGAAGATAACTTTCATCTCCTATTGAGTCATTTTCTTCTAAAAATTTAAAAGATGTGATAAAATTATTTACTCTAAAATCAGTAGTTAATTCGCTATATTTAAATTGATCTAAATTATTATCCATAGAGAAATTATAATTAGAACTAAAGAAATTATTTGGTGTAAGATTAATATGTCCAACTAAATCAGAACTTTTATTTCCTAAAGAACTTGAAGTTGGAATATTTTCTTTCTCTTGATCTCTAAAGACTGTAGCCAAACTTAATTCAAAAATATTGTTTGGCGAGTTATTATTATCGTCTACTTTTTTTCTTAAACCATTCAAGGTTGTTCCTATTGTTAAACTTTGCCCAGGTTCCACTACGTCTGTAAAACCAATTCTGTCTAAAGCAAATATATTATTTATGTCAATTCTTCGGTCTTCATTTTTCAGGTTTTTCATATTGTTAGGGCTATATCTTAAAGCTATTTTAGGAGTTAAATAATTATCAATGTTAATACCTTCTCTTAAAAGGGGGTAAGAAGATTCAAAAATAAATGAAGAAAGCAATTCAGATTCTAATTTATTTTTGTATTTTGTTGAATTTTTTCCGTCAGTATTTACGTTTTTAAATAAAATATTATAATTACTTTGAATTCCGTTAGAGAAAATCTTTTCATTAGATTGATATTGTAGATCGTTAATTAATTGAGTCTCAGTTATATTTGTATCATATATGTGCTGAGATCCTGATGAATTAAATGTTAATATTCCATCCAAAGAATCATTCGTACTAATATTTTTATTTAGATTGTAGTTTGGAAGAATGAATTCATATCTATCCGTTAGTGGTTTATCTAATTTCTCATAAATTTCAAAAGAAGCATCTAGATCAAAATCTTCTTTACTAGCGCTAAAATTTACAAAAGAGTTTAATGTATTAGGTTCCGAATTTTCAATTAATGGCGATTTTAAATCAAATAATTTTAAATATGTATCATTAGTTGTTTTTTGGACTTGAACTTCAAGATTGCTTATATCAAAAGTTGCTATATCCAGATCTATAATTGAATTTGAAAATAAATGACTTCTTGCATTTTCACCATCATTAGAATGAGATTCATGACCACCAGTTAAGCTAAAGTCTAAAATATGACTACTATTTTTACTAGCTTTTCTATATTCGGTTTGTAAAGAATATTTAGTATCAGAAAAAAATCTTGGTTTAAAAGTTATATCTTGTTTATCAGAAATTACATAAAAGTAAGGTATGTATGCTGATGATCCTAAAATTTCAGAATCACCCACTTGTGGAGCAAGGAAACCAGATTGTCTTTTTACAGTAGGGTCTGGATGAAAAAAATAAGGAAAATATAAAACTGGTACATCATAAATTTTAAGCCAAGCATTTTTGTAAAATATTGTTTTTTTATTTTTGTCATGTGAAACTTCATTTGCTTCTACAAGCCAAGGAGGACATTTTTTATTTGGTCTTACTTTACATGTGGTAAACACACCTTTTGAAACTTTTGTAATATTTTTGCTTGTATAAGCTTTGTTCCCTTTTAATCTTGGTTCATTTTTATTATTTCCAAATAAATTATTAGCAAATTTAAACTCAAGATCTTTTCCATGCAGTTCTTTAGTTTCTAAATTTATAAACGCATCTTCAAAAAAATATTCATCATTATTTTCATTTTTTATAGTTATTCTTTTACCCCTAAGTAATTTTTTATCTATTAAATATTTAAATT
Source organism: uncultured Pelagibacteraceae bacterium (assembly GCA_902634695.1). Lineage (GTDB taxonomy): Bacteria > Pseudomonadota > Alphaproteobacteria > Pelagibacterales > Pelagibacteraceae > Pelagibacter. Next base: position 12,615 of record CACPLE010000009.1, read on the forward strand.
TTTCTGCGATATAATAATTATTTTTATCATCTTCTACGGTAGTGTTTTTATCAGAAGATAGTTGTTTTTTTTTTAAAGATAAAACAACATCTTTTGAATTTATTGTGTATTTTTTTTCAATAATTATTTTTGTTTTTTTTTCAGAAATGTATTTATCTTCTTTTTTATAATAAAGGATTTTATTTGATTGAGTGGTTATATTATTTAATTTATCAATTATTTTTACATTGCCTTCAGTAACAAGAATTTCACTTATTTTATTGTATTCAAATTTATCTGCAATAATTTCAGTATTGTTATTAATTATTGCTTTGCCTCCTTTATTTGCTTTTAGTATATTTCCTTCATCAAAAGCTTGAATTTCATTTGTTTCAAAGATTATATCTTCAGCGAAACCAATATTTATAAAAATAAAATTTAATACAATTAAAAAGACCAATAATTTTTTATTATTTTTCATTTAACCTAACCATTCCTATTGAACTAATTAACATTAAAATAATTAATGGCAACCATACCGAAAGAATTATTGGAATTTTACCAGTTTCCCCAAGTAAAGCTGAAAAATAATTTACATAATAAATAATCACTGAAAGCAAAATTCCTAAAATTATATTAAAAACTTTGCTTTTTCTGAATTTAGAATTGAACATAATGATTCCAGACAAAAGAGTCATTATTGCCAAATAAACTGGAACAGAATAAATTTTATTTTCATACACTTCTATACCCACAGTCGAATAACCTAGCTTTTTGTAGTTTATTTTAGTCTTTTTTAGTTGCATTAGCGACATAGATGAAAGATTAGAAAATAATTTATTAATTATTTCAGTATTAAAATTACTTTTTAAGTTTAAAAATTTAAATTCATCAGTTGTATTTTTTTTAGTCACTAATGGATTTTTTAAAATCCAATTTTTATTATTAATATTAGCTTCATCGGTTTCGATAATTTGTAATAAATTAAAGTCTTTATCAAATTGTATTATCGAAACTTCTTTAAGCAAATTATTGTTTGCGTCATCAATTCTATCAGCACTTATTATATTTATTTTATTGTTAATTTCGTCTCTAATCCATAAACCATTTGAAGTAACTACAGCCAAATATTTATCGTCTCCAGCAAAACTATTTTTTATTATTAAATAATGGTTTTTTAACTTTGATGAAAATGTGTAATATCCAAATATTAAAAAAATTCCGATAAAAAAAGAAGAAAAAAGTAATATCTTTAAAATTTGAAAATTTGTAATTCCAGTGTATTTAAAAATAGATAATTCATTTTTGTTTATTAACTTTATAAAAAATAACATAGTTGAAACTAAAAAAATAAAAGGAAGAGTGTCAAAAACTAACGATGGAGCATTTAGAAAAGTTAAAAAAATAGGATAATATTCGCCTACATTTTCATTTTTTAAAAAATTTATTTCTTCGAATAAATTAATAATCAAAATTAAAGAAAAAAAAACTATTGTTATTTCAAATAAAGTTTTTAAAAATAAAAGTAAAATATATTTTTTGTAAGTATTTAAAATCATTTAGTTATAAGTTTTTTTTAATTTTATTTGAAAATATATATATATTGTAACAAAAATCAAAACTGGAATAGAAAATATAAAAATATTTTTTAAAATTATTTCAGAAGAATATTTTATTGATGCTTCCGAAATAATTATTGCTATTATTCCCAATGAAAACAATAAAAATTTATATCTAACAAATTTTTCATCATCTTTAGATTTAATTACAAAAAGACAGGCTATTAAAGAAAGAACAAATAAATAAAAAGGAGAGATAAATCTTTTAAATATTTCTTGAAAATGCTCAGATAAACTTTCAGCTTTACAATTCACAAAGTCTTTTTCATATTTAAATTTATTCAAAATGAAATGATTTGAAAAATTTTTTAATTTTACAATACATGTTATAATATCGTAAGTCTTTAATTCCTGAATCTTTGGCATGGTTATAGTTTTAGTTGAAAATTTAGAAAGATTAACTTTTGTTTGTGTAAATTCGAATGAATTAGTTTTTTTATTATTAGTATTTATTATTTTTCCGTTAAGAAGCATCAAAAAACTTCCACGTTGATTTTTTTTTATTTTTCCACTCTTCGCAATAATAATTTGGTGGTTGTTTGATCCAATTTTTTCTTTTAGAAAAATATTTTTTAAATCTCCATTTTTATTTTTTTCTTCAACAAAAATTGTTAAATTTTTAACCGTATCTACAAATTTTTTTTCTTGAATAATAGATGTAAATAAATCCAAATTAGATGTTCGTATGTAAGATCTTGCTTTATCTAGTGTAATTGGAACTAAGTATGTTGTAAAGAATAGCTGTAAAATTAAATAAAACATAGTAAATTTTAACAAAACATTTACAAACTCAATTTTTTTTATTCCTATCGTCCAAAAAATAATAAGTTCATTTTCATTTTCATATTTTAAAATTATGTAATAAAGACTAATGAAGTATATAAAGGGTAAAATTTTACTAAATATTTTTGGAAGACTTAATAAAGTGTAAAAAAAATATACAACTAAACCGTGACCATCTTCTGTCACTATATCTAGATAATTTACTGCTTGAATAACCCAAACTATCAAAGAAATGCTTATAGAAATTAGCAAAAAAAATTGAAAAACATCTTTTGCAAATTTTTTAAAAATCAATTTTTTCATTGAAATTGTAATAATTTGAACTTATATAACATACAACTTTAAGTATATATTTTAAAATTTATGTCTGTTCAAGTTGTCTATAAAAATAAGGCTAAATCAAGCAATTCAGGAGTAATTGTTTTGTTTGCAGAAGACAAATTTCAATTAAAAAATACTAAGACTTTTTTATCAAAAAAAGAAAAATCTTATGTTGAAAGAATTTTAAAAAATAAGAAAAATTCCAAGGAAAATATTATTTCATTTAATATAAATGAAAAAACTACCTACATATTGATATCTTTAAAGAAAAATTTAAAAGGTTCAGACGTAGAAAATCTAGGTGCTCAATTTTATAATTTTATAAAAAAAAATTTATTTAAAGAAGTATCAATAATTACTGAAAGTCTAAAATCTAAACCTCAAAAAGATTTTATTGGTCGATTTACACATGGGCTTAAATTAAAATCATATGAGTTTAATTTATACAAATCAAAAAAAACAAAAAGTGTATTTACAATTAGTTTGATTGGAAAACCAAGCACTTTGTATTTGAAAAATAAATTAAAATTTAAAGCTCTAGAAGAAGGAACATTTTTTACTAGAGATTTAGTTTCAGAGCCCGGAAACATTTTACACCCAGATGAATACGCAAAAAGATTGCTTAAATTAAAAAAATATGGATTAAAAGTCGCAGTTTACGATAAGAAAAAATTAAAAAAATTAGGTTTAAACGCTTTATTAGGAGTTGGGCAGGGAAGTATAAGAGGTTCTTATCTTGTAACTCTTGAATGGAAAGGGTCTAGATCAAAACCAAAACCTTTAGCATTTGTTGGAAAAGGAGTTTGTTTTGATACTGGTGGTTACTCTCTTAAACCAGCAAGATTTATGGAAGATATGACTTATGATATGGCTGGCTCAGCTGCTGTAGTAGGGTTGATGAAAACTTTAGCTTTAAGAAAAGCAAAAATTAATGCAGTTGGTGTTGTGGGCCTTGTTGAGAATATGGTAAGCGGAAACGCTCAAAGACCCGGTGATATTGTAAAATCTTATAGCGGAAAAACTATAGAAGTATTAAATACTGACGCCGAAGGTAGATTAGTTTTAGCAGACGCTTTAACTTTCACTGAAAAAAAATTTAAACCTGAATTAATGGTTGATTTAGCAACTTTAACTGGTGCTATCATTGTTTCATTGGGTTCAGAATATGCAGGGCTTTTTTCTAACGATGATAAATTATCAAAACAATTAATTCAGGCTGGTGAAAGAGTTGATGAAAAATTATGGAGAATGCCTCTTCATAAAAACTTTGATAAACTTATGGACTCAAAAAATGCAGATATGCAAAATATAAATTATGTAGGAGGTGCTGGCTCAACAACAGCAGCACAATTTTTACAAAGATTTATTTTAAACAAAACATCTTGGGCTCACCTAGATATAGCTGGAATGGCATTTTCCAAATATGGAGGCGCTCTAAACTCAGGTGGTGCCACAGGTTATGGTGTAAGATTACTAAATCAATTTATAGAAGATAATTATGAGTAATATCGAACAAACTTTGTCAATTATTAAACCGGATGCTGTTGAGAGAAATTTAGAAAATGAAATTAAAAATATATTTAAAGACAAAGGTTTTAAAATAGTTAAAGAAAAAAAAATTCAACTATCCAAATTAGAAGCTGAAGAATTTTACAAAGTTCATGAAACCAAACCTTTTTATAATGATTTATGCGCATATTTATCATCAGGACCAATAGTTGTCATGATATTAGAAAAAGAAAACGCCATAATGGGAAATAGAGAATTAATGGGGGCTACAGATCCAACAAAAGCTTCCGAAGGAACTATCAGAAAAAAATATGGAGTTTCAATTGACAAAAATTCTGTACATGGTTCAGATAGCTCAGAAAATGCTAAAATAGAAATAAATTTTTTTTTTAAGGATTAATTAAAAATTTTTTTTATCGCTTTGGGGTAAATTTCATGTTCAATTCTAAGAATTTTTTTTTTAAGTGATTTTGAACAATCCTTTTTTAATATTTTAATTTTTTTTTGCATAATGATTTTTCCAGAGTCAAGTTTTGGTGTAACATAATGTACCGTACATCCAGAGAATTTTTCATTATTTTCAAGAGCTCTTTTATGAGTGTTTAATCCCTTATATTTAGGCAATAGAGAAGGGTGTATGTTAACTACTTTGCCTTTAAAATTATTAATAAATTTTTTTGATAAAATTTTCATAAATCCAGCAAGACAAACTAATTTTATTTTTTTTTTATGTAAAATACTTATTATTTTTTTTTCAGATTTATTTTTATTATTAAAATTAATTATTTTTTTTTCTATTTTATATTTTTTTGCGTAGTTTAATCCTTTAGCTTTTTTTATATTTGAGATAATTAAGTCAATAGAGATAGGTGAATTTTTTTTGTATGAAAAATTTATCAAATTTTTTAGGTTAGTGCCTGCACCTGATATAAAAACGGCTGTTTTTATTTTATGTCCAATTAATTTTTTCATTTAATTTTATTTTATTTTTTCCAGAAACAATTTTGCCTATCACATAAGGTTTATATTCATTAGTAAAAATTTTTTTTGTTTTTTTTAAATTTTTTGGATTTATTATAAGACAGAAGCCAACACCACAATTAAATGTTTTAAGCATTTCCACATCTTCAACATTATTGTTTTTTATCCAACTAAAAATTTTTTTAGTTTTAATTAATTTAAGATTTATAGCCGCCGTAAGACCATTTGGAATAATTCTTTTAATGTTATCTGAAAGCCCACCACCAGTTATATTTGCACAACCATTTAAAAGTTTTTTTTTATTAAGTTTTAAAAGTTCTTTTACATAAATTTTAGTTGGTTTTAATAATTCTTTTTTTAAAAATTTATTTTTTTTGATGTTTATTTTTTTTTTATTTATAATATGTCTAACTAGAGAATATCCATTTGAATGTAGACCACTTGAAGGAACAGCTAAAATTAAATTATTTTTTTTAATTTTGTTTTTATATAGAATATTTTTTTCTTCAACAATTCCAACAGAAAATCCCGCAATATCAAATTTACCTTTCTCATATGTTCCAGGCATTTCAGCAGTTTCTCCTCCGACTAGCTCACATTCTGAAATTTTGCATCCTTTTAAAATTCCCTTTAATATTGATTTAAGTTTTAAAAAATTAATTTTATTAATTGATATATAATCAAGAAATAAAAGTGGCTTTGCACCTTGGACAATTAGATCATTAACGCACATTGCAACTAGATCAATTCCAATTGTGTTGTAATTATTTAATATATTTGCAATTTCAATTTTCGTTCCGACACCATCAGTACTAGCAACTATTTTTGGATTTTTTATATTTTGTGGAATACTTGATATAGATCCAAAACCACCAATATTTTGAAATTTTTTATTTTTTTTTGAAATTTTTGATATAAAGCCGACAAATTTGTCAGCAGCTGCAATATTAACGCCACTTTTTTTATATGTAAATTTACGTTTATTCATTATTATTAAAACAACTTATGATTATTAAATTTAATTTTAAAATTATTAAAAAAATTTCTAATTTTATTATCATTTTTTTTATCATTACTAATAATCTGATGATTTCAAAATTAAACGCTAATTCATTTAATATAAATGAAGTAGAAGTTTCTGAAGACTTTAATTTGGATTTTAATAAAAAAAAAGTCTTTGATAAAGCTTTTGAATCAGCTTTTTTTCAATTAATATCAACAGTAATAATTTCAGAAGATGTCGAAAAAGTTGAAAAGGCAAGTTTATCTACTATTAAAAGTTTAATCGATTCTTTTAATGTTAGCGATGAAAGATTTTTTAAAAATAGATACTATGCAAAATTTAATGTTAATTTTAATAAAAAAAATTCTTATAAGTATTTTGAGTCAAAGAACATATTCCCATCTTCACCAAAAAAATTAGATTTATTTTTTTTACCAATTTTAATTAATAGTTCAAAAAATCAATTAGTTTATTTGGCAAAAAACCCAATATATAATAATTGGAATAACTTAATAGCAAATTATCATTTGCTAAACTATATTTTGCCAACCGAAGATATTGAAGATATTCAAGTTTTTAATAATAACACGCAAATTATTGAAGATTATAACTTTGATAAGATTGCAGGAAAGTATGACCTAAAAGATTATTTGGTCTTAATTATTTATCAAAACGAGAATAAAATAAATATTTTGTCAAAGTTAAAATTTAAAAATAGTAATAAAATTATTAACTTAAATTATAATAATATAAATCTAGATGATAAAGAATTAATAACCCAATTAATATTTGATTTAAAAAAAATTTATGAAGACGAATGGAAGAAAATAAATTTAATAAACACCTCAATACAACTACCATTAACTATTTCTATACCATCCAAAAATTTTGATACAATTAAATTGTTTGAAAAAAAATTAGCTGACTTGGATTTTGTTTCTAATTATTCAGTTTTGTCATTTAATAGTAATGATATTTTGTATAAAGTTATCTATAACGGACACCCAAATAAATTTTTTAATGAAATTAAATCTTCAAGTTTAACTCTAGAACAAAGTAACCAAATTTGGAAAATCAAATGAGTGATTTAAACCAGCAATTATTAGAATTTGATTTAAAACAAAACTATAAAGACGAAGATTTTTATGTAAATAAAAGTAATTTTTATGCATTTAGTTTAATAGAAAAATGGCCTCGTTGGGAAAAAAATATATTAAACATTCATGGAGAAAAATATTGTGGAAAAACTCACTTATCAAATATTTTTAAAAAAAAAAATAAAGCATTTAAGATAAAGGCAAATGAATTTAATCAGGAATCTTTTAAAAAATTTAAAATTTTTGAAAATCTTATTTTGGATGATTTTGATGAAAAAATTAATGAAAAATTAATGTATACATTGTTTAATATAGCCGACCAAGACAGAAAATTTATTTTAATTAACTCGTTAGTTCCAATTAATGAATTAAATTTTAGCCTTAAAGATTTTCAATCTAGATCAAAAAATTGTATTTTTGCCAAAATTGAAAACCCTGATGATGAGTTGATGTTTGCTATTTTGTTAAAAAATTTTTCAGACAGGCAGATCACTATTGAAAAAAAACTAATTGATTTTATTATCAAACACATTGATAGATCTTATGGAAAGATATATGAATTTATATATAAAATTGATGAAATTAGTTTAAAAAAAAAGAAATCTATTGATTTTAAAATTATAAAAGAAGCTTTAAAGGATTGATTTGCATAAATATAGAACTCATAACTGTAATGAATTAAATATAAATAACAAAGATCAAAAAATTATATTATCAGGATGGATAAATAAAAAACGTGATCATGGAAATTTATTATTTATAGACTTAAGAGACAACTACGGTTTAACTCAATGTGTTATTGACAATAGTAATAGTTTTTTTAAAGATTTAGAAAAATTACAGTTGGAAAGTGTTATTAAAATAGAAGGAACTGTTTTAGCGCGAACCAAAGATACTATTAACAAAGATTTAAAAACTGGCGAAATTGAAATAAAAATAGAATCATTTGAAATTTTAGGACGCTGCAAAGAATTGCCTATGCCAGTTTTTTCAGATCAAGATTATTCTGAGGAAATTAGATTAAAATATAGATTTCTAGACTTAAGAAGAAAAAAAATTCATGAAAATATTATTTTAAGATCTAAAGTTATTGAATTTATAAGATCTGAAATGACTAAGTTTGGATTTTTAGAATTTCAAACTCCAATTTTGACATCTTCAAGCCCAGAGGGAGCAAGAGACTTTTTGGTTCCTAGTAGATTAAATCCAGGAAAATTTTATGCACTTCCGCAGGCTCCACAACAATTCAAACAATTAATTATGGTTGCGGGATTTGATAAGTATTTTCAAATTGCTCCTTGTTTCAGAGACGAAGATGCTCGTGCTGACAGAAGTCCCGGAGAATTTTACCAACTAGATTTGGAAATGTCTTTTGTAGAACAAGAAGATGTTTTTGAAGTTGTCGAAAAATTAATGGTTAACCTCTTTAAAAAATTTTCAAAAAAGAAAATAAAATATCAAAAATTTCCAAAAATTACATTTAAAGAGTCCATGTTAAAATATGGAACCGACAAGCCCGATTTAAGAAATCCATTAGTTATATTTGATTTGACCAAAGTATTTGATAGAGATGATGTTAAATTTGAGATATTTAAAAAACTTGTTAAATCCGGGTCTTTTGTTAGAGCAATAGTCACTAAAAATACAAAAGATAAACCGAGAAGTTTTTTTGATGGGATAGATAAATGGGCAAAAGAAGAAGGAGCATCAGGACTTGCATATTTCACATTGGAAAAAAATGACCAAATCTCTGCAAAAGGACCAGTTGGCAAATTATTTTCGGAAGAATCTTTAAAAGAAATTATGAAAATAACTTCTGCAGAAATAGGAGATAGCATCTTTTTCGCCTGTGGAAAAATTAATGAATTAGAAAATATTACATCATTAGCAAGAGACAAAATTGCAAAAGAATTAAAAATAATTAATGAAGATGAATTTGCATTTTGTTGGATAGTTGATTACCCAATGTTTGAAAAAGATGAAATAAGTAAAAAAATTAAATTTAGCCATAATCCATTTTCGATGCCACAAGGGGATATTAAAAAAATTGATTTTGACAATCCTTTAAATATTAAGGCTTATCAGTACGACATAGTATGCAACGGTATAGAACTTTCTTCTGGTGCTATTAGAAATCATATACCTGATTTAATGTATAAATTATTCTCCATAGCAGGTTATGAAAAAAAACAAGTGGATGATAAGTTTAGTGGCATGATTAATGCTTTAAGCTATGGAGCTCCTCCACATGGAGGTATAGCTCCAGGAATTGATAGAATTGTAATGTTATTAGCAAATGAAAAAAACATTAGAGAAGTGACAATGTTTCCAATGAATCAAAATGCCCAAGACCTTATGATGAACGCACCATCAGAAGTTGACATAGAGCAATTAAAAGAACTAAATTTATCTATAAGTAAAAAGAAATAGTTTTATTTCTTTCCTTTAAGGTTAATTTTTATATCTGAAAGATCTACTAGATTTTTTTTATAATTACTTCTAACAAAACCTTTACTAGTTATATCTTTAACTAACTTTAAAAATGTATTTTGTCCGTCAAATTCTTCTTCATCTTTTTGAGATAAATCTTTTCCAGCAATAGAAGGTGTATGTGCTAAATCTTCTCTATTTAGATAAGATATAGCAAGCTCTCTAAAAATATAATCTAAAATTGACGATGCACTTAAAATACGGTCATTTCCTGTAACCTTGCCCGATGGTTCAAATTTTGTATCAACATAAGCATTTACAAATTCGTCAAGAGGAACTCCATATTGAAGACCTAAAGATATAGCTATAGCAAAATTGTTCATTAATGCTTTTACTAGCTCACCTTCTTTACTAGTATCAATAAAAATTTCACCTATTTTACCATCTTCATATTCACCAGTATGAAGATAAACTTTATGGTTTCCTATAGAAGCTTTTTGAATGTATCCTTTTCTTCTATCTGGCATACTAAATCTTTTTCCAATTCCTTCGTTTATTTTATTTACAAATTTTTGATTGATTTCTGTAGAGACAACCTTAGGTTTTGTTGATTCAATTAATACTTCATCATTTTTTGAATTTTTTTCTACGTTATTTCGACTTTTCCCTAAATTTTTTGTTTTTCTATTATCAAGTTTAACATCAAGAATTTCAAATTTACCATCATCTCTCTTTTCTAGATTTGATAGTTCTTTTTCATTAACATTTTCTAAATAATGAGTAACTTTAAAACTGCATGTGTAGTACGTTTCAACCTGATATTTGGCCATTGTTGATCCCTAAATTAATTTTTTGAGTCTTCAGATAATTTATATATATACTTTTAAAAATTTTAGTCTAATTTATTTTTTACAATTTTAAATTGTAAAAAAAAATAAAAAAAAATGTTGACATTTTTTAAACAAATATTCGTCTGGTGGAATCATCAAACTTTAGGAACTAGAATTCACACATTGATTTATGGAAAATTAGTTGGAAAAGATTTATTTGGAAATAAATATTACAAAAACAAATCTGGAAAGAGATGGGTAATTTATAACGGCGAGATTGAAGCAACTAAAATTCCCATTGAATGGTATTCTTGGATGCATCACACAAAAAACAAAATTGAAAACGTTAATCAAATTAAAAAACATGATTGGGAAAAACCTCATTTACCCAACAAAACAGGAACCAATGAGTCATACCATCCAAATAAGAAAAATAATGAAATTAAAAAAAAATACAAAACCTGGAAAAATTAATATTTTATTAATTGTTTTGTTTTTTTCATTTTTTTTCTCAATAGCAAAATCTGATAATTCAAATCAAATTAAAATCGAAGAAAAATTTGTTGAAATAAAAATTTTAGATAAGATAAGTTCAAAAAACAGCAATTTAAAAATAAAAATAGGTGAAGAAAAAGAATTTAAAAACTTATTAATTAAAATTTTAAAATGTAAGAATTCAGAGTTTGATGACAATCCGGAGGTAACTGCTTATTTACAAGTAAAAGATGTTAGCAACAAGAGCAATGATGAAGTTTTTGTTTTTAATGATTGGACTTTTTTATCTAGTCCAGCAATCAAACCTTTTGATCACCCAGTTTATGATATTTGGTTAACAAAATGTTATTAGTTTTACATAATTTTTTCATTATCTAACCAACTTACATTAAAATCTGATTCTACAAATTTTTTGTGTTTTAAGAGTTTTTTATGAAGTTCAACAGTAGTTGTTATACCTTCAATAACAAATTCATCTAAAGAACGTAACATTCTTTGTATTGCTTCAGTTCTATTTCTACCGTGGCATATTAGTTTGCAAACCATACTATCATAATAAGGTGTGACTTTATAACCTTGAAATATTGATCCATCAACTCTTGTTCTAAAACCAGAGGGTTGATGACATGTGCCTATTATGCCTGGAGACGGTTGAAAGTTTTTACTTGGATCTTCGGCATTAATTCTACATTCAATAGCATGACCTCGGGGTTTAATATCTTTTTGAGATAAAGCAGTATTTCCAGTGTATGCAATAAATATTTGTTCTTTAATAATGTCTATTCCAGTTACAACTTCAGTAACTGGATGTTCAACTTGTACTCTTGTATTCATTTCAAGAAAAAAAAATTTTCCATCTTCATATATAAATTCAACTGTTCCAGCACCTTCATAACCAATTTTACTTACCATATTTACAGTTTTTTCAAATAATTCTTCTCTTACTTTATTATGCAAGATTGGGCTTGGTGTTTCCTCAATAAGTTTTTGATGTCTTCTTTGAACAGAACAGTCTCTTTCATGCAGGTGAACTGTTCCATTTTTTCCTGACAAAACTTGTACTTCAATATGCCTTGGATTTTGAAAAAATTTTTCAATATAAACTTCATCATTTCCAAAATATTTTAATGCTTCCGTTTTCGCAGCGGAAAAAGATAAATCAAAATTATTTTCATCGTGTACAATTTTCATTCCTTTTCCACCACCACCTCCTGCGGCTTTTATAAGCACAGGAAAACCTATTTTTTTTGATATTTCTTTTGCAAGTTTGGGATCGGAAACTCCACCTTCAGAACCTTCAATAACAGGTAAGCCATATTTTTTTGCTATTTTTTTTGCTTCAATTTTATCGCCCATCATTTTTATTAATTTTGAAGAAGGGCCAATAAATTTTATTTTATTTTCTTCAAGGATTTTTGCAAAGTTTGGATTTTCTGACAAAAAACCATAACCAGGGTGAACTGCTTCCGCGTTAGTTAATTCGATTGCTGACATTATAGCTGGAATATTTAAATAACTATTTGCAGGTTGATGAGATCCGATACAAACACTTTCATCGGCCAATCTTACATGCATGCTGTTTTTATCTACATTGGAATGAACAGCCACTGTTTGAATTCCCCATTCTTTACAAGCTCTTATCACTCTAACAGCGATTTCACCTCTATTGGCAATCAGTATTTTTTTAAACATTATTCAAGACTGATAAGAATTTGATCGTATTCAACTGGTTGACCATCTTCAACATAAACTTTTTTTACTATACCATCTAAAGAAGAAGGAACATGATTCATCGTTTTCATAGCCTCAACTATCATTACCGTGTCACCTTTTTTTATTTTTTTACCTATAGAAACAAAAGGTTTTGCGCCTGGCTCAGGAGCAAGGTATGCAGTGCCTACGATCGGACTCTTTACAACATTTTCAGCAACTTCTATTTCTTCTTCACTCGAAACTTCTGTATTTATAAAATCTTTATCTTTTATCGATTTTTTCAAATCTTCAAGAGTATCAATTAGTTTTTTGATTATTTTTTTATCAATTTCCATTTTTTAGCAATTCTTGCATTGCATTTATGGCCAAAATATAACCATTTGTTCCTAATCCACAAATTAATCCAGTTACCACACCACTTATCAAAGATTTTTGTCTAAATTCTTCCCTTTTATATATATTTGATATGTGGAGTTCTATAACTGGTTTTTTAAATATTGATAGTGCGTCTCGAATTGCCACCGAAGTATGTGTAAAACCTGCGGCATTAATAATCAATCCATCGTATTTTTTTCTTGCCTCTTGTATCATTGTTACAATTTCGCCCTCCAGATTAGATTGCATAAAATCAGTATTAATTCCAAGGTCATTTGAATGCTTTACACATTTGGTTTTTAAGTCTTCGTAATTGACCGTTCCATATTGTGATTGTTCTCTTTCTCCTAATAGATTAAGATTTGGACCATTAATAAGAATAATATTATTTTTCATTGAACCTTTATATATTATGAAAAAAATAAATAAAATAAAAATAAAATTAAATGGAAAAATTATTAAAATACAAGACAAAATTACTTTGCAAAATTTAATAAAAAAACACAACATACCAATAAAAAAAGTGGCTATAGAGTTAAATCAAACAATAGTTAATAAGAAATTGATAGGAAAAATTAAAATTAAAAAAAATGATAAAATTGAAATTGTTCATTTTATTGGGGGAGGTTAATGACTAAATTAGACACGCTAGTTATTGCTAAAAAAAATTTTAAATCGCGATTAATTGTAGGCACAGGCAAATATAGAAATATGTCTGATTGTGCAAAAGCTGTTAATCTATCAGGTGCAGATATTGTTACTGTTGCTGTTAGAAGAGTAAACATAACTGATAAAAAAAAACCTCTTTTAATGGATTATTTAGACCCAAAAAAAATTACTTATTTACCTAATACTGCTGGTTGTTTTACTTCTGAAGAAGCTTTAAGAACTTTAAGACTTGCAAGAGAAATTGGAGGCTGGAAGTTGGTAAAATTAGAAGTTTTGGGAGACAAAAAAAATCTTTTTCCTGATATGATAGAAACTTTAAAATCAACTGAAGTTTTATCTAAAGAAGGTTTTAAAGTAATGGTTTATTGCAATGATGATCCGTTGTTAGCGAAAAGATTAGAAAATTCAGGAGCAAGTGCCATTATGCCTTTAGCTGCCCCAATTGGATCTGGACTCGGGATTCAAAACCAAACAAATATTAAAATTATTAGATATCAAACAAAATTACCATTGATAATTGATGCCGGATTAGGTCAATCGTCTGATGCAACTATAGCAATGGAATTAGGTTGTGATGGAGTTTTGGTTAATACAGCTATAGCAAAAGCAAGAGACCCATTTAAAATGGCAGTTGCAATGAAATATGCTGTAATTGCTGGCAGGCAATCTTATCTTTCTGGAAGAATAAACAAATCAATTTATGGCAACCCTTCTTCTCCAAAAAAAGGGATAATTTAATTATTTTTTTTATAGAATTTTTTCTTATAGAATTTTTTCTTTTTATATTTTTTGTTTATTAAATTTACATTTTTTCTATTTTCCATTTTTTTTAACTCAGGCAAACTTTTTAGTATTGTTAGAGATTCTATTTTTTCTATTATTTTTTTTGATTTATTTTGAAATTCAATTATGTGATCAGGAAAAATTAATGAATTATCATTTGTAATTTCAATTTTAGTCTTATTTTTTTTTTCAAAATACTTAATATCTTCCGAGAAGTTGTTGCTAATAAAATTATTAATTTTTTCAGACACTTTAACTTTTATAAATTTAGATTTGTTGGTTATTGATTTTAATTCAATATTTTTTAATAATTTTAAAGCAAAAGATTCACTAGTTAATATTATATCCCATTTTACAGAGCTTTCCCTTAGTCTTTGTCTAGACATTTCAAGCAAACCAAAGCTACTTATTCTACCAATTTGGATTTTTGCTCGGTCAGTTCTGCATTTTTCTTTTAATTTTCTTTCTATTAATCTTCTGTTTCCAAAGCTGTGCATATCAATAAAATCAATAATAATTAAACCGGAAAGATCCCTAATTTTTATTTGTCTAGCAATTTCTTCTGCTGCTTCTAAATTTGTATTTAAAGCAGTGCTCTCAATATTTTTTTGTTTAATAGATTTTCCAGAGTTTACATCAATTGAAACCAAAGCTTCTGTAGGATTAATAACTAGATAGCCACCCGAAGAAAGTTTAACTTGAGTTTCATAAATTTCATTCAGTTTAGCTTCAATGTTTTCTTTTATAAAAAGTGGTATTTTATCTCTATACTTTTTTATTCTTTTTACATATTTTGGCATTAAGAGTTTCATAAAACTTTTTGCTTTTTGGTATCCTTCGTTACCTTCGACAATAATATTTTTTGTATCGTCGTCACACATATCTCTTAAAGTTCTTTTAATTATTTCACTTTCGTGATGAACGAGGGAAGGAGCTATAGAGTTCATAGCATTTTCTTTTATGGAACCCCATATGTTAAGTAAATTTTGCAAGTCATGATTAATATCATTTTTTGTTTTATTTGAGCCAGCAGTTCTAACTATAATTCCCATTTCTTTAGGAATTTCAATTTGATTTAATATACTTCTAATTTTTTTTCTGTCCGTGGGGTTAAATATTTTTCTTGATATGCCACCTCCTTTTGGAGTGTTGGGCATAAGTACAATATACTTTCCTGCTATAGAAATGAATGTACTTAAAGCGGCACCTTTTAAACCTCTTTCATCTTTAAGCACTTGTACCAAAATAACCTGGTTAGGTTTAATAACTTCTTGGATTTTATATCTTTTTCTTGGATATTTTTTTTCAATACTGTTAATTTCATCATTTTCAAAATTTTCGGTTTTTTTTTCTACAGGATCTTGCGCACTTTCATTTCCTTCACTAAGATTTTTTTCTTCTATTTTTTCACTTTCTTTTAATAATTTTTCTCTAGCTAATTCTTCTTCTTCTTTAATTTTTTCAAGGTCACTTGTAGGAATTTGATAGTAATCAGATTGAATATCGTTGAAGGATAAAAATCCATGTCTTTCTCTGCCAAAATCAACAAACGCAGCTTGCAAAGATGGTTCTACTCTACTTACTTTTCCTAAATATATGTTATTTTTTATGAGGTTGTTTTTTACGCCTTCATACTCATAATCTTCGATGTTGTCATTTGATTTGATAACAACTCTAGTTTCATTAGGATGCGATGCATCAATGTATAAATTTTTTTCCATAATTTTGTGATTTTAAGTTTCATTTAATAAATTCTTTATAATTTTGATGCCTTAACTTTAACAAATTCATAAGTTAATTAAAACTAAAATGAACAGACTATTTAAAAAAATAATTTTATTATCTTTGAGTAGTTTATTAATAACTTCAGTAGCAATAATTGCTGTTTTATGGGCTTTTTCAAACAAACTTCCAGATTACAAATTCCTAAAAAACTATAAACCTCCTGTTTCAAGCAAAGTATATGCTGGAGAAGGTCAATTAATAAGTGATTTTTCAAAAGAAAAAAGAATTTTCGTTCCATATAACGCAATACCAATAAAAGTGATAAATTCATTTCTTTCAGCAGAAGATAAAAACTTTTTTTCTCATCCTGGAGTTGATGCAAAAGGAGTAATAAGAGCCGTTATTAACAATATTTCAAACGTAATTTATTCCAAAAGACTTGAAGGTGCATCAACAATTACCCAACAGGTTGCAAA
>CACPLE010000010.1 GCA_902634695.1 uncultured Pelagibacteraceae bacterium
CACCATGTTTAAAACCAATAAGCCAATTTGATGATCTTTGAATTACTTCAAATATTAAATTAAATTCTCCATTATGAATTTGAGGCCAAGTAAGAAATGCTAAGAACAATATTATAAGTGAAGCAATATATATATCAAAGAATATTTGTAAAAATTTAATTTTTTTTCTAAAAATAATAAATAACCAAACTAAAAATAATGGAATAAGCAAAGCAAAAAAAGTAAATCTTACCCCTGCACCAAAACCTATACAGACAGACATTAGTACAAGATTTTTAAATCGTGACTTTTCTAGACTTTCTAAATAGTTAATAAAAAAAAATATTGTCCAAATAAGAGAAGTAAAAATTATAGGGTCTTTTGGGTTATTGCCTAAATGACCAAAAAAAATAGGATTCATTAGTGCTAGCAAACATGATAAAATTGCAATTTCCTTGTTAAAGATTTTTTTATTTACTAGAAATAATCCAAGAACACCTAAAGAAGAAAATGAATAATTTATAAAATGTCTAATTTCTGCAGTGTATTTAATATCAATAAAATTATCAAAAAACTTAGCCATAGAGTAAACAATTGTGTCGTACAAGCCAGGATAAAACCTGGTGTTCATAAAATTGTAATCTTTAAAAACACCCAAAGTAGAAACGTAAAGATATCTTAGCCCACCATTTGTATGATGAAAAGGTTCGTCTATATTAAGTCCAATTTTTAAAGAACAAAATAAACCAAACAAAACAAGCGCAAGGACAAATAAATCCGCTTTTATAATTCTATACCAAGGGTGAGCTTCTGAATAAACATCCACTCTTAAAAAAAACCAAAACCAACCTCCTCCTATAACTGTCATTATTGCACCGGCATGCCAAACGATTGGCCAAAAAGATGGCGTATCTGAGGATGAGTTTGAATAGCAAAAAATCATTATTGCTGAACCAATCCAAAATAAAATTGTTCCATACATACCTAGAAGATGAGCTGTTCTTCTTTTTCCAGCACCTAACTCTGATGTTGTAGCGATATCACTAATAATAGTTTTGGAAATTACAGATATTTTTTCTCCAGAAGTTAAAGTTTTGGTAGCTGATAGCTTCGCTTTTTTTGCATTTTGAAAAAAATATTTAACATTTTTTTTATGGATAATATCTAAAAGGGTTCCTGCTATAATTAATATCACCATCATTATAACAAAAGATTGCATATAAATTGGTGGCACAGTTTCAGCTAATGTTGAAAATGGATTAACCGATAAAAACATGATTTTTTCTCCCTTTAGAAGAAAGTTTTTAGTATAGATGTCAATATAGATCAACCGTTATATCTAGGACAGTTCTTCAGAGCTTTTTGATAAATATTGGATAAAATTCTATAATTTTTCAAACTTTTTCTTTTCCAATGTGGTTTTTCAATTGAATCAACTGAAGCAACTGCTTTTCCAGAACCAATAATTATAATTTCATCATACTCATGTAAAGAATCAACATATATATTTCTTTTTCTTATGCTTTTTAATTTATTTGAAAAAAATCTAAGAGTTGTTCCTTTATAAAAGTTATTTATTGGTGAATATATTTTATCTCTTTTAACAAACAAAAGATTAGAAGTGCCGCTTTCTAAAATTTTATTATTCTTATACAAAGCTATATCTGTTTTGCTTGTATCAATTTTTTTTAGATAACTAAGAATTTTTTTATATTTCAAGTTTTTATATTCTGGATCAATTCTTTTATAATTAACCAATTTAAGAGAAAAATTTAATTTTGGTTTTATTCTTTTTCTTAATGATATTGATATCATTTGTCTATTTGATGCTACTCTAAGTAAGTGATCGTAATTTTTTTTATTACTAATGTTTAATTTAATTAAATTAAGGATATTTTTTTTAATATTTTTTTTTTTAATTTTATATTTTTTTAACGATTTAATTAAATTTTCTATATGGTTTTTAAAAAATAAAATTTTTGCAGGTTTTCCTATAATCCTCATCGTTGTAAATACACCATAACCATTCCAGAGGTCATTGAATTTAATTTCTTTTAAATCTTTATGCCGATAAGATTTTTTTAATAATAGTGTTGCCATTTTCAGTCAAAAAAGATTCGGGATGAAATTGAAAACCATAAATATTATTCTTTGTATCTTCAATTGCCATTGGTATATTTGATTTAAAACATCTCATAGATATTTTTATATCTTTCGATTTATATGGTTCATATAATTTTAAAGAATGATACCTGCCAACTTTGAATAACATATTTTTTTTAAATAATTTACTTTCTTTTGTTACTTTTATTTTTGATTGATATCCATGAAAAATATTATTTTGTTGGACTATTTTCCCTTTTTCATTAAACAATATTTGTTGATACCCTAAACAAATTCCAATTATTTTTTTTTTTCCTTTGTATTTCTTATAAATTTTTGAAGTCAGTGGATAATTATAAGGTGAACCAGGTCCTGGTGACAAAACTATAGTATCAGATTGATTCAATTTTTTTTTATTAATTTCAAAATAATTTGAACAATAAACTTCATCAAACTTTGAAAATTGATGAACAACATTCCAAGTAAATGAGTCTTGATGATCAATAATATATATCATTTGTATAATTCCAATAATGATTTGGCTTTAATAAAGTTTTCATTAAATTCTTTTTTTGATGAACTGTCTAATACAACACCTGATGCAGCTGATATTTCTGATATATTCTTATAATTTAAAATAGATCTTATAATTATATTAAATCTCATATCTTGATTAAATTTTACAAAACCAAAACTACCAGTAAAGATATTTCTATCTTCTTTCTCTTGTTTGTTTAAAAGTTCAAGAGTACGAACCTTTGGGCAACCAATCACAGAACCTCCTGGCATCATTGATTTGACTATATTTTTAATATTAATTTTTTTTCTTAATTTTCCTTGTATCGAAGTTACATAATGAAAAAGATGTTTGTATTCCTCCACATATTTTTTCTTTAAAATTTTCACAGTTCCAGTTTTGCATATTCTTGATAGATCATTTCTTTCCATATCAACAATCATATTATGTTCTTTTGTTTCTTTGTTATTATTTTTAAAAAAATTTAATGCTTTTATTTTATTAATTTTTTTATTTTTTTTTAGTGTTCCAGCAATTGGTTTTGTAATTATATTATTTCCTTTTTTATCAATCAATGTTTCTGGCGAACAGCTAACTATAGAAAAATTTTTATCTCTAATCATAAAAGATTCTGGTGAAGAATTAATTTTCATTAATTTCCAGAAAAAATTTACAGGATTAATTGAAGATTTATTTTTATATTTTGTGCAAATTTTAATTTGATAAGTTTCTCCTTGTCTTATTTTTTTTGAAAATAAGTCAAATATTTTTTTGTATTTTTGATAATCAATATTCATTTTAAAAGGACTTAAAATTTGAGTTTTATTAAAATGACTATTAAACTTATGTTTTTTAATTGATGAAATGATTTTTATATCTTTTCGTATCTTAATTAATGTTTCTGGTTTGTAAAAAATACCCTTATAAAATTTTAGTTTTTTTTGATTCTTAATTTTAATATTTAATAAATTGCAAAGTATTTCATATCCAAAAAAACCTATGAAAAGGTCAGTTTCTTTTTTAAATTTTTTCTTTGAAAATAAATTAAAAAATTTGTTTATATTTTTATTTGTTAATATTATTTTTTTAGAAAAATCTGTATATAAATTGTATCCATCTTTAACTTTATATATAATTAAAGACTTATCTGAATTATAAAGTTTTTCTAAATAAGGATTAAATTTCAGTTTATGCGAGTTGTGTTCTTTCAATAGCTTTCTCTTTTATCGGCAAATGTATCAAGCCCGCAAATAAAGATAAAGCGATAGAAATGTACCACGCGTAATCAAGGGAGCCATATAAATCATGAAATAAACCACCAAGGTAAGCGCCAAGAAAAGATCCAACTTGATGGCTTAAAAAAACAAATCCATATAACAAAGTAATATATTTTGTTCCAAAAACATGACCAACTATTCCACTTGTTGGTGGAACTGTAGCTAACCAAAGATATCCAAAAGTAATTCCAAAAATTAGCGCATTAATTGTACTTGGGGGCATAAAAATAAAATATATTAACGAAACACCTCTTAGCAAATAGATCGTACTCAATAGTTTTTTCTTACTAATCCTTGTAGATAAATATCCGCTAGTTAAAGTTCCAAAAATATTAAATAGTCCAATTAGTGCTAAAATTGCAGTTGCTGTCCAATCTTCAAGGCCTTTATCTCTAATATGCATAGGTATATGAGTTGCAACAAGAGCTATGTGCCATCCACAAACAAAAAAGCCTAAAGTTAAATAATTAAAACTTTTATTTGAAAAAGCTTCTTTAATTGCTTCCATTGCTGTTTGTTTATTTTCACTTTCTTGTTTAAATTCTGTCATTGGAGTTGATAAAAACAGTGAAATAATTAAACCAACTAAAATCATAGCTCCAAAAATAACCAATGTTATGTTCCAGCCAAATTCCATAAGTGCAAATCTTGTATACATAGGAGAAACAAAATATCCAAAAGAACCTGCGGCGGTAACAATTCCAATAGCCATAGTTCTTGTGTTTAAAGGAAAATGTTTGGCTACTATCGATACAGGTATGCTTATTGCCGTAGCTGCGAGACCAATTCCAATTAAAATTCCAATATCAAAAATAAACCAAGATCCTGTATTAGGTCCATAATTTAAAAAATAAATTCCAGCTAAATAAAATAAAAAACCTATAAATACTGCTACTCTTCCACTAAATTTATCTGTAATTATTCCAAAGATAGGTCCAAGCAATCCCCAAAAAAGTAATTGTATACCCATAGCAAAACCAAACTCTGTTTGGGTACAACCTAGATCAACTTCAAAATCAAAAAAAAAAAGGCCAAAAGTTTGTCTAATTCCTAAAGAAATAATAACTACTAAGCATGCAGCTATTAATGTTATTAAAGCAGTTTTATTTGGAATAAAATTTTTTTGGATCATTTAATAAATCTTAAAGATCTTTTTAAATCTGCTATTAAATCTTTGGGATCTTCAAGACCTATATGAAGTCTAACCAGGTGTTCGTTTTTTGCTAAACCTAAGTATTTTCTATTTCCTAGCTCTCTAAACTCTTGCTGTAAGGCTAAGCTTTCAAAGCCACCCCAGCTATATCCATAACCAAATAATTTTAATGAGTTTACAAATTTAAGAACAGATTTTTTATTTTTTGCTTTAATTTTTAAACCCATTAATCCAGAAGCACCGGAATAATATTTATTCCACATTTTATAATTATATGTTCCTTTTTTATAAGGGTATAAAAGTTTCACTTTTTTATTTTTATATAAAAAGCTTGCAACTTTTTTTGCGTTCTCTTGGTGCTTGTCCAAACGAACATCTAAAGTCCTAAGCCCTCTAATTATAAGATAAGCATCGTCAGGTCCTAATCTTAAACCTGTTATTTTATTTGCTTTTTCTACATGTTTAAAAACTCTTTTGTTAACAGCTAAACTTCCACCCATTACATCTGAATGGCCTGAGTAATATTTTGTTGCAGAAACAATAGACATATCAAATCCTAATTTAATGGGTTTTAAAAAATATGGAGTAGCCCAAGTATTATCTATAGCTGTAAATAATTTATATTTTTTTGCTATTGAAAGTATTTTAGACAAATCTTGAAATTCGAAAGAGTTGCTTCCAGGACTTTCAACATAAATTAATTTTGTTTTTTTAGTAATTTTGTTTTTTAAAGTATTTAAATCATGAGGGTTATAAAAAATTGTTTTAATATTAAATGGTTTAAGAAAATCTTCTGTTAAAAGCCGTGTTGGGTAATAAACAGGATCAGCGACAAGAATTTCATCGCCAGGACGCACAACGCTAAAAATAGACAAAAAAACTGAA
This sequence comes from uncultured Pelagibacteraceae bacterium, assembly GCA_902634695.1. Lineage (GTDB taxonomy): Bacteria > Pseudomonadota > Alphaproteobacteria > Pelagibacterales > Pelagibacteraceae > Pelagibacter. Next base: position 5,915 of record CACPLE010000010.1, read on the forward strand.
CCAAATCCAGTAGGCGTTAAGAACACGTGGTGGCATTCTTCCATCTCTTTTAACATTTGTTGTAAAATATACGTTGTTGATGTTCCTTGTCTTCCATAATCAAAATGTCCACCAGTTGGATTCTTTTTTCCTTTGGCTTGCGTTTTTCTAAGCTCATTCATTGTTTTAAAGATAATTGTTGATGCTCTAACCACAGGTGGGTTTACTGATTGATTATAATAATCCTTAGCTGTGTGTTTTAAGAAAGTTTTAAATGATTTATCCATAAAAAAATTGATATGATTTAAAGACAATGCTATATCCATCAAATATGTCAATAAAAAGAAAAAAAGGAGATTATGGGATACCCTAAAAAGCATAGAGGCCGTAGAAAAATGGGCTCTAAAAAAAGAAGAGCTAGAAAAAAAAATAAGAAAAAGTAATTTTTAAATCAATTTAACGTCAATAATCAATTTTTACTAAAGCTTAATAATTTCGTTTTTAAGAAATTTAGTTTTAATATAAATGAAAAATTATTCAGTGAAAAAAACCCAATTCTACAGTAGGTTGCCCCACTGTAGATTAGATTTGGCTCGTCGTTGTATGCGCTACCGCCAAGCCTTAACCGCCTTGCAATTTTAGCGCTACTCTGCAAGACTTTCTGCCCTCTGAGCTTGAACCTCTCGGTTTTTCCCCAGATGGCCAGTTAAGAGTTGCCTCTTAATTCATATTAACAATATTCTATCTATTGTTAAATTTGTATCACTTTTTAGTTGATACTTTTATTTCAATAAATCCTTGTGGAAAATGGGGATAACTATTTTTTTATCCATCCTCCTCCTAAAACTTTATAACCATCTTTATTTTTTTTATAAAAAACGCAAGCTTGTCCTGGTGAAATGCCGTATTCATCTTGATATAAATTTACATTTGCAAAGCCATTATTCAATTCAACCTTTGCTTTAATTAATTTACCAGTAGACCTTACTTTTACGTGTATTTCTTTGTTGAAATCATTTTTCTCTGATAGCAAATTTAAATCTCTTAAACTTATAAATGATTTTATTAATTCTTTTTTTTGTCCTACTAAAATTTCGTTTTTTTCTGGATCTATGTCAATTACATATAGAGGTTCACCAGCGGCAACTTTAATTCCTTTTCTTTGCCCTATTGTAAAATTAACTATTCCGTCATGAACTCCAATAACTTTACCATTTGTGTTTTTAATATTTCCTTTTTTAAAAGAATCGGGCCTAAGTTTTTCAATCACAGATTTATAGTTGCCATTAGGAACAAAACATATGTCTTGGCTATCTGGTTTGTTTGCAACATTTAATTCTAATTTTTTTGCTATTTCTCTTGTTTCACTTTTTAACATGTTTCCTAATGGAAATCTTAAATAATTTAGTTGTTCTCTTGTAGTATTAAATAAAAAATAACTTTGATCACGATTTTCATCGATGGCCATATACATATCTGTATTTTTTTTATTTGTAACACTTTTTACATAATGACCTGTTATTAATGCATCTGCTTTTAAATTTTTTGACTCTTCAAACAAATCGTTAAATTTAACTGTTTTATTGCATTGCACACATGGTATCGGAGTTTCTCCTTTAAGATAACTTTCAACAAAATTATCAACCACTTTTTCTTTAAATTTATTTTGAAAATAAAAAATTTTATGCTCTATATCTAATTTTTGTGCAACTCTTTTTGCATCCATAATATCTTGACCAGCGCAGCATTGTTTTGACTTGGAAATTTCTTTACTATCGTCATATAATTTTAATGTTACGCCTATTACTTTGTATCCTTCTTTTTTCATCATTCCAGCAACAGTTGAAGAGTCAACGCCACCTGACATGGCAACCACTACCTTGGTATCTTTAGGTTTTTTATTTATTCCTATTGAATTAGTTTTTAATGTCATAAGATGTTATTTATACTTATTTCTATTAGAATATTAAATGATTTTAGATTTTGAACCAGGTGATAAAGTAATAAATACAGCTAATAAAGAGTGGGGAATTGGTCAAGTCCAATCTATAATAAAAGAAAAAGTAACAGTAAATTTTGAAAATGTTGGGAAAAAAGTAATAAATGTTAAATATGTATTATTAGAAAAATTAGATAATGAATAGTAATAAGTTAAAAGAAATATGTGAAGGTTTGATAGATACTTTCTTGTTCGCTGGCAATAAATCAATTGAACTTAGAAAAATTGGTTTAATAAAAACAATTAAATCTGACAATACGCCAGTAACAAATGCTGATATTGAAGTGAATGATATTATAACAAAAAAAATTAAAAGTATAACTCCCGATATTCCCATTATATCTGAAGAAAGTGAATCAAATAAATTAAATAAAAATATGAATGAATTTTGGTTGATTGACCCTATAGATGGAACTAATGATTATGTTAATAATAAAGATGAATTTACATTAAATGCTGCTTTGATAATTAACAAAAAACCTGAATTAGGAATCGTGTATGCTCCAGCAAAAAAAAGATTGTTTTATTCTTATGGAAATGGAAATAGTTTCGAATTATCACAAGAAAAAAAAAATAGTTTAACTTGTGAAAAAAAAACAAAGCAAAATCAAATTAAAGCTGTTTCATATTCAGAAAACTTAATACCAATAATTAAAGATTTTCATAAAAAAAATGGTGTAACAGAATTTGAAAAAATGAAAAGTTCACTAAAATTTTGTGTAATTGCATCGGGTGAGTACGATTTATATGTTGCGGAACCAAGAGCATCAGAATGGGATATTGCTGCAGGTCATGCAATTGTAAAAAATGCAGGTGCAATTATTACTGATTTTGATGGTAAAGAAATTGAATACGGTAAAAAAGATTTTAAAAATACTAGTTTAATTATAAAAAGAACTGCAAACCTATAATGGATGAAACAATAAGAATTATTTTAATAATAATAGTTTCTGTTTCAATATTTGGTCTTTTAGTTTTTGTTTACGTTAAGAATTATATAAAAAGACGAGTAGAATACTATTTAAAGGAAAAAAATAATAATAAAAATCTATAATAAATTAACAATTCTCAAATAATCACTTTTATCAATATCCATTACTTTCTTGGACGTTTCAAAATTAAAACCAGATCTAGCTAAAATTGATATATCTTTTTTATAAAATAATGATCTATTATCCTCATCTCTTGCTGGACCAATTCTTTTTTTTTTACAAATTTTTATTGCAGAAAAAAAATCCTGATCTTCATTATCATCAATAATTTTATCGATAGTTTCTTTAATATATTTTTCTCTAATTCCTTTTGATATTAAGTAATTTCTTATTTTATTTATTGAACTTCCTTTTTGAATTAAATGTTTTGCTTTACTATCAGAATAGAATTTATCATTTACAAATTTTGTTTTTTCCAAGTCTTCTGTTACTAGATTAATTAAATCATTTAAATCTTTTTTTTTAATTGAAGAAATTGACAACTTTAAATATTTTTTAAGTAAATAAGTCTTTAACTGCTGTTTTGAAGGTGAGTATTTTTCTAAATAAGCAAACGCAAAATTACGCATTTCTTCAATGGTCATTTCTAAATTTTTTTTCTTATTTTTTATAGGAATCATCGCTGATGTAATATAATGTACTTTTTTTATTTATGATTGATCAAATTAGTACTTTTTTTTCATATAGCATGATCTATTTGTGGTTGACTATAGGAGTTTTGCCTTTTTGGTTTTTAATGCTTTTTTTCCCACAATCAAGAATTTGTAAAATTTTTGTTACGTCTATATTTCCAATATTAATATTGGCTGGTGTTGATTTATATTTAATACTTCAAATGTACAATAATGGAATTAATCTATTGGGTAGTTTTAACTTATACCTGGGTTTAAACGAACTTTTATTACTTTTTTCTGATGAAAACTATGTTTTATTATTTTGGATACATTTCCTTGCAATTAATTTATTCTGTGGAAGCTGGATAACTAGAGATTATCAAAAAATAGCTATGCCTAAATTTTTTGCTTTTATTTCAATAATATCTGCATACTTTGTGGGACCTTTTGGCTTATTATTTTATTGGTTTATTAGAATTTTCTTTAGCAAAAAAATAGATTTATATGACTAAGTTAATAGAATTTTATTTTGATTTTGTCAGCCCATATTCTTTTTTAGCATACAAACAAATTTGCAAAATTGAGAAAGAAATGAAGATAGAATTCACCTATAAACCAATTTTGTTAGGTGGATTGCATAATCTAAGAAAAATTACCGCACCTGCTTTTATTGAAGGAAAAAAAAAATATATGATCGATGACTGCAAAATGATTGCAAAAAAATTTGATATAAAATTTCAATTTAATCAAAATTTCCCAATTAACACAGTCAGTTTAATGAGGGGAATTTTAACAATCGATCAAAACAAAAAGGGAAAGTATTTAGAAAGTTTTTTTGATGCTTATTGGTCATCAAATTTAGACTTGTCTAATAACGATGTGGTAAAAAAAATTTTAGGAGAATTAAATATTGATAGTGAATATTTTTTCAAAAAAATAAATGAAGATGAAATTAAAAATTTACTAAAAAAACTTACCCAGGAAGCTTATGATAAAGAAATTTTTGGAGCGCCAACATTTATAGTAAACAATAAATTATTTTGGGGTCAGGATAGATTGGATTATGCTTTGGATGAATATAAAAATTCTATTTAATTTTAAATCCACTAGTCTTCATTAAGCCAAAGCCTCCCTCTACATGAGAAACTTTAACAAATCCCATATCTAATAATGTTTTAGCTGCTAGAGCTGATCTTCCACCGGCTGCACAAAATAATACTATTTCTTTATCAAGGTTTAGTTTCTCATTTTTAACATATGGACTTTCTGGATGTATGGAAAATTCTAACAATCCTCTAGATATATGAAATGAATTTTCAATTTTCCCCTCTCTTTGCAGTTCCAAGGTATCTCTAATATCAATTAAATTACATTGATTTTTTTCTAATTTTTCTAAAGCTTCTTTAGGGGTAATCGTTTTGACCACTTTTAAAGCTTCTTGTACGAGACTTTGTGATGATTTAATGTTCATTTTAATATAAATTATATTCAAATGAAGATTAAAAATAAAGAAAAAAAAAAATCTTGGTTAAAAAAAATTTTTATCAAAATTTGCAGGCTGCTTGATTACGAAATCATAGATCAAGGTAGTTTTCACCTTCCTGTTACTGATCAGTATATTGATGAAGATTTATCAAAAATTGGAAAAAAATCAATAACACTACCTATGGGTAAGGTTGAAATTACTAGACCCGTAAAATCTCTAACCATAATTTTGAGAACTTGTTCTTCAGTAAATATGCTCACACAATCAAAAAAAAGATTATTTGAAAAGGAAAAATCTGAATATACACTCAGATCTCTTAGCTCTATAATAAAATCAATAAATTATGCAAAAGAATTATTTAATAATATTAATTTAGAATTAATAGTTGTTGATCATAACTCAGAGAAAAAAATTATAGATAAAATTAAATCAATTCTTTCAAACCAGTTTTTTAAAAGTAATTTTATATCTTTAAATATTGATGATTTTATTAAAAGCATAAAACCCATAAATGCTAAAAAAGAACAAGTAATACCTAATCAAATTTCAAACATGTCTAATATACACCAATCTCTTCTTTTAGCGAAAAAATCAGAAGATTTGGTCTATTTTGTCGAAGATGACTACATACATTCTGTGCAAGCTTTAAAAGAAATGATTTTAACCTATGAAAAATTATCAAGTATGCTTAAAACTGAATTAATACTTTGTCCTGCTGATTATCCTTATTTATACAATGAAATTGATAATACTAAGATTTTTTTAGGTGATAAAAGTCATTGGAGATCTGTTAAAGAAACTTTATGTACATTTTTAATGAGTAAAAAAATGGTAACGAAATATTGGGAAGAATTAACCTCTATGTGTAAATTTGAGCATTACCCATTTGAAAAACCACTACATAACATTTATGAAAAAGAATATTGTTTAAGCCCTATACCATCTTTAGCTATTCATCTTACAAATATCAACTCTATATTTGGTCTTTCTCCTAATGTCGATTGGAAAAAAACGTGGGAAGATAGCGAAATAAAATAAAAGATAACAGCCTTTTTTAATTATAAAGGCTGTTATCTATGTAAGTTTATTTATTAAAAATTTCTTTTAGTGCTTTTGCAGGCAAAAACTTCACTTTTTGTGAAGCAGCTATTTGGATTTGTTCCCCAGTTCTAGGGTTTCTTCCAATTCTAGCTTTTCTTTTTGCTACTTTGTAAGTACCAAAACCAGCTATTTTTACAGAGTCATCATTTTTTAATGCATCTAAAATAGTGTTGGTAATTGTATCAAAAGTACGCTCTGCATCAGCTTTGCTTTGGTTCAAAGAACCAGCTAACTTAGCGACTAATTGTTTCTTGTTCATTTTAGCTCCGGTTTTAAAGGTTTTATGTAATCATAATTGCTATAAAACCTCATAAATCAAGCTTTTTTTTAGTGTTATTAGACTGCAATTATACAATATATAGTGTTATTTTAAAAAACGTTGATTTTACTGACTTTTTTAAAGATTAAAAAAAATTTTTTTAAAACAACCCAATATCTTTTAGATCATTAAAAGTTGCAAAAAACATTAGTGATAACAGTAAAAACATTCCGATTCGAAAAAAACCTTCTTGAGTTTTTTGGCTAAGAGGCCTACCTAAAATTTTTTCAAAACCATAAAACATCAAATGTCCACCATCCAACAAAGGTATCGGGAACAAATTAATTAATCCTAAACTAATTGAAATATATGCCATCATACTTAAAAAAGGCAAAATACCAAATTCAGCAACTTGACCAGATATTTTTGCTATACGGATAGGTCCTCCTAGTTGAGAACTATCACCTTTTCCTCTAATTATACTAAACAAATATTTTAAAGAAGAAATTGATACAAAATAAACTTCATTTAAAGAATAATAAAAAGATTTGATTGGTCCTAATTTAACATGGTTAATTTCATTATTATAAGCTCCTATTTGAATACCTATCATTCTTTTATTAATTTTATTGCCAAGATTATCCTCGGAAACAACTAAATCTGGTTTTATTTTAAATAATATTTCTTGTTCATAACGTGAAACATTAAAATCTATATACTCATCTGTCGACATTGTGATAAATTTAGATACATCCATAATACTTTTAACTTTTTGATTGTCGATAGAAACTATAATGTCATTCTTCATTAAACCAGCTTCATAAGCGGGGCTATCTTTTTTTACTTCATTAATTACAGCCGGTGTAAAATCTTTGCCAACGAAAGTATAAATAAAAAAGAAAATAACTATTGCTAATAGAAAATTTGCTAGTGGTCCACCAGCTACAATTAAAGATCTTTGATATAGAGGTTTTAAGATAAAAAGTTTTTCTTTTTCATCGGAGTTATATTTTTTTAGCAATTCTTCTTGATCATTTTGGCTAAAAACATTTCTGTCGCCAAAAAATTTTACATATCCTCCTAAAGGGATCCAACAAATTTTCCACCTGGTTCCAGAAGAATCATTCCACCCATATATCTCCTTACCGAATCCAATTGAAAAATCAGTAACACCAACACCATATCTTTTAGCAAAATAATAATGACCGTATTCGTGTATAAAAACAACAACTACAATGAGTACAATAAAAGGTATAATAGTGCTTAGCATTTTATAATTTAAATTCTTATATTATATATCATTTATCTTAATTTCCAAGTTGTCATTGGTATAAAAGTTGCTCCAATAAAAGATAAAAATAATAATGATTGAGAAACAAAAGAAGGAAAAAAATCTACGGGAAGCATAATACCAACCAGAATACTTTTTGAAAAATCAGGTGATGGAAATAATAAAAAACCTATAATTAAACCTAGAGTTATAGATAAATATGCATTTTTTTCTTTAAGTTGTTTATTATAAAATCCATAAAAAACTGTCATTACCGCTGCACAACAAAACAAATCAGCTATTAAAAATAAATATAAGACACTAAATCCTTTTGAAGCTATTAAAAAAGCTAAAAAAGAAATCATTATTATAAATTGTTTGGAAAATTTAAGATAATTAGTTTTTTTATTGAATCCTAATATGTTTTTTCCATTAACATAAATTAAACTAGAAATAGCATTAATTAATGTATCAAGTGTGCTAATTGTTAAAGATAGTGCCAATATTATAATAATCAGTGATATTAATTCTGTTTGATCTTTTAATAACAAACTAAAAAAAGCTAAATCTGGAATTACTTTTGAATTATCAGATGCTTCAATTAATCCACAAAATCCCATAAAAAAAACAATTGGAATAATTATTATAAATGAAAAGATTAAACTTTTCTTAAGTGTGTCATAGTTTTTTGACGCATAAACTCTTTGCCAATTACCCTGATGAAACAAATTAGTTGCAGCCACTGCTATAAAAAATGTTAATCCAGCAGTGTAGTTCGGAATATAGTTTCCACTCAATAATTCTGGTTTTTGTTGGTGAATAAAATTAAATGAAAATTTTTCACCTGTGAAAGATAATAAATAATAAGAAGAGATTAAAAATAGAATTAATATTATTACAGACTGGATTGTATCAGTAAATATTGAAGCTTTTAAACCTCCATAAAGTGTATAAGCTAGTGTTGAGGCTAATACTATTAAAGCAGTTATCCATAAATCTGTATTGGAAATATAATTAACTAACATCGCAATGGCTGTTATTTCTGCGCACAAAAAAATAAACATATAAAAAATTGTCATCAACAAAATTAATTTAAATAAACTTTCTCCAAATCTTTTTCTTAAAAATTCAATTAAAGTTGATCCTCCTGGATTAAGTTTTCTAATTTTTTTTCCTAAAAATATTAATGCAATCATCGGAAATGCCGTTCCTAAAGAATAACCTATAACAGCTCCTATCCCACCCCATGTAGCAGCTGACGCTGGGCCAAATAATATCCAAGCACCTAATGCAGAAGCTGTTAAACTGGTTGTTAAAGAAAAAAATTTAATATTTCTATTAGCTACTAAATAATTTTTTATCCCTTGATATTTTTTTGAATAAACAATCCCAGCTATAGTAAAAATTATACTTATGGTTAAAACAGTTATTATTGATATTGATTCATTTAAAAAAGTTGTCTTATCCATTATTCTCCCTTTCTGAATTACCGGACAGGTTATTAGGGTATTATCTCAGTCTTTCGACACCCCTTAATGTAAAATTTATATTAAGTAAAAATCAAAAGCAAACTATATGATCAATATTAATTGGACGTTTAATTCCAAATTTTTCATCTATTTGATGTTGATGAATATGATGTGAATGAACAAAAACGGGTATTAATTTATTAGTTGAAGTTCTGAGTGTGTAAATAAAATTTGTTCCCCTAAACTTTCGATCAACAACTTCTAATTTTAAATTACTTTTATCATCATGCTCTAAGTCCTCTGGTTGTAATAGAAGTTGTACATTTGATCCTTTTGGGTAGTGTTTAATAAAATTCCCTTTAATAGTTCCCAAATCATCATTTTCAAGGCTATTTTCTCCAGTGACTTTTGCGGGAATTAAAATTCCTCTATTTAAAAAATTCACTACTTCTACCGAATTAGGAAAATGATAGACATTATATGGATCGTCATACTGCTTAAGTTTTTCTTCCAAAATTAAACCACATTTATTTCCTAAATAAAAAGCCTCATAAGAATCATGAGTAACTACAATGGTTGTTATTTTTAAATCATTTAAAAGTTTTTTTAGTTGAACTTGTATTTCTTCTTTAAAACTTTGATCAATGTTAGATAAAGGCTCATCTAATAATAAAAGATCAGGTTGCGTAACTAATGATCTAGCAAGAGCTGCTCTTTGTGCTTCTCCAGCGCTTATTTGGTGAGGATATTTACTTAATATTTTTTCTATATTTAGCAATTTAATTACTTTTTTAGGGTTTATTTTCTTTTTTCCATTTAGCTTTTTTGCTTCAACGCCTAAATATATATTTTTTTCAACAGTATAATGGGGAAATAAACTATTTTCTTGGAATGATAGAGCTATATTTCGATTTTCTGGTTCAATATGATCTTTTGCAGAAGATAAAATATTACCTTTAAGTTTTATTGATCCAGATTGAATTTTTTCTAATCCTGCGATTGTTCTAAGGATTGTAGTTTTGCCAACTCCAGATGGTCCCAAAAGACAAATTATATCTCCTTTATTTTCAATATTAAAAGAGACGTTTCTTACTTTAGTTTTTCCTCCAGCTCTAAAACTAACATTTTTAATTTCTAAAAAATTTTTACTCATCTCTATCTCTTAAAATATATTTAGACGTAAGTAAAATAAAGAAACTTGCAATAATTATCAAACATAAAGATGGAACAGCTGCAGCTTCCAATAAATCCTCAGATGCAGAAATATATGCTGTAGTTGCGAAAGTCTCAAAATTAAAAGGCCTCAAAATTAGTGTAATTGGTAATTCCCTGATTATTTCTAATGAAATTAATATAATAACAAATAAAAGTGAATTTCTTAAGTAAGGAATATGAATATTTAAAAAAGTTTTTGTTTTAGAATATCCAAGAAGATAAGCGCTCTCATCAACAGCAATGTTCATTTTTTCATATCCTGACTTTATTCCATTAAAAGCTAATGAATAAAATCTTACAAAATAAACAATAACTAAACCTAGAACTGAACCAATAAATATTTTTTTTATTGATAAAAATCCTAATTCTTTAATCACATTTTCATCAAACCATGCAACAAAAGTTATAAAGGCTATAGCAAGAATTATTCCTGGTATTGCATAACCTGAAATTGATAAAGTGGATAATACATTTAAAATTTTTTTATTCGAAACTCTATTTCCATAATTAGAAATTAATGCAAAAAATATTAAAACTAAACTTGATAAAGAGACCAAATATAAAGTGTTTAATAAGAGATCAATTATTTGCAAGTCAATCAAATTTTCAGGGAATTTAATTGTCCAATATAACATCTGACTTAATGGAAATAAAAAACTGAAAAAAAATAAAATAAAACAAAATATAAATGCCAAAAAAGATTTCCATCCACAAAGTTTAATTTTTTCCTTTTTCTTAAATCCACCTTTTGTTTCCAAATGATACTTAGCTTTTCTTCTAGATAAATTTTCAGTTAGAAATAATATAAAGATAAATAACAAAAGAAAAAAAGATATTCTGTTTGCGAATGCCAAGTCATCAAAAGCTATCCAAGCATTATAAATACCAGTTGTTAAAGTGTTTACAGAAAAAAAATCTACTGCTCCAAATTCAGCCAATGTTTCCATTGCAACTAATGATAAACCAGCAACAATAGCAGGACGTGCTGAAGGTAATATTATTGAATAAAAAGATTTAAATTTTGAAAAACCAAGATTTTTGCCTAGTTCTATTAAATTTTGTGATTGATATAAAAATGAAGATCTTGCTAATATATATACATAAGCATACAGAGAAAAAGAGATTGACAGTATCAACCCAAACATACCGCTAAATTTTGGAATATGTTTGTTATAATTTCCATCTCCGAACAAAAATTTTAAGATTGTAAATGCTGTACCGTAATTTTCAAAAAAAGCGAATAAAGAATATGCATAGATATAAGGGGGTACTGCGAAAGATAATATTAGAGCCCATTTAAAAAAATTAGCGCCTGGAAACTGATAAAAAGAAACTATATACGCTGACCCTACTCCTAAAATAAATGTTAAAAATAAAACTCCTATCAAAAGAATTAACGAATTAAATATATATTCAAGAAAAAAAGTTTTTTTAAGTATTTCAAAATATTGGGAAGTATCTTCAAAAAAACTAGCAAAAACTGTTAATATTGGAATAATCACAACTAAAGAAATTACAAAAGATGTAAAGTGCCAAATACTTAATTTTCCGTTTAACATTTATAATAAATTTATATCAGGAAATACAACTTATGATAATTTATTTGAATTATAAAGTGCTCGCATAAAAAAAGGGGGTAAACCTATGTTATACGAGCACTTATCTCTCCGTTATTAAAGGAACTAATGCCTCTTATTAAAAAGATCTAAGATTTCATGGATCTCATTCTTTTCAAAATCTGCAAGTTCTCTTCCATTTATCTTTTCTTCAACCTTTTTACACTCCGAGCTGCAAGGAAGGCAACACTCGGTAGAATTATTATAGTCAAAGTTAGACAAATTTTTTTTCATAGTCTTATAACTATTTCCAACCTGCTGCAGTCATTACTTCTAGTGCAGCTGCTTGATGCTTTCCATAACTAGAAACTTTTGTTTTTAGATCTTGTTTAAAATCTAATCCCAAATTGTTTACTACTAATGGACTTGGAGAAACACCAGCAATCATTGGAAACTCAAAAGTATTATTAGTAAAATGTTCTTGAGCTTCAGGCGACAATAAAAAGTCAACAAGAGCAATAGCATTTGCTTTATTTGGAGCACCTTTAACTAGAGCAGCACAACTAATATTCATATGTGTTCCTCTACCATCTTGATTTGGAAAAAACGCTTTAACTTTTTTAGCAGCTGCTTGTTGTTCTGCACCTTTGTTACCAGACAGCATAAGAGCTAAATAATAAGTGTTAGCTACAGCAATATCAGCTTCTCCAGCAGCTACTGCCATAATTTGTGCTCTATCGTTTCCTTCAGAATCTCTAGCCATGTTAGCAACAACTCCCTTTGCCCATTCAGCAGTAGCTTTTTTTCCATTATTCGCAATTAATGAAGCTACAAGAGATTTATTGTAAATGTTGCTTGATTTTCTTATTACCAATCTACCTTTCCATTTTGGATCTGCTAGACCTTCATAAGTCATTCCAGATAATTCAGCACCAGTAACTCTTTCAGGTGAGTAGTAAATTATTCTTGCTCTTTTTGCTACTCCAGTCCAGTGTGATGTTCTAAAGTTTTTTGGAACAGATGATTTAATTGTTGAAGAAGTTAATCCACTTTGCGTCATGCCTTTTGCTTGAAATGCGCCACATCTTCCAGCGTCAGCTGTGATATAAAGGTCTGCTGCAGAGTCAGCACCTTCTTCTATCATTCTTTTTTCAAGGGCTCCTGATTTTCCGTTAATTAAATTTACCTTAATTCCAGTCGCTGCTGTAAATTTTCCATAAAGTTCTGCATCAGCTTTATAGTGTCTTGCATTGAAAATATTTACCTCGTTTGCAATTGCAAAAGGCGAAATTAAAAATGTAAGAACTAAACTTAAAATTGATATTTTTTTCATTTTTATCCTATGTTTATTTATATTTTAATGCAAATGAGAACTATTATCAATGAGATTGATTATCAATCGCACTGATTGTCGCAGGTTGTATTAAAACTCCCACTCAGAGATTTTGCTATAAAGGAAGTTTCTAAAAACTTGGATTCTGGCTACATTTTTTAATGACTGGGGGTATACAAAATGAGCTTCTGTAATTGGTCCTTCGCACTTAGGAAGAACTTTTAATAAGTTTTTCGATTGAAACACTAAATAATCTGGTAAAGCTGCTAATCCTACTCCACTTTCTACAGCAAGCAAAAGTCCCATTACACTATTAACTTTCATTATAGATTTTCTTTTTTTATTATCTTTCATGCCAATTTTTAAAGCCCAATCAGGGTTATAGACTGGAGAAGGTGCTCCTTTGCCAAATGAAATAAATCTATGTTTATTTAAATCACCTATTGTTTTAGGCATTCCATACTTTTCAAAATACTTGTTAGAACCATATATATGGTAGTTAATATCTATTAATTTTCTCTGTATATAATTTAATTGCTTAGGTCTTCTCATAAAAATACCAATATCAGCTTGCCTTGTGCTTAAATCGAGCTCTTTATCATCAAAAATAAGTTCTACTTCGATTTCTGGATGTAAGCTCATAAACTCTTGAATTCTTGGGGTTAACCAGTGTGTCCCGAAACTTCTGACTGTTGTAATTGTAAGTTTTCCAGTAGGTTTATTTTTTTGATCTCCTAAAGAATTTTCAACATCTTTAAGTTTGCTTATAACTTCATGAGCTGTTTTATAAAGATATTCACCATTTTCGGTTAAAGTAAGGCCTCTGGCATGTCTTTCAAATAATTTAACATTTAGATCTTCTTCTAAAGATTGAATTTGTCTACTTATAGCAGATTGACTTATATTAAGAACTACTGTTGCACTTGTAAAACTTCCTGCTTCAGCAACTGCATGAAAAATCTTTAACTTATCCCAATCCATTATTTATTTAGATCGACAATGTATCTTCCTGACGTTTCTCCTTTCAGCATTTTAGAATAAATATCAAGAAGTTCTTCTAATCCAATTGTTTTAATAGATTGATTAAGTTTTTCGAAATCAATTAATTTACTTGCTTCATTCCATAAAAATTGTCTTCTTTTTGTAGATGCATTTACCGAATTAATTCCCCAAAGTTTTACTCCTCTTATAATAAAAGGCATAACAGTTGTGTTTAATTTAATATCAACAGCGTTACCACAAGCTGCAACAATTCCATTTTCTTTTGTTTGAGCTAGTACATTGGATAAGATTTGACCGCCAACAGTATCTACTGCACCATCCCATAAACCTTTGTCTAAAGGTCTTGGCTCTTTGTTTAAATCAGCAGTGTTTATTATGTTTTTTGCACCAATTGATTTTAGGTATTCTTTGTTACTTTCTTTACTAGTAACTGCGGTTACATTGCAGCCAAGTTTATTTAAAATCATGACAGCAATACTTCCAACTCCTCCTGATGCACCAGTTACAATAACATCTTCAACTTTTTTACCAAGCAAAAGTTCTTCTCGTGCAGTTTTTGTTGCAAATGAACATTGTAAAGCTGTAAACCCGGCTGTGCCTAAAATCATTGCTTGTTTGGTAGATATATTTTCTGGTTTCTTAACTAAAAAATCTGCATTTACTTTCGCATATTGAGAATAACCACCATAATAAATTTCTCCGACTCTCCAACCAGTTAAAATTACTTCATCTCCAGATTTATAATTACTGTTTTCGCTTTCAACTACTTTACCAGAAAAATCTATTCCGGGTATATGAGGAAATTCTTTTACAAGTCTAGCACCATTTTTTAAAATAAGAGCATCCTTATAATTTAAACTTGAATAATCTACTTTTACAAGGACATCTCCATGTTTTAAAAAACTTTTATCAATGGTTTTAACTTCTCTTGTAAAGTCTTTTTCTTTTTGATTTATTAAAATTGCTTTGAAATTTTCTGACATTAAGTAAAATTTTTAAACTATTTATTTGCCTATAAATTTTAGGTATCTATTTTGATAACTCAAATCTTCTTTAAAAAGTCCTAAATAATAATTTGTTACAGTGGTAGCTCTTTCTTTTTTTATACCTCTCATAGTCATACATTGGTGAGCAGCATCAATTGTAACAGCCACTCCTCGTGCATCTAACGCTGACATTAATGTTTTTGCTATCTGCATTGTTAATCTTTCTTGTGTTTGAAGTCTTTTTGAAAATACTTCAACTACTCTAGCTAATTTACTTAATCCAACTACTTTTTTATTTGGAATATAACATACATGTGCAACTCCAATAATTGGTGCCATATGATGTTCGCAATGACTTTCAACTGTAATATTTTTTTGAACAACCATATCGTCGTAGTTTTCCACATCACCAAAAGTCTTATTTAAAACTTGTTCAGCGTCCTGATGGTAACCTTGAAAATATTCCTTGAAAGCTTTGATTACTCTTTTAGGTGTTTCAATTAACCCTTCTCTAGATGGGTCTTCACCAATCCAAGATATAATAGTTTTGAAAGCTTTTTCAGCATCTTCATCTGAAATTTTATCAGTATTTTTTAATTTTTCGTTAATGTTGTCTTTTACTAATTTCATAAAAATAACCTTATATATATATAATCATCTTTTTAAAATATTTATTATATTTTTTAATATGCTACAAAATGACTAAAAATGTTTAAAAAGAGAGAAAATATAAAGGAAATTGAGGAGGGTAATTTATTATCGCCAAAATTCGATAATGATGGGTTGATACCTGTTATTACCATGTGTTCTCAAACTAAAGAGATTTTGATGCATGGTTATATGAATGTTGAAGCATTAAAACTTACTATTGAAACTAAAGAAGCTCACTATTGGAGTAGATCAAGAAAACAAATTTGGCACAAAGGTAAAACAAGCGGCTTCGTTCAAAAAGTAAAAGAAATAAGAATTGATGATGATCAAGATTCTATATGGCTTGTTGTAGATATTGGTGATGGATCTAGTTGTCATGTTGGTTTCAGATCATGTTTTTATAGATCAATACCTCTTGGTAAAATTGACAATGCTAGAAATATAGAAATGAAGTTTGAAGAAAAAGAAAAGAAATTTGATCCTGATAAAGTTTACAAAGGTCAACCCAATCCTACAAAAATATAATGAGTGAAAAACAAAAAAATGTTCTAGGTGAAGACCTGGAAGAATGTTCTTTAGATCCTTTAACTGGATGGTTTAGAGACGGTTGTTGTAATACTGACAAAAATGATCATGGCTTACATACGGTTTGTGTAAAAGTTAACAATGATTTTTTGGAATGGTGCAAAATAGCTGGTAATGATTTAATAACTCCTCATCCTGAATTTGGTTTTCCAGGTTTAAAAAATGGGGATAGTTGGTGCGTCTGCGCAAGTTGGGTTGCAAAAGCTATCGAGGCTGGAAAAGGATGTTCAATATATTTAAAAAAAACTCATAAAGATACTCTTAAACTTGTTCCGATTGAAACTTTAAAAAAGTTTGCAATAGATTTATCCTAATTACATGTTTCCATATTTTGGTCCACCTCCACCTTCAGGTGTTACCCAATTAATATTTTGTGATGGTTCTTTAATATCGCATGTTTTGCAATGTATACAATTTTGAGAATTTATTACAAATTTAGAAATATTATTTTCTAATTGAACTTCATAAACTCCAGCTGGGCAATATCTTTGTGCAGGTTCATCAAATTTTTCTAAATTATATTTAATTGGTAAATTAGAATCTTTTAATTGCAGATGAACTGGTTGATTGTCAGAATGATTGGTTCCAGTTAAATATACTGAACTAGTTTTATCAAAAGTTATAACTCCATCAGGTTTTGGATAGTCAATTTTTTTTGCTTTGTTTAAAGGTAACAATGTTTCGTGATCGGCATGTTTGTGTTTAAGTGTAAATGGAAACTTTCCCCTAAATAATATTTGATCAATTCCAGTAAATAAAATTGCGAAAAATAATCCCCATCTAAAACTTGGTTTTACATTTCTTGCAAGATATAATTCTTTATAAGCCCAACTTTTTTTGAATTTATTTTCATAAATTGATAATTCTTTTTTTTCTTTTATGTGTTCATTAATAGTTTCTGCGGCAATTATTCCACTTTTCATAGCTGTGTGTGAACCTTTAATTTTTGGAGTATTCAAAGTGCCTGCATCACAGCCTATTAGTAATGCACCTGGCATATACATTTTAGGCAGACTTTGAAGACCTCCTTCAATTAATGCTCTTGCTCCATAAGAAATTCTTTTTCCACCCTCTATAATTTTTTTTATTTGAGGATGTGTTTTAAACCTTTGAAATTCATCAAAAGGAGATAAATTAGGATTTTTATAATCTAAGCCAATAACATACCCTAAAAAGATCTGTTTGTTTTCAGCGTGATACATAAAACTACCACCATATGTGCTATTATCTAAAGGCCATCCAGCTGTATGCATAACTAAACCTTCTTCATGTTTTTTTTCATCAATTTCCCATATTTCTTTAAAACCAATTCCATATTGCTGAGGGTCTTTACCATCATTTAAGTTAAATTTGCTTATTAACTGTTTTCCTAAATGTCCTCTGCATCCTTCAGCAAAAACTGTTACTTTTGCGTGTAATTCAATACCAGATTCAAAATTGTCTTTTTTATTTCCTTCTTTATCGATTCCCATGTCTTGAGTTGCAACACCTTTAACTGAACCATCATCGTTATATAAAATTTCACTTGCGGGAAAGCCAGGAAATATTTCTACCCCTAATGCTTCTGCTTGTTCAGCTAACCATCTACAAAGATTTGCTAAACTTATAATATAATTATTATGATTTTTTTGTACTGAGGGAAGAAGCCAAGTAGGCCAACTTAATGATTTTGTTTTTCCTAAAAATAAAAACTTTTCTTTGGTTACTTTGGTTTTTATTGGTGTATTTAATTCTTTCCAATTAGGTAGTAATTCATCCAATGCTTTTGTTTCAAAAACATTACCTGATAATATATGTGCACCCACCTCAGAACCTTTTTCAAGCAAGCAAACATTTAAATTTGAGTCTATTTGCTTTAATTTTATTGCAGTAGACAATCCTGATGGTCCACCCCCAACGATTACCACATCGTATTCCATTGCTTCTCTGGACATAACCTATTTTTTTACAGTATTTGTTATTTTTGTATAGTGTTTAATTTGTTTAATTCTTCTAAGAATTTAGGAAGTGCTTCAAATAAATCAGCTTCTAATCCATAATCTGCAACACTAAAAATTGGAGCTTCACCATCTTTATTAATTGCAACTATTACTTTGCTTTCTTTCATTCCGGCTAAATGCTGAATTGCACCCGAAATTCCAACTGCGATATATAAATCTGGAACAACAACTTTTCCAGTTTGTCCTACTTGATGATCGTTTGTAATATATCCTGCATCAACAGCTGCTCTTGAAGCTCCAATTGCAGCGTTTAATTTATCTGCGATAGCAGTAATTAATTTAAAATTTTCTCCGCTTTGCATTCCTCGTCCACCAGAAATTACTATTCGTGCAGTGCCGAGCTCAGGTCTGTCAGACTTAACTTCTTCTCTTTTAATAAATTTTGTTAGTAAAAATTCTTCTGCCGCATCAGCTTTTATTATCTCTGCTGATCCACCAGTCGTAGGTGCGGGATCAAATGAAGTTGGCCTAATAGTAACACATTTTTTATTATCTGTACTTTTAACAGTAGCAAATGCATTTCCTGCATAAATAGGTCTTAAAAAAGTATCTGGAGAAATTACTTTTATAATATCACTTATTTGAGAAGTATCTAATAAAGCAGCTACTCTTGGCATTAAATTTTTTCCAAATGTGTTTGCCGAACAAACAATATGAGTGTAGCTTTCGGCTTGTTTGATTATGGCTGGTGTAAAATTTTCTGGTAAATAATTTTCATAAATCTCGTTATCAATATGTATCACTTTTTTTACATTTGGAACTTCGGAAATTGATTTTGAAACTCCTTCTGCTTTATTTCCTATTACCAAAACATGAAGGTCTTGGTCTATTTGTGAAGCTGCAGTAATCGCATTTAATGTAAAAGGTCTAACTTCTTTATTGTTATGCTCTGCTATTAAAAGTACTGACATTATATTACCTTTGCTTCATTTTTTAATTTTTGTACTAATTCTTCTACACTTTTTACTTTAATGCCTGATTTTCTTTTTGGAGGTTCTTCTACTTTAATTTGTTCAATTCTTGGCTTGATATCAACTCCTAAATCTGAAGCATTAATTTGTTCTAAAGATTTTTTCTTTGCTTTCATTATGTTTGGTAAAGATGCATATCTTGGCTCGTTTAATCTTAAATCACATGTAACTATTGCAGGAATGTTTGTTTCGATAGTTTCTAAACCTTCATCGACTTCTCTGGTTACTTCTAAAGATTTTTCTTTAACTTCTATTTTAGATGCAAAAGTTGCCTGCGGCCATTTTAAAAGCGCTGCTAACATTTGTCCTGTTTGATTACAATCATCATCAATAGCTTGTTTTCCCATAAAAACTAAATCAGGTTTTTCTTTTTCAACAATTTTTTGAAGTATTTTTGAAACTGCAAGCGGTTCTACTATACCTTCGGTTTTAACATGAATCCCTCTATCAGCCCCAACTGCTAAAGCTTTTCTAACTGTCTCTTGTGCTTTTTCTTCACCTACGGTTACTGCTACAACTTCTTTTGCTTTTCCTGACTCTTTTATTTTTACAGATTCTTCAATTGCATTATCATCCGGTGGATTAGTTGACATTTTTACATTTTCTGTAACTACTCCAGATCCATCTTCTTTAACTCTTACTTGTACGTTGTAATCAATAACTCTTTTAACCGCGACTAATATTTTCATTATGCTCTTAATAATTTATTTTCTGGATCGTAAGGGCTTTCGTCTAAAATTGTAGCATCATGCATTTTTCCTAAAATATCAATTTTTAATTTTTGGCCAGTTGTCGCAAGCTCAGGTTTAACCATCCCAATCGCTATTGATTTATTTATTCTAAAACCAAAATCTCCGCCAGTTGCTCTACCAACTACTTTGTTATCTTTATAAATTGGATTATTTCCTAATACATCTGCATCAGTAACATCGTGAACTTCCATTGTTACTAATTTGTTTTGAAATCCTTTTTCTCTCCACTTGTTTAGCTGTTCTAAACCTATAAAATTTCCTTTATTTGGATGAATAAATCTATCTAGACCTGATTCATAAGGCGAGTATTCAATAGATAATTCTGTGCCAACAAGTTTATAAGATTTTTCAACTCTTAAACTATTCATTGCTCTAATACCAAAAGGTTTTAAACCTAGGTCTTTTCCTTGTTCCATTAATTTATCAAAAATGTGATTTTGATATTCAATTGGATGGTGAAGTTCCCAGCCTAATTCACCAACAAAGTTTACTCTAATAGCGGTACATGGTGCATATCCAATATCCACTTTCTTTGAACTTAACCATTTAAAGTTTTCATTAGAAAAATCATCCTTAGAAACTTTATTCATTAAATCTCTAGCCTTGGGTCCAGCTATAACTAAAACTCCAACTGAATTTGTAATATTTTCAAATTGAACTGATCCATCTTTTGGCATCCATTTTTGTATCCAGTCATGATCTAATCTTTGAAAAGCTCCAGCTGAAACTAAATAAAAACTATCGTCTGCTTCTTTCATTATTGTAAATTCAGAGTGAACTCCACCTTTTGTATTAAGAGCATGACATAAATTAACTCTACCAATTTTTTTTGGAAGTTTGTTTGCCACTAAATAGTCTAAAAATTCTTCTGCTTTAGGTCCTTTAATTCTACATTTTGCAAATGCGGTCATATCTAAAAGACCCACGTTTTCTTTCACATTTTTGCATTCTTTCTCTATTGCTTTAAACCATTTGGATCTTCTAAAAGACCAATCGTCTTTTTGTTCCATTCCATCAGTTGCAAAAAAATTAGCTCTTTCCCATCCGAACTTTTGTCCAAATACTGCTCCTAGATTTTTTAAACGGTCATAACATGGGGCTTGTCTTAATGGTCTTGCAGCTTCTCTTTCTTCATCTGGAAAATGTATTGTAAATACATTTCTGTAAGCTTCTTCATTTTTTTCAATTAAGTAAGATTTTGATGCATAATCTCCATATCTTCTAGGTTCAACACCAAGCATATCGATTGTTGGTTCACCATCAATAATCCATTCTGCAAGTTGCCAGCCTGCTCCACCTGCGGCAGTAATACCAAAACTATGTCCTTCGTTTATCCAAAAATTCTTTAACCCCCAAGCAGGCCCAACTATTGGATTTCCATCAGGTGTGTAACAAATTGCACCATTATAAACTTTTTTTACTCCTACTTCTCCAAAAGCAGGCACACGGTGAATAGCTCCTTCAATATGTGGAGCAAGTCTTTCTAAATCTTCTTGAAATAATTCATACTCTGAATCTTTAGAAGGACCATCTACATAACAACATGGTGCTCCTTTTTCATAAGGTCCTAATATTAAGCCTCCAGCTTCTTCCCTCATATACCACTGTGTATCACTGTCTCTTAACACTCCCATTTCTGGTTTTCCTTCTTTTTTTCTTTTTACAATTTCGGGATGAGGTTCAGTAACAATGTATTGATGTTCCACAGGTATAACAGGAATTTCTAAGCCTACCATTTTACCAGTTTGTCTTGCAAAATTTCCTGTACAAGAAACTACATGCTCACATTCAATTGTACCTTTGTCAGTTTCAACTACCCAGCCATCTTTCGTTTGTTTAATTCCTGTAACAGTAGTGTTTCTGTAAATTTCAGCTCCTCTATTTCTTGATCCTATTGCAAGAGCTTGGGTTAAATCAGCTGGTTGAATATATCCATCTTCAGGATGTTGAATCGCTCCTATTAAACCTTCTGTATTACATAAAGGCCAAATTTCTTTTACCTGTTCAGGTTTTAAAAAATTAACTTTAACACCTATTGTTTGGGCAACACCTGCGTACTGATGATATTCTTCCATTCTTTCTTTAGTGCTTGCTAATCTAATATTAGATACAACGCTGAACCCAACATTTTGCCCAGTTTCTTTTTCTAATGTTTTATAAAGATTAACTGCGTATTTGTGAAGTTGTCCTACTGAGTAACTCATATTAAACAATGGAAGCAATCCAGCGGCATGCCAAGTAGAACCAGATGTTAGTTCTTTTCTTTCTATCAAAACAGCATCTGTACAGCCTTTTTTTGCCAAGTGATAAAGCATGCTGGCACCAACAACACCACCGCCTACAACAACAACTTTTGCTTTAGATTTCATTAAGCGATTCCTACAAGATTTTATAGATAATTAAAGTTTAATTTTTACCTTATCAAATCGAAGAACCCAATGAAACTGGATTGGAGACCGATGTAGTTAGCCAGCAGTCTTTTAAAGGTCCTTGGTCATAATATTTCTCTACAATCCATTGAAATTTATAATATTTTTTGTCATTTCCAAGAATTGTTACTTCAAATCCATATTGAGTACTTGATTTAAAAACTTCGATTATTTCACTTTCGATGTGATTTATTAACATCTTATAGCTATCACTCTTAATTAAATTAATAAACTTAGGAAGTGGACCTGTGTATTTTTTATTTGATGGGTGAGCAAATTCCCAAGTTTGTTTTATACCATTATCCATATTTGGTTTATCATTGTTCATTAAACTATTTAATTGTATTTTAACAACTTGAGCAGGTTTAATTGTTATATTTGGCTTAATTAATTCAGCTTTTGCAGTAACGAT
>CACPLE010000011.1 GCA_902634695.1 uncultured Pelagibacteraceae bacterium
AGTAAATATTTCAACTACTCAAACTATTGTAACAAGCAATAATCCATTTCCTTTCGAATTTCCTCCTGGTTCGCCATTTGAAGATATGTTCAAGGAATTTGGCACACCACAAAAAAGAAAAGCAAGTGCCCTAGGCTCGGGTTTTATAATTGATGCTAAAGGAATAGTAATAACAAACAATCATGTTATTAAAGGAGCCGAAGACATAATTGTAAGAGTTGATGGCAAAGAAGAATATAAAGCAAAAGTTTTAGGGGCCGATCCTCTTTCTGTCTGCATTCTTCTATAAATTGCTTCACTGTTAGCTTGAGGCAAGTCAGCTCTTTTAATTCTTACATCTACAATTTTAATACCGAACTTCTCGGCTTCAGTATTTACACCATCTTGAATTAAAGCCATTTGTTTATTTCTATCTTCAGATAGCAAAGTCTGTAACCTTTGTGTTCCTAAAACACTTCTAATTCTTGAATTGATAATCGTTGCAAGTCTAGATCTTGCTACTCTTTCATTTCCTACTGAAATGTAAAACTTAAGAGGATCAACAATCTGAAATCTCGCAAATGCATCAACTATTAATCTTTTCTGATCTGACGCAATTACTTCTTCTGGTGGAGCATCTAAATTTAAAATTCTTTTATCTAAAAAAACAACGTTCTGAATAAAAGGTATTTTAAAATTTAGGCCTGGTTTTAAAATAATTCTTTTAGGATCACCAAACTGCAGTACGATTGCTTGATTAATTTCTTTTACTACAAAAATTGAAAAGAAAGTCACTGCAAATACAGCTATTATTATTGGCAATAATAATTTTCCTGTTTTCATTAATTGCTCGCTCTCTTTTTAAGTTCAGGTAATGGTAAATAAGGAACAACTCCAGAACCTGCGTTTTTATCTATAATTACTTTATCTATGTCAGCTAAAACTTTTTCCATTGTTTCAAGGTACATTCTTTCTTGTGTAACCTGTTTTGCTTTAGCATACTCTGTATAAATTGCTAAAAATCTGCTTGCTTCACCTTCTGCTCTTGCGACAACTTCTTTTTTATAAGCTTCAGCAGCTTGTAAAATTTTTGCGGCTTCCCCTCGTGCTCTTGGGATCACATCGTTTGCATATGCTTGTGCTTCGTTTTTAGATCTTTCCATGTCTGCTCTTGCAGCTTGTACATCTCTAAATGCATCAATAACTTGGTCTGGTGGGTCAGCTTTTTGAGTTTGTACTTGAGTTACTTGAATTCCGCTATTGTATTCGTCTAAAATGTTTTGAATAATTTCTTGAGTTTCTATTTCAATTCTTGATCTACCTTCTGTTAAAATAGGTTGAATATCACTTCTCGCTATAACTTCTCTCATTGCCGTTTCTGCGGCTGCTTTAACAGTTCCTTGGGGGTCTTGGATTTTAAATAAAAAATTTCCTGCATCTTTAATTACCCAAAAAACAGAAAAGTCAATATTAACAATATTTTCATCTCCAGTTAGCATTAAGCTTTCTTCGGGTACATCAGCTACTCCGCCTGAAGAAAAACCTGTCTCTGCACCAGATCTAAATCCTACGTCCATTCTATTTACTTTTGTAACTTTTGGAGTAAGAACAGTTTCTATAGGGTAAGGAATATGATAATTTAATCCAGGTTGAGTTGTGTTAACAAATTTTCCAAATCTTAAAACTACTCCTTGTTCATCTGGTAGCACTCTATACAATCCACTTGCTGCCCAAACTATTGCTAAAATAGTTAATATTAAAATTATTGGCTTTCCGCCTTTTGCTCCTCTTCCTGGTAAAAATCTATTTATAGTGTTTTGGATATTTTTAATGATTTCTTCTATGTCTGGTGGTGTTGGTCCTCTTCCTGAACCGTTGCCACCTCCACCTCCTGGGGGAGATCCCCAAGGGCTACCGCCTCTGCCTTTAAAATCATCAACCATGACAATGTATATAATGTCTTTAAATTTAAAAACAAGTTAAGATGACAATATGAATAATAAAACAGGTGGTAAAACCTTTGAAAAAAACCCTATTCAAGGGACAAAATATACAATTGCGATATCAAGCGCAAAAGGCGGCGTTGGCAAGTCAACTTTTGCCACAAATATTGCTTTAGCTTTAAAAAAAATAGGATGCAAAGTGGGTTTGTTGGACGCGGATGTTTATGGGCCTTCTTTGCCAAAATTGTTTTCTATAAATGGAAAACCAGAATCTGATGGAAAAACTCTAATTCCAATAAACAAGTATGACATACAATGTATGTCTATTGGATTCCTAACAGAAGAACAAACACCAATGATATGGCGTGGACCTATGGTTACAAGTGCAATCAAAACTTTTGCACAAAAAGTTGCTTGGAAAAATTTAGATTTTATAATTGTAGACATGCCACCAGGTACAGGGGATACGCAATTAACTTTTTCTCAAGAAATTAAAATGGATGGAGTAATTATAGTTTCTACGCCTCAAGAATTAGCTCTACAAGATGTTAAACGAGGAATTAAAATGTTTGATAAGCTAGGAGTAAAAATAATTGGTTTAATTGATAACATGAGTCACTTTTTAGGGGATGATGGAAAAAAATATTCTATATTTGGAAAAGATGGAGTCGAAAGAACTGCTAAAGAATTTAACAAAGATTTTTTAGGAGAAATTCCAATTAATCCTGAAGTTGGAAAGCAAGGAGATCTTGGAATGCCTATAGTTGAAAGTAATCCAGATCATGAAATTTCAAAAATATACTTAAATTTTGCAAAAAAAATTAAATCACTTTATCCTTAAGATTAAAAGCTTCCATTAATTCATTCCACTCTCTTTTAGACAAACCAGATTGCTCTAAAGATACATTTTCACCTTTTATAAGTTTTTGGATTACATTCTTTCCTTTTGAAGAAACTTCAGTGCCTCCCACTCTATAATCCATAAATGCCTCATAAGTAATTGGCACCCACTTTTTTAAAGTATCTAACATTGCGTCAGCATAAGCTCTTATTTCATATTGAGCATGATGATCTGCTCTAAGTCTTAAAAAATTCATTAAGTTTAATAAATCTGTTTTCCAATACCACTGCGTATAAGTATTTAAAGTTAAATTCATCCTTGCAAGTTCCCTTGCTAATCCAGATTTATTCTCTTCGATTATTGTGCCGTCATAACGTTCGTTCAGCATTTGTTCGTAATTTTTATAAGTTCTTTCTGCATCATTTTTCAATAAATCTAAAACTTTTTTTGCTTGTTCTCCTTTAAGAACATCTCCCCTTCCTTGTCTGTTAATTTGTGATTGTGCTGCTAAATGTTCTGCCTCAGGTAAATAAAATTCTTTATCTAATATAGAATATCTTGCAGAATATTCATTCACATTTGCAGTTCTATGTCTAATCCACTGTCTTGCAATAAATATTGGAAGTTTTATATGATATTTTATCTCACACATTTCAAAAGGTGTACTGTGCCAATGTCTCATTAAATATTTAATTAACCCAGAATCTGTTGAAACTTTTTTTGTACCTTTTCCGTAAGAAACTCTAGCTGCTTGGACTACAGAAGTATCATCTCCCATATAATCAACCACTCTAATAAAACCATGATCTAATATGGGAATTGCTTCATAAATAATTTTCTCTAGTTCTGGCGCTGTCACTCTTTTAGTTTTATTGCTCTGTGATTGCTGGTCTTTTATTTCGTTTGCTTGTTCTTTAGTTAATTTCATGAATAATTTATTGAATCTATTAAAATTACTTTTATATTAAAGATGTTGGTTTTCCAACTACGACGATAAACGAATTTCGTAATAAGCATTGCGGACGTGGGGGCAGTACCCACCACCTCCACCAATTTCAACTTATGGGGGTGAACTAGGATCGACGGGTGTCTAAAGGCTATTCTTTCGTTCGGTATTGTTCCGCCGTAACGGGCTAAATTATAATTGCAAATGATAAATTTGCTCTTGCTGCTTAATTAATTTATTAATTAAGTAACGGGGTTTCGGGGCACCTGGCAACAGAACGCCCCTTCCTTTTTTCAAATTAGTTTGAGTTATCAATGTTAATTTAAAAATACAACCTGATGAGTCGGAATATGGACGGAATTTATCTTTTTAATTTTTTAAAAAATCTTTATATTTTTTAATTATTTTTTCTTTAAATTCGTTCAGAGGTGGGCAAGCATATTTATGTATCATCCTATGACAATTAGCACACAATATAGCAAAATCATTTTCATCTCTTTTAAGTTCTTCTCCTAGTTCAATTTTTCTCAATATTTCAGATTTAGGTATCAAATGATGAGCTTCGATATAATCTTTTTTATCACTGTAGTTTCCATAAATACTTTCGAATTTTAGATTGCATGCTTGACATGTATAATTGAATTTTTTCTTCAATCTTTTAATTAACGCAGGATCTGTTTTTATATAGGTTTTTTCTTTTTCTCTATGAAATCTAACTGCTTTTTTTTCAGTTCCTTTTAAACTTTTTTCTATCTCTTCATCCTCTATGTCTAATTCTTTTATTGTCTCGCTAACTCCTCCTCTTTTTATTGCAAGATCATACAAAAAAAGCATATTTTTTAAATCCCTTATAAGATCTTCTTCATTTGGAAGATTATTTATACTATACATCTTTCCAAAAGCTCCTGACCTAACCCAGTCTTGTCTAGTTGAATCTCTGCCTATGGCCATATTCATTGTGACAGGTTTAAAGCCATATCTCCTAAATTCTTTAACCTTGTTTCTTAATATTATTGATCTTGAATCTAAAATAGACTTAGCTTCTTTTTTATATCTTTTTTGCAAATCTCTTCTGCCTTGACCAAGTTCAAATAATATTTTTTTTCCATTTTCGTGAAATAAATAAACTGGATAGAATCCTCTTCGAGCAGAATTGGTTATTCTTGGATCCATTATATTTATCCAAGCAATTTTGCTCCAAACACCAACGTGCTTAACCGAACTCACTTTGTACTTCGATAAAATTTCTTTTGCTCTTCTATTAAAAATTTTTGGAATCTCTTTTCTGGTATAATCTGCTAATGGGTGATTTTTTAGAGGTTGTTTAATTGCAGTTCTGTACTCATTGCATATCCTCAAAAAAGCATCTCTGATATTTGCCCCTTTATAATTTCTTAAACCCCAAATACCTTTTCCTTTTCCTTTAACCATATAAAAAATATTCTCTCCACTTCCATATCTGCCTCTTCCATAGATTGAGTCGGAAGAGTGTCTTTGAAGGTTTTCTTGGATAGAATAAGTCCAACTTGCATTAAGATTGCCTTTTCTTAATCTAGCCACTTCTTTATGAATATCTTTTAAATGAGCAGAACCACCTAAATTTTTTAAAGCCTGAATTATATCATCTTTATAAGTGGCCATTATTTATTCTTATTCCTTGTTTCTTCGTTTATGCTTTCGCCGTATTCTTTGATTTTTTCGTGTTCTTCTTGTTGTGCTTTCTTTTTTTCTTTTGCACGTTTTAAACTAAAAACGATTATAAAAATAAACATTGCAAGACCAATGATAATTAATGCTGTATTCATTTATTTGAAATATACCATATTAGAGCTGCTACTTCGATTATAATTAAAGCTTCAATCATTATTTGTATTTATCTCCCACACGTATAAAATTTATTGATTGGTCTGGATTAACTTTGATGTAGCAATCAACATAACCAAATTTTTTATTTTTAAGAATCAAGCCATCATGCTTCATCCACATTTTTATAGTTTTTGTATATGATTTTTGATTTTTTGCTGCATTAAATGACTCATACTTAAATTCAGAGAAATTTTTATTAGAATACTTTTGCGTTATTCTATACTTGCAAATATTAAACTCGTCTTTATAAACTTTATCAGCTCTCCAATTAGTTATTTTTTGTTTTTTTTGAGTATTTTTTTTATTATTAGTTTCAGTATTATTAATAAGAAAAATTAGACCTCCAAATATCGTTGCAACAACTATAAAGATTATTATTCCAGTTGATTTTCCAGTTTTTTTCTCTTTTTTTTTAGTTTTTTTTAAAGGAACTTTTTTTTGTTCAACGGCCTTAGTTCCACTTTTTTTTTTGGCAACAAAAAATGTTATTAAAAAAATGCTAACAAAAGTTATAAATTTTGCACCTTCATCCCCACCGTCTCCAACAGCATACATCATTGCTGATAAAGATGCTAAAACTAGATAAGTTATAAAATACTTTTTTGTATTTGCTATGCTTATAAATAATTTTGATGAAAAATATGTACCAACTATAATATTCAAAAACATCCAAATAATGCTTGGTCCTTCTCCTATGCTGCTATTTCCTGGAAGTTTAATTAAAGCTGTTCCCCTCCATCCTTTTGGGTGCACGTCGGCTGATAAGTGAATGGCTATTGAAATATAAAATGCAATTATGAAAAGTACTAAATAGACATTTGGTTCATCTTTTTTCCTTAAATAAAAATGATAAATTAAATAAGGAAATAAAATACTATGAGTTATTATAGATCTGTGACCTAATGAGCTTTTAAAATTTTGATCAAAATCTGGAAGAGCTAACGTTAAAACAATTCCACCAAAAAATACTGCAATAAATAAAAAATAATTTATTTTAATTTCTTTGGGCATAATTATGAAGTTATCACAAATAATCTATTCGGAATACATTCGGAATAACAGTCAAAATTGTGACTTTTCAGTTCAAATTATTTGCGAATAATGGTACTTTGTTCGGGGCACCTGGCAACAGAACGCCCCTTAAAATCTCTTCAATTTTTATTTTAAAAATTTACTTAGATCTGGTTTAAAGTATTTTGGCCCTTTCATTACTTTTCCAGCATCATTATATATTGGCTTGCCATCTTCTCCTAACTTGCTCATATTTGATTGCTGAACTTCATCAAAACATTTATCTAAGTTTATTCCAAAAGCATGGCCTGCTCCATAAGTAACATACAATATATCAGTTAAGGCATCAGCTACTTCTTTAAGATCGCTATTTTTTATAGCTTCCTTAAACTCTTCTAACTCTTCATTGATTAAACTAACTCTTAATTCGTTTATTTTATCTGAACTCAAACCTGGTTTTGTTTTTATTTCTTGTCCAAATGTTTTCATAAATAAACCTACTTTTTCAAAATTTGTCATTGTGCTCCTATATGATTCTGGTTAATTTTAATGTATAAGAATTATCAAAGAGTATCCAAGATAAAATATTATGAAACAAAGGAAAGAAACTGATAGTCTAGGCAACATTGATGTTCCTGCGGACAAATATTGGGGTGCCTCAACTCAAAGATCTAAAAAATTTTTTGATATAGGTGAGTTTTTAGTAAGACCAATTTTAATAAAATCTATAGCTATAGTTAAAAAATCTGCTGCATTAGTCCATAAAAAAACTAAGCAAATTGAACCCAAAATTGCAAACGCAATAGTAAAAGCTTCCAACGAAATTATTCAGGGAAAATTGGATAATCATTTTCCACTAAAAGTTTGGCAAACAGGTTCGGGAACTCAAACTAATATGAATGTCAATGAAGTAATTGCAAATAGAGCGATTGAAATGCTTGGCGGGAAAAAAGGATCGAAAAAACCTGTTCATCCAAACGATCATGTAAATAAATCTCAATCAACTAACGATGTATTTCCTACTGCTATGCACATAGCCATCGCCTTAGAAACAAAACATAAGTTGTTGCCTTCTCTAATATTACTAAATAATGAGCTTAAAAAAAAAGTAAGTAAGTTTAAAAACATAGTTAAAATTGGAAGAACACACCTGCAAGATGCAACACCTTTATCGCTTGGACAAGAGTTTTCGGGTTATCAATCACAATTAGAAGATTGCATCCAAAGAATTAAAAATGCTCAAAATGAAATCTATTATTTGGCCCAAGGTGGAACAGCTGTCGGCACAGGAATAAATTCTAAAAAAAACTTTGATAAAAAAATTATTAATGAAATAAAAAAAATATCAAGAATACCTTTTAAGCCTGCAAAAAATAAATTCGCCGCCCTAGCAGCACATGACTCAATAGTAAATTTTTCTGGTACTTTGAATACTGCCGCTGTTTCATTAATGAAAATTGCAAATGATATTAGATTCTTGGGATCTGGTCCAAGAGCAGGTTATGGCGAATTAACACTACCTACTAATGAACCTGGATCTTCTATTATGCCAGGCAAAGTAAATCCTACTCAATCTGAAGCTGTTACAATGGTATGTGTTAAAGTTATAGGTAACCATAATGGAATTACAATGGCAGGTTCACATGGACATTTTGAATTAAATGTTTTTAAACCACTAATTGCTCATAACATATTGCAATCTATTGATTTGCTTGCTGATAGTTCTAAAAATTTTGCTATTTATTGCGTCAAAGGAATAAAAGCAAACAAAAATAAAATTAAAGAACATTTAGATAATTCTTTAATGCTTGTAACTGCTCTTACTCCAAAAATTGGTTATGACAATTCTGCAAAAATTGCAAAAAAAGCATTAAAAAATAATACAACTTTAAAATATGAAGCTATAAAATCAGGTTTAATTAATGAAAAAGAATATAACAAATTAGTTAATCCAAAAAAAATGATTCAACCTAATTAATTTCGTTAAGTTCAGAAAAAATATAATTAGCAAACTTCTTTATTGCTATCCAATTAGTCATCTGGTCAAATTCCAAAAAATCTAAATTATCTGCCAAGTTTTTTGATTTTTTTGAATTTTCCTTTTCTAAATTTTTATTTATAGTTAGTTCGCTAATCTTTACTTGATTTATATTTTCCGTTTTTTTTATTTGAAGATATATATTTTTCAAGTCAATTTGATTTTTTTTGGGAACTTGTAGTTTTTGATAAAATTTTTTTTGGTTCAAAATTTCAAATAAAATTTTTGATTTAACAAATGTAGAATCGTCACTTTCTTCCAAAACGGAACTTAAAAAAATAGCTTTTCCAATCTTATCAGATATTAATTGGGAGTCATTTAATAATAATTTTCCATTTAATATTGATAAATTAATTACCGCTCTATTAAATAGTTTTGTTCCCTTTAATTCTTGGATATTAATTATAATTTTTCCATTAAATTTCTTATTTAATAAAATTTTTTCATTAAGCAAATTTTTTATTCTTGAAAAATCTTTAAAAAACTTTGGTATATTAATTTTTTCAATATTAATATTAATATTATAATAAAACGGTGAAATATTAATTTCACCATCAAGTTCGATTTTGCTATTATTAATTTTAGATTTTATAGATTTAAAATTAATTTTTTTTTTTAAAATCTCATAATTAACTTTTATTTCTGAACCTAAAAAAGTTGTAATAGATTTTCCGCTAAAATAAGGTTCTTCACCTAAATGTTTGGTAAACTCATTTTCAATAATTAGATTTAATTTTTTTAATTTAACTTTGCTATTTATAGTATTTTTTTTATTATTATCTCTATCAATAATTAAATTATACCTGCTATTGTAAATAGATCCTTGAATATGTAATAAGCGATTAATATTTTTTTCATCGTAAAATAATTTTGCATTATTAATTTTGGACATGGTGATTATTTTTTTTTCATGTGTTTTTTCTTTGAAAAAAATTTTACTTTTTTTTAAAAAAATTTTTTTATTAAGATCACTATTTACAATATAGTCTTTTAAATATTTGAATGTTTTTTTATTAATGTCTATATTTGTTTCAATAAGAGCAATATTTTTTACTTTTAATTTTTTTTGATTATATAAATTTTTCATTGAAATATAAATTTTCATTTTTTTTACATGAGCATAATCCTTTATCTGGTTGTCTTTTTCTGAATTCAATATTACATTTGATATTTCAAAATTAGGAGAAGGTAGTATTTTATAAATAATGTTTGCTGAAAGTGATGAATTTAAATTAAATTCTTTTAATATTTTGTTTGTTAATTGTTTTTGTAACTCTGTATAGTTGTAAATAGTTGGTATTGATAAATAAAATAAAAAAGAAAACAAAAAAATTATAAATAAAATTAAATACTTGTTAAAAACACTTATCTTAACTTTTGAACTTCCTATAAAATCTAAACGAATAAAGTTGTTAAAAAAATTACCAATTGTATGGCTAATTTGAATTTTTCTTATTTTTTTAATAATTAAATTATTAAAAAAAGTTATACATTCATTATAAGTATTTATTATTTTAGATTTAATTTTTTTCATATAATTAATTATAATGTCTTATAATGAAAAATTAGAAATGTTAAACTTTGAATATTTAAAAAACCTTAATGATGAACAAAAAGAAGCTGTTTCTTATTTGGATGGGCCTCTGTTAATAGTTGCTGGAGCTGGTTCGGGAAAAACTAGAGTATTAACCTCTAGAATTGCAAATATAATAAAGAACAAAAAGGCCTACCCTAATCAAATACTTTCTGTAACTTTTACAAATAAAGCAGCTCAGGAAATGCAAAATAGAGTTAGTAATATGCTTAAAAAAGAAGCTATTGGTCTTTCTTGGCTAGGAACTTTTCATTCAGTAAGTGCAAAAATTTTAAGAAAGCACGCAAGTGCTATAAATTTGAATTCAAATTTCTCAATTATAGATCAAGACGATCAAATAAGATTAATTAAAAATATTTGCAAATCTGAAAACATTGATATTAAAAAACTGTCACCTAATTATATTATAGCGGTAATAAATGGATGGAAAAACAAAGGTTTGTATCCTGAAAAAGTTATACCTAGTAAGAGAAATATATTTGAAAGAGGGATTTTAAAAATATATAAAATCTATCAAGTTAAATTAATTGGATTAAATGCATGTGATTTTGGTGATCTAATTTTACATTGCGTAAACATCTTTGAAAAAAATAATGATATTCTTGAAATATATTCAAATAATTTTAAATATATTTTAGTAGACGAATATCAAGATACAAATTTTATTCAAAGCAAATGGTTAAATCTTTTAGCAAAAAAACACAATAATATTTGTTGCGTGGGTGACGATGATCAATCAATATATAGTTGGAGAGGTGCAGAAATAAAAAATTTCTTAGAATTCGATAAAGTTTACAAAACAACTAAAATTATAAGATTAGAAAAAAATTATAGATCAACACGAAACATTCTAAAAGTAGCTTCAAAAATTATTTCTAACAATCAAAATAGAGTTGGAAAAAATTTAGAAACAACTAAAGAAGAAGGTGAATTGGTTAAGTTAAGTTGTTTTAAAAATGCCAAAGAAGAAGCCATAGGAATTTCTGATGAAATTGAAAAAATAAATAAAAATCAAGGCTCACTTAATTATATAGCAATTCTTGTAAGAGCTATTTTTCAAACAAGGGAATTTGAAGAACGTTTTTTAAAAATAGGATTACCATATAGAATAATTGGGGGAACAAAATTTTATGAACGAGCTGAAATAAAAGATTGCATAGCCTATCTACGTCTAATTCACCAGCCTAAAGACGACCTTTCATTTGAAAGAATTGTAAATGTTCCTAAAAGATCAATAGGTGAAACTACTATCAAACAAATAAATGAATTTGCAAAAAAAAATTATTTTTCTCTTGAAAGTAGTTCAAAAAAATTAATTGAATTAAATTTAATAAAACCAAAAACAAAAATTGGTTTAAATTCATTTTTAAACCTAATTAATAAATGGAGACTTGATTTAAAAAATAAAAAATTTCATCATGTAAAATTAATGCAAACAATTTTAGATGAATCAGGATATTCGTTAATGTTAAAAAACAAGAAGGATATAGAAAATGAAAATAGGTTAGAAAATATAAAAGAACTTTTAGTTGCAATGAAAGAATTTGATAACTTAGAAAGTTTTTTAGAACATGTTGCTCTAGCAACATCTTTGGATAAAAAATGGGATGGTGAAAAAGTTAATTTAATGACAATGCATGCCTCTAAAGGTTTGGAATTTGATTATATATTTTTACCTGGATGGGAAGAAGGTTTATTTCCACATCAAAAATCAATAGAAGAAAATGGTGATAAAGGCTTAGAAGAAGAAAGAAGATTGGCCTATGTTGGTATTACTAGAGCAAAAAAAAAGGCACTTATATCTTTTTCTATGAATAGATATTATCAAGGAGATTGGATTGACAGTATGGCTTCAAGATTTATTAACGAATTGCCTGAAGAAAATATTGAAAAAAAAGATTTTTTTGAGGAAAAAAATGATGAAGATTTCGAATTTAATCAAGATTTTGAAATCAATGAAGAAACAAAAAGTCCTGGTTGGATACGTTATCTTAAAAAAATTAAATGATTTATAAAAGAATTAAACAATTAGTAAAAAAATTTAAAAAATATAAAATTGATGGTTATATAATCCCAAAGAATGATGAATTCTTTTCTGAATATGCCAACATTGATCGTTTAAAAACTATTTCTAATTTTAGTGGATCTGCAGGGTTGGCGGTTATTCTAAAAAAGAAGAACTATTTATTTGTTGATGGACGATATACTATTCAAGCACAACTTCAGTCAGGTAAACTATTTAAAATAATTGAAATTCATAAGTTTTTGCCACATAAAATTTTAAAAAATTTAACACTAGGATTTGATCCAAGTATACATACAAGAAAACAACTAAATGTATATTTTGGTAAATCTTTATTTTTAAAACAAATAAACAATAATTTAGTTGATGAAATTTATAAAAAAAAAATTATAAAAACAAAAAAATTCTTTTCCTTAAAAAATAATATTGCCGGAGAAAACTATAAATCTAAAATTAATAGAATTAGAAAAATAATAAAATCCAACAAAGCTGATTATCTATTTATAAGTGCTCCTGAAAATGTAGCTTGGACATTAAATATTAGAGGGTCGGACAATCCCAACAGTCCTATTCCAAATTGTCGTTTAATAATAGGGAAAGAAAAAGAAATTTTTTTAATTACTGAAAAAGAAAAGGTATCTCAAATAATTCGTCAAAAAAAAATATCAAAAAATCAAATTACTAATCCTAAAAATTTAAAAAATTTAATTAATAAATTAAAAGGCAATAAATTTATAATTGATTCTTTGTCATGCTCAATTCTAAATGAAAAAATAATTAGATCAAAATTTATAATAGTTAATAATAATGATCCCTGCTATAAATTAAAATCAATTAAAAACTCATCTGAAATTAAAAATATGATCAATGCACATATTGAGGACGGAGTTGCATTAACTAAATTTATATATTGGATAAAAAATATTAATAAAAAAAAAATAACTGAAGTTGATGCTCAAAATAAATTAGAAAAATTTAGAAAACATAATAAAAACTATTTATTTCCTAGCTTTAATACAATAGCAGGTACAGGATCTAACGGGGCAATAGTTCACTATAGAGCATCTAAAAAATCTACCAAATCTATAAAAAAAAATGATATTTTTTTATGCGATTCAGGCGGACAATATAAATATGGAACTACCGACGTAACAAGAACCATCTGTTTTTCTAAACAAAAAGATTCTATTAAAAATAATTTTACAAAAGTATTAAAAGGACACATTGCAGTTGCTACAACCGACATAAATAAATTTAATACAGGAAAAAAAATTGATAGAAGGGCACGACAATTTTTAAAAA
This sequence comes from uncultured Pelagibacteraceae bacterium, assembly GCA_902634695.1. Lineage (GTDB taxonomy): Bacteria > Pseudomonadota > Alphaproteobacteria > Pelagibacterales > Pelagibacteraceae > Pelagibacter. Next base: position 13,544 of record CACPLE010000011.1, read on the forward strand.
AAGATGGCCTTGATTACGAACATGGAACCGGACATGGCGTTGGTTTTTTTTCTAATGTTCATGAAGGTCCTCAATCTATAACAAAAATTAACACAGTTAAACTTGCAGAAGGAATGATTGTTAGCAATGAACCAGGATATTATAAAAAAGGATATTATGGAATTAGAATAGAAAATTTAGTCTTCATAAAAAAAATTAATAATAAATTACGTTTTAAAAATTTAACCTTGGCTCCTATTGAAAAGGAACTTATTAACTTTAATTTATTAAATGCTAAAGAAAAGAATTACCTAGTTAAATACAATCTAAATGTTTATTCAAAGATATCAAAATTCTTAAATAGTGCTGAAAAAAAATGGTTAACTAATCTTTTTTAGCATCCGAAGCCATTCATATTGAGTAAGTATTTTAATATTTAATTCTTGAGCTTTTTTAACTTTTTTATTAGTTGGTTTTTCTCCTATAACTAAATAGTTAAGTTTATTATTAACATTGCTTATTATTTTTCCTGAATTTTGCTCAACTAAAGATTTGGCTTCTGCTCTGCTTATTTCTTTCAACTTTCCAGTAAACATAAAATTTTTATTTTTTAAAATACCATCTTTTCTCGATGGCATAATGTTAAAAATTTTCATATTTTTTATTAATTTTTCTATTATTAAAATATTAGTTTTATTCGAAAAAAAAGTTTCAATTGATTTTATTTGAGCTTCTCCAATCCCATCAATATTTAGTAAAATATTAATATTATCAGTTTTCGATAACTCATGAAAGTTTTCTATACTTTTTAAGTGTTGGGCTAAAAGTTTTGCATTTTCCTGGCCTATGTGTCTAATACCAAGAGCATATATAAACCTTTCTAGACTTATTTTTTTTGATTTTTCTATCGAATATTTTAAATTCGAAACAGACAATCTTCCCCAACCCTCTAATTTTTCTATTTTACTATAATCTAAACTAAAGATATCCTGGGGCAATTTAACTAAATTAAGCTCCCAAAATTTCTCAACTATTTTTTTCCCAAAACCATCTATATTTAATGCTTCTTTGGATACAAAGTGTTTTAAATTTTCTATAGCAATTTTTTCACATTTAAAATTTTCATTAATACATCTTCTTATAGCGTCATATTTTTTTGTTGATTCATTAAAATCTTTTACAGTCCTTGAGCCACATGAAGGACATCTTTGGGGAAAAAGATATTTTTTTGAATTTGTTGATCTTTTAGTTTTGTCTACAGAAATTACATGTGGAATTACATCGCCTGCTCTTTCAACTTTAACAGTATCATTGACTCTAATATCTTTTCTGCTTATCTCGTCCTCGTTATGTAAAGTCGCATTAGAGACTACTACACCGCCAATATTTACTGGTTCAATTTTTGCAACAGGTGTAAGCGCTCCTGTCCTTCCGACTTGAATTTCAATACTTATAATTTTAGAAATTGAGCTATTTGCAGAAAACTTATGTGCTATTGCCCATCTTGGTGCGTTTGCAACAAATCCCAATCTTTTCTGTAATTCAAATTTGTTGACTTTATAAACAAGTCCGTCAATATCGTAGTCTAACGTGTATCTTTTTTCTTCAAATTTTTTATGAAAAATATTCAAACTTTCTATACCATGAATTTTTTTATTGTATTCACTAATTTTGAATCCCCAAAGATTTAAATTATATAAAAAATCTGATTGCGTTTTTATATTACCATTAACCATATAGCCAAAAGTATATGCTATAAACTTTAATGGAATTTTTTTAGTTTCTTCAGGATTTTTTTGTCTTAAGGATCCTGACGCTGCATTTCGCGGGTTTGCAAATTTTTCTTTTATTTGTTTAAAATCACTTTTAGTAATAAAAACCTCTCCTCTAATATCAATTTCATCTGGAAAATTTTTTGATTTTATTTTTTTTGGAATATCTTCTATGGTTTTTAAATTATTAGTAATATCCTCCCCTTCAATTCCATCTCCTCTGGAAAGCCCTGTTGTAAAAATTCCTTTTTTATATATTAGCGAAGCCGAAATTCCATCTATTTTTGGCTCAGCACAATATTCTATTTCTGAGTTTTCTCTTAAGCTCAAAAAATTTAGTATTTTTTTTTGAAAATTTTTTAAATCTTCTTTATCAAATGCATTTGCCAATGAAAGCATGGGAATTTTATGTTTAATTTTTTTAAAATTTTTTGAAGGCTTAAATCCAATTTTTAATGAAGGTGAGTCTTTTACTTTTAAATTTGGATATTTTTCTTCAATTTTAATTATTTCTTTTTTTAATTTATCGTACTCTTCATCGGTAATTTTGGGATTACTATTGTCATAATAAAATCTATTATATTTATTTAATAATTTTATTTTATTTAAGTAATCCTTTTTTATTGAAATAATATTCATTACATTTCAAAAAGTGATTTAAATTTCCTGATGATAAAATTTCCCTTTTTTTTCTTAATTTTACTAGTTGGACTTTCATATTCTTTATTAAAAATAACATATGTTGCTTCATACCATTTGCTAGATTGGTAATTATATCCAAGTAAGGTTGCATATTTTTTTGCTTCATCTATTAAGCCTATTCTATAATGTAGTTCAACAAGTCTGTGGAGCGCCTCTTCAATATAAATAGTAGTATCATATTTTTCTACAACTTCTTTAAATCTATTTATGGCAGCAATCCATTTTTCTCTTTTCATATAATATCTTCCTACAAAAATTTCTTTTGATGCCAAAATATCATTAATTAAATCTAACTTAAACTTTGCGTCTAAAGCAAAATCTGAATCAGGGTAATTAATTACAACAAAATTAAATTCTTTTTGAGCGTTCAACAAAGGTCCTAAATCTTTTTTTTCATCAACTATTTGTTCATAATAACATATTGCTAATAAAAAATGCGCATAATTCAAATTTTCATGTTTTGGAAATTTATTAATAAATCTTTCCAATTCTGAAATTGCATCATAATAATAATCTTGACTATAATAAGAATATGCGGCCATCAATATTGATCTCGATGCCCATTCAGATTGAGGAAAAAGTATCTCCGCTTCATTAAATTTTTTAGCTGCAAACAAAGCATCTCCTTCTTCAAATGCTTTAACCCCTTCTTTGTAAGCATCAATCATTTGTAAATTTAATTCTTTTTCTTTTATGATTGAAATCTTTTCTTCTTTTTTTGAACAGGAAACAATAAATACAATTATGATAATTAATGCAAATCTTGAAAAAATTTTCATGAGTTATTTTTAACAGATATTCTTAAAAATTCTAAACTTTTATGCTATCGATCTTAAGTATTTTCGATTTATAAGTGAGTGTGGGATATTTTTTTCTTTTATTTCTAGTACGGTAAAATTATCTTTATTTTCCAAAACCGATCTTAACAATTTATTTGTTAGATTGTGTCCACCTTGAGAACAAATAACTTTTCCAATAATTTTATAACCACATTGATATAAATCTCCAATACAATCTAATATTTTATGATTAACAAATTCTTTTTTATTTCTTAGCCCTTCATTATTTAAAATTTTATTTTCTTTTACAACAATTGCATTTTCTAAAGTTCCACCTCTAGCGAGATTCATTTTTTTAAGTTTTTCAACATCTTCATATAAGCAAAATGTTCTTGAATTATATATTTCGCTCAAATCTGATTCGTAAACATTCACTGCATTTCTTTGATTTCCTATAAATTCATTTTTGTATTTAATTTCAAAATCAATATCTAAACTAATTTTATTTGGTTCAATAGATATGAATTTATCACCATCGGATATTGAAACTTTCTTTTCTATTTTTATAATTTTTATTGGCACATTGCTATCTCTGATGCCTGATAGATTTATATTTTCAACAAACTGTTTTGCTGATCCGTCTAAAATAGGAACTTCTTGTGAGTCAATTTCAATTAATGCATTATCAATTCCCGTGCAAAATAGTGCTCCCATTAAATGTTCTATTGTTGAAACGCTAACTCCAAATTCATTTGTTACAGTTGTACAAAAACTTGTGTTGGTAACATTAAAAACACCTGGAATAACATAGTTGTTATTTTTCAAATCAATTCTTTTAAACACTATTCCTGAGTTAGGCTCAGCTGGTTTGATTTTTATATTTACTTTCTGACCAGTATGCAAACCAATACCACTTATTAATATTGTTTTGTTTATTGTTTTTTGACTAAGTGCCGACATGCCAATTTTATAGTGATGTTTTTTAACTAATTAAAAACAAGAAATGTTACGAGAAAATACAAATCTTATTTAAAAAGATGGAATAATTTTTCAAAAAAACCTGTTTTTTTACGATTTTTTTGTATTATTGCAACTTCTTGTTTATTTTTTCCATCAATTACATTTTTTGCGTGCACACAAATTTTATTGTCATTGTTAAAAAAATCCAATTTTTTTAAATAATTAGAACAAATAAAACGATTAATAGAAATTTGTTGCTTAAAGAATAACTTTTCAAAACTAGATATTAAATCTTTTGGAAAACAAATAAAATTTATATCAATTGAGAAATTATCAGATTTCTTATCAGTTGGTAAAAATTTGTAATCAATATTATTCAAAATATATTTTTCAACTATAATATGAACTATTTTATAATCAATATTTGATTTTAAAATTTGCTGTTTGGCATCTTGAATTAAGTACGTGGCATCATCTTTAGAAATTTTTTTTCCATCATAATTTTTTTTAACAGAAAATTTTATTGACATATTCTCTGGTGTTTCAATTATTAAATAAACATCTCTAACAAATTCACCAATGGATTTTTCTATTTCGATAATATTTTCTTCAGCTAATTTGTGTATTTTTTCAAAATTTAATTCATCGTTACTATGAAAAAAGGAGCTGTAATCTACTACCTTATAATATTCTAATTTTCCGTTAATTTTACTAAATGCAGCTAAATTTAATTTAGAATAATTAAATTCTAAAAATATATCAAAATTTTTTTCACTCATTTGATAAAATTATATTAGATGAAATTCTTAAATCGATAATTTTTTTTTCTTTAAATTTTTCATTTGATTTTATTAGTGATGCTATTTTTAAAGATTTGGCTATATTTTCTTTTGGAAGTTTAATTACAAAGCCATCTTTGGTTTTAAAATCCCATCGGTCGCTTGGAAAAAAATAAAATGAACTAATTTCTTCAAAATTAAATTCCGATTGATCAATAATTTTTTTTAATTTTATAAAGCTTACATAATTACTCTTTGTATAAACATATGGTAGCTCATAATTAATTTTTTCAACTTCTTCTTGGGAAATTAATTTGCCATTTGAACCTATATAAAACTTTTTATTATTTTTAATTGTAACAGCTAAAAAATCTGTTTGATAGATTTCTACTTTAATCAAATTAGGATATATTTTTTTTATATAAAAAGAATGAACCAAGTTATTTTTATTTAAAATATTTTGAAATTCACTCTCTTTTATAAAAAAAATGTTTTCTGAAATTAAATACTTCAGACTATTTTGAATTTTTTTATTATTTTTATCAGAAAGACCTTCAACAATAATATTATCAACTTCAGCAAAAAAAATATTATCGTAAGTTTTATTTTTAGTAATTTGTGTGCTCAATAGCATAAACAAAAAAAAATATAACAATAATTTTAATTTTTTATCTATGAATCGAAGCATCTTTTATAATCCATTCGATTAGTTTAGAAAAACTCATGCCTGAATATGCTGCAATTTCCGGCACCAAAGAAAGGTTGGTCATTCCTGGTTGTGTATTAGTTTCTAATAAATAAAATTTTCTTTTATAAAATTTAAAATCAGACCTTGTAACTCCTTTACATCCAATAAGATTGTGAGCCTTAAGCGCTATATTTAAAACTTTTGTTAAATCTTTTTTTTTAATTTTTACAGGAATCACATGTTTGGTTCTTGCTTTTGAATTATACTTTGCCTGATAATCATAAAATTTCCTTTTAGGTATTAATTCAATTGCACCAAGTTTTTTTTTGCCTAATATTGCAACTTGAATTTCCCTTCCACCAATAAATTGTTCTATTAAAATATCTTTGTAAAATGATAATTTTTTTAAATTTTTTAATAAATTTTTTTCATTACAAATGTATACATCTACACTAGACCCTTCATTTATTGGTTTAATAACTACAGGAAATTTCAGTTTTTTTTTTATTTGAGCTAATATTTTTTTACCCTTTGTATTTTTTTTATTAAATTCATATTTAATAAATTTTGGCGTTGTGATTTTATTTTTCAAAAAAATTTTTTTTGAAGATTCTTTGTCCATCGCTATGTGTGAAGCTAAAACACCAGAATGTGTGTATTTCACTTTTAAACTTTCTAATATTGCTTGGATATAACCATCTTCTCCAAACCTTCCATGCAAAGCATTAAAAACAACATGTGGCTTAAAACTTTTAATTTTTTCGATTAATTTACCATCCGGCTCACATATAACCGCTTTGTATTTATTTTTTTTAAGAGCTTTAAATACACTTTTAGCAGTAATTAAACTTATTTCTCTTTCTTTTGAAAATCCACCTCCTAAAATCAAAATTTTTTTCATTCTTAGCCAACTATTTCTATCTCAAGATCTAAATTTATATCTTTTTTTTTTTTTACGTTCATTTTAACAAAATCAATTAATTTTTTCATATCTTTGTAGGAAGCATTTTTTTTATTTACAAAAAAATTTGAATGTTTTTCTGAAATAGTTGCATCTCCAAAAGATATATTGTTGGGCACAGAAGATTTAATCAATTTCCATACTTTCTCTTGTGTTTGATCTATAGGATTTTTAAAAGTACTTCCTCCAGTTTTTACTTTGGTTGGTTGTGCTTTTTCTTTCTCTTTTTTTAGAATTTCTATGTATTTTATTGAATCTTCTTTTTTTTTAAAATCTCCCTTAAATGATGCGCTTAAAAAAATTAAATCCTTAGGTAAATTATTTTTTCTATACTCAAAAAGTATTTTGGAAGAAGGAATGGTTAAAACTTTGCCATTTCTATCAATCGCTTGCACAGATAATAAAACATCCTTAAATTCTTTTCCGAAGCAACCTGAGTTCATTCTGATACCGCCTCCTATGCTTCCAGGAATGCAGGATAAAAACTCAAGTCCTCCAACTTCATTCTCAGATGCAAATTCCGCAACTTTTTTATCAGTTAGTGCGCTTCCCGCTATAATGACTTTATTTGGTAATATTGATATTTTTGAAAAGTCTTTTCCTAATTTAATAACAACTCCATCAAAACCTTGATCTTTAATCAAAATATTGGATCCAGCACCTAAAATGAAAATTTTTTCCTTATTTCCAAAATTTTTTAAAAAAAAAATTAAATCTTTTAAATTTTCAGGTTTAAAAAATGCCTTGGCATTTCCACCAATATTAAACCAATTAGTTTTTTTTAAATTGTAATCAAATAATAAAGTTCCATTAACTTTTTCAGAAAATATTTTTAAATTATTTTTTGACATCAGATTAAATTTGGTAAATTTCTTATCCAGTTTGATATTGATCCTGCTCCCATTCCTATTACTATTTGGTTGTCAAAAATATTTTGTTTTATATATTTTGATAATTCAATTTCATTTTTTACTAAAAATACAGTCACTTTTGAATTTTTAGATATTTGTTTTGCAAAATTAATGTAATCAAATCCCAATTTTATTTTTTCACCTGCTGAATAAATGGGACAAAGTATAACCTTATTGGCATTCTTAAATGACAAACTAAATTCATTTTTTAAATTTTTGACCCTAGATATTCTATGTGGTTGAAAAATACATACAATTTCTTCCTTTTTATAAACTTTTTTTACCCCATTTAATAATTCATTTATTTCTGTTGGGTGGTGAGCATAATCGTCAAAAAAAGTTGCTTTTTTATATGTAAAAATTTTATTAAATCTTCTTTGAACGCCTTTAAATTCTTTTAGAGCTTCTTTAATTATTTTAGATGAAATTCCTATAGTTTTAGCAACTGCAACTGCTGCGGTTGCGTTTCTAATATTATGAAATCCTAACAGAGGAATTATAATGTTTTTAATTGAATAATTTTTTTTACCAGGAATATTTACATTTATATCAAACTTTGAAAATTCTTTTAATTGAAAAACTTTTTTTATACAAAATTGAGAATTGTTAGTAAAACCATAGGTGTGAAAATTTTTAATTTTAATATTTTTAATTATTTCTTGATTGTTTTTATCATCTAAACAAATAAATGACTTTCCAAATGAAGGTGTTTTTTCAATAAATTTAATAAATAACTTTTTTAAATTATCCATATTTTTATAGTAATCCATGTGTTCTTGATCAATATTAGTTATAATTGAATAAGTTGGGGACACTTTAACAAAACTCCCATCGGACTCATCGGACTCTAAGATGCACCAATCACTTTTTCCAAGTTTTGCAGAATTATTAAAAGAATTGAGAACGCCTCCATTAATTATTGTTGGATCAAGTTTTGTCCTACTAAAAATTCCAGAAATTAATGAAGTTGTTGTCGTTTTTCCGTGAGATCCAGCAACCACTATATTTCTGTTTAATAGTGAAACTATATGAGCAAGCATGTCGCCTCTTTTATAAATTGGAAGATTTTTCTTTTTTGCAAGAAATATTTCTGGATTTGACTTTTTTATCGCAGATGAAACTACTAATATAGTTGAGTTGGTAACATTTTTTTTGTTATGTCCTAAATAAATTTTAATTTTTTTTTTTTTTAATCTTTCAATGTTTTTATTTATATTTAAATCACTTCCTTGCACCTTAAAGCCCAAGTCATGCATAATACTGGCCAGTCCACTCATCCCTATACCTCCTATACCAACAAAATGTATTATTTCTGTTTTTGCTAACTCAATTTTCATTTAAAGATTTAATTAATTTTTCATTTATACTGTTCCAATTATTTTTATAACTAAATTTTTCTAAACATTTTTTTTTTTCTAAATAACTCTCTCTTTTGTTAATAATGTTAAGTAAAAGTGTCGTCAATTTGTTCTGATTAAATGCTTCTTCTTGTAATAACCAACAACAACCTCTTTTTTCATAATTTATAGCATTTTCTAGCTGGTGATTATCTGTAGCATGCTTGTAGGGAATGGTAATAAATGGAACCTTAAAAAAAGCTAATTCAGCTAAAGTTGATGCTCCCGCTCTTGTTATAGCTAAATTTGATTCATTAATAAAATCATAAAGTTTTTCATTAAAATTAAATAATTCATGTTTTATTTTATTATTATTATAAAATTTTTCTAACCCACTTTGATCAAGTAAACTAGTTTGATGATATACTTTTAAATTACAGTTTTTTGATAGATTGATTATTGAGCTTTTTAAATTATCATTAAAAAATTGAGCACTTTGGCTTCCTCCAACTATTAAAAGTTTAAAAATATTATCCATATCCACATTCTTATTATTAGAAATATTGTATATTTCTTTTCTTAATAAATTATCAATTACATAAATTTTGTTATTGTATTTTTTTGGGAAGTTTTTAATTTTTTCTGAATAGCAAAATATTTTTTTACAAAATTTTAATAAAAACTTATTAGCTCTTCCAATAACCATATTTGGTTCAAATAGATAAATTTTGATATTTAATGCTTTGGCCGCTAAACATATTGGGACGGACATATACCCCCCAGTTCCTAATAAAATATCTATATTTTTATTTCTAAGAAATAAGATCGATTTAAAAGTAGAAATAATTATTTTTATTAAAGTCAAAGGTAAATTTAATAAAGTTAGTTTAATTCTTGGAGCTTCAATAATTTTATATTCATATTTATTGTCATTTATAAAATTAGAACCTCTTTTATCAGAAGTCATAAGCACATCAAAATTTTCCTTAAAGTGATCATAAAATGAAATAGCAGGAATTACATGACCACCAGATCCGCCTGTACTAATTAATATTTTTTTTTTCATTTAATTGTCTACTTTTCTTTTTGTAAAATTTAGAATAATTCCTGATAAAATTGAGATACTAATTATAGAAGAACCACCATAACTTATGTAAGGAAGAGTCATTCCTGTTGTTGGAAACATCCTAATGTTAACTCCTATATGAATAAGTGTTTGCAATAATATAATTGACATAGACCCAACCAAAATAAGTTTTGATAGATTACTTTCTTGAGAATATAGTCTCTTGAATACCTGGTAAACAAAGAATAAAAAAATAATCATTAATATTATTATAAACAAAACACCAAACTCTTCCGAAATTACAGATACAATATAATCCGTATGTGCTTCTGGTACACGGTTTTTTAAAGTTCCTTCTCCAATTCCTTTTCCGAAAAAACCTCCATTAATAATTGCTTCTGATGCTTTTTCTGATTGATAATTATTTCCTGAAGAGGGGTCAAAAAAAGTTTTTAGTCTTGCAATAATATATCCAAATTTATCTGGAAAAATATAAACAGCACCTATTAATAAAAAACAAAATAAAATAAAAGAAGCAAAAAATACAATTAAATTTATTCCTGAAATAAAAATTAGACTTAACCATGAAAGTAGAATTAATAAAGTTTGTCCAACATCTGGTTGCAGAATTAAAAGAATGAGAATTGGAGCAAGTATCAAAAAACTTAAAAAAATTTTATAATAAATATTTTTATTGTTTTCATAATTTAAAATTGATGCAAAAATTACAATTAAAAAAGGTTTTAAAAGTTCTATTGGTTGAAATCTAGGTAAAAACGATACCTCTATCCATCTTCTAGAACCTTTCACTTCTGTTCCAAAAAAAGGCACTAAAATTAATGAGATTAATAATAATATAAATATCAATCTTGAAATCTTTAACAAATCTTCACTTTTAAGCGATGAAAAGAAAATTAAAAAAAAAATACCAAAAATTACAAACAACAAATGTTTAATAAAAAAATAATAACTATTGGTATTTAAAGCATCGGAGGCAATTAAAGATGTTGATGCTAGAGAAAAAAATAAACCTAAATTAAATAATATAACTATCGTAAACAAAATAGTTTTATCAATATTTTTCCACCAATGGTAATAGGATTTGTAAAATAAACTATTTAATTGCATTAATGATTTTCTTAACTTTATACTTTTTTAATAAGAAATTAAAGTAATCACCTCTTTCTTCAAAATTTTTAAAACTATCAAAAGAGGCAGCTGATGGACTGAATAAAATGGTTTTATGAGAATATTCTTTTTTATTATTTATATCTTTCAATATCTGTTTGAATGCACTTTCAAGAGTTTTAAAGCAACAATATGATACTTTATTTCTAAATTGTTTAGTAAAAAATTTTTTATTTTTTCCAAATATATAAGCATTTATATGTTTGCAATCTTTTTTGTTTAATTTAAATTTATCTCCTAATTTATTCATTCCGCCCACTAACCAAAAAACTCTTTTTAAAGATTTAAGAATATTTGCACTTGAAGAAAAACTTGTTGCTTTTGAATCGTTAATTATTGTGACATTGCTATTTTTGTGAATAATTTCTTGTCTATATTTTAATCCTTTAAAATTATTTATTATGTTAATTATTTTGTTAGTTTGTAAATTTAATCTACTACACAGAGAAATAATGAAAGATAAATTTTCTAAATTTGAATTTGATAAAAAATAAGGATTTTTAATTTTTTTTTTAAAATTTATAATTTGATTTTGTGTTATTTTAGTTATTTTTGATAAAATTTTACTACTTTTAATCTTTTTTTTTAAATACTTATCCTTGTAATTAATAAATGCAAAATCTTTTTTTGTTTGTTGTGTAATTAGTTTAAATTTTGCGCTAATATAATTTTCTATTGAACCATGTCTTTCCAAATGGTCTGGGGATATGTTTAAAATAAACGCATAATTTGCCTTAAAAAATTTACTATATGCTATTTGATAAGATGAAGTCTCAATAACAAAAAAAGTTTTAGATTTTATTTTTTTTTCTTTTAATATTGGGTTTCCTATATTTCCACATAGTCTTGTGTCTATTTTATGTTTTTTTAATATTAAATATAAAAGTTTGGCTGTAGTTGATTTTCCATTTGTACCAGTAATTGCAACAATTTTATTTTTTGAATGATCGGCGTAAAATATATCTAAGTCTGTAATTATTTTTTTTGAATTTATTTTAAGATAATTTTTTAAGTTACAATTATTCACATCAATGCCAGGGCTAATAACGATATAATCGAAATTGATTTGTTTTATTTTTTTTTCTCTTAAATAAAGTTTTTGTAATTTACTGTTTCTAAAAACTTTTTTGTTATCATCATAGAGAATAATTTTATTATTGTTTTTTAAATAATTATAGCTAGATATACCTGTCTTCCCTAAACCATATATAAGAATTTTTTTTTTTTGAAAAACCTTTTTTGAAAGACTCATCATCTTAGTTTTAAAGTAGCAAGACCAATCATTGCTAAAATAATTGCTATAATCCAAAATCTAATAACGACTGTTGATTCTGCCCAACCTTTTTTTTCAAAATGGTGGTGGATTGGAGCCATTTTAAAAACTCTTTTACCAGTAAGTTTGTATGAAAAAACCTGAACAATAACTGAAACTGCTTCAAGAACAAAAAGACCTCCAGTAATTGCCAGAACTATTTCATGTTTGGTGATTATTCCAACTGCTCCAAGTGAGCCTCCTAGAGCTAATGATCCTGTGTCACCCATAAAGATTTTAGCTGGTGGTGCATTAAACCAAAGAAATCCTAAACACGCTCCTATAACTGATCCCAAAAAAACAGAAACTTCTCCTACTCCTTCGATGTAAGGTATCTGAAGATATTCCGAAAAAAAAATATTTCCAGTCACATAACTAATGAAAGCAAAACAAAAAGCTACAAGAATTACTGGAACAGTTGCTAAGCCATCTAAACCATCAGTTAAATTAACAGCATTGGAAGATCCGACAATTATAAAAACTGAAAATGGAATAAAGAACCATCCTAAATTTATTAATAAATTTTTAAAAAATGGAAAATATAAATTTCTTAAATCAGAATGTTCTGCAAAATTAGTTAGTAATAAAGTTCCCAGGATTGCAATTATTACTTGAATAATTATTTTAAATTTAAAAGAAACTCCTGATGAATTATTAAATTTAATTTTTTTATAATCATCATACGCACCTAATAATCCAAAACTCGCTACAAAAAATATTAATACCCAAATATAAGGATTGGATAAATCTGACCAAAGCAAAACACCTGTAAACAAGCCTAAAAGAATTAATACACCTCCCATAGTTGGTGTTCCAATTTTTTTTATTATATGATCATCAGGACCATCTTGTCTAATTGGATTTGTTATTTGTTTTGCGGAAAAAAAATTTATAAAAGGAGTTCCTATAAGAAATACCACAAACAAAGATGTAAACATTCCAAGCCCAGTTCTTACAGTTAAATATTTGAAAACATTTAAAAAAGAAAAAATATCTACATAGCTTAAAATAAATTTATAAAGCATTAAAATTTCCTTTTTTTATATCATTTGCTATTCTATTAAGACCAGTGGAATTGGAACCTTTAATCATCAAATAATCATTATTATTAATATTGTTTTTAATCAAACTAATAATTGCATTTTTATCTTTTAAAATTGAACCTCTTTTTTTAAGTATTATTTTTTTAAAAGTATGTTTAATGTTCTTACCGTATACGTACACATTGTCTATTTTTGAAGAATTTATACATATGGCCAATTTTTCATGTAATTTTTTTGAATGTTTTCCTAATTCCAACATATCACTTAACAAAAGATTTGTTTTATTTGATCCTTTTTTTATTAAATCGAAATTTTTTATCGCAGTATTTGCTGACAAAGGATTGGAATTATAACTTTCATCTATAAAATTAATAACCTTTCTTTTAATTCTA
>CACPLE010000012.1 GCA_902634695.1 uncultured Pelagibacteraceae bacterium
GAAAATGGCTATGGTAAGTGGGTTTATACAGATAAAACAACTTATGAAGGCGAGTGGGTTAACACAAAAAAACATGGCCAAGGAGTAGAAACTTGGCCTAATGGATATATTTATAAAGGTGAATTCAAGAATAGCGAATGGAGTGGACAAGGCACTTTAACTTTTCCAAATGGAGCAACTTATGTTGGAGAATGGGCCAATGGTTTTATGAATGGAAAAGGAACCTTTACTGAATCTGGTGGTATAGAAAAAACAGGCACTTGGGTTAATGGAAAATTGCAAGAATAATTATAATAATGCTAAAAAATAATTACATAAATAGGTTAAAAGAGCTCCCCGAAACAACAAAGCAATTTGGTGGTCTTCTTGTTTTAACACTTATTATAATTTTATCTTTTAGTATCTTAAATATTTTTTGGGGCGGAGGAGATGAATTAATTGAAAAAATGAAATTAGAAGAAGAAAGAATAGTTCAAGAAAGAAAACTTAATGCACTTATATCAAAACTTCCTTCAGGTATTCTAGTAACCTTTGATGGAACAGATAAATATAAATTAACGGACGAATTATACGAAGCAGTTTGCAATGCAACAAAACTTATCCCTCAACGTGCTATTATGGCTGCTCATTTTTTAAATTATAAAGCTTACGAATTATATACCATCAATGGTAATAAAATTGATGATACGTTCGTTAAATGGGACAAAGATAAAAACAAATGTTTTGCCGGTTACACTGTAAGTGGTGCTAATGTCGGAGTAAACAAAACAGCAAATGTTAGTGGAGAGGTTTTAAGTTTTTTAAGCACAGGTATTGATACAAGAGTGTATTTTATTAAAAATTTTTAGGGAGGAAAAAGAATAAATTATATAGATTTTATTTTACCTTAATTTCGTATAACTTGATTATAAATTTATGTCTAATCCAGTAATTAAATGTGAGTCTGTTTATAAAATTTTTGGAGAAAATGCCAAAAAAATGCTTCAAGATTCAAATGGCAATGTAGACGCAAAAACTTTTCAAGAAAATGGATGCATTGTAGGTGTTAATAATGCTTCATTTGAGGTTTCAAAAGGAGAAATGTTAGTTGTAATGGGTTTGTCCGGATCAGGTAAATCAACTTTGCTAAGATGTATTTCTAGACTAACTGATGCAACAGATGGAAAAATTTTTATAGAAGGTCAAGATTTACTTCAATTGAACAATAAAGAACTAATTGAGCTTAGAAGAAATAAAATGGGAATGGTTTTTCAGAGTTTTGCTCTTCTTCCCCATAAAACAGTTGTAGAAAATATTGCCTTTCCACTTCAGATTAAGGGAATTAAAACCGAAGATAGCATTAGCAAAGCAATGGATATGGTTAAACTTGTTGGGCTTGACGGAAGAGAAAATTATTTTCCACGAGAACTTTCTGGAGGACAACAACAAAGAGTAGGAATTGCTAGATCATTAGCTGTTGAACCTGATATTTGGTTTTTAGACGAACCTTTTTCTGCATTAGATCCATTAATTAGAAAAGAAATGCAGGATGAATTTTTAAGACTACAAGATAAATTACAAAAAACAATTATGTTTATTACACACGATTTTGATGAAGCATTAAAACTTGCAGATCGTATTGCAATTATGAAAGATGGTATAATTGAACAGTTAGACACGCCTGCAAATATTGTTTTAAATCCAGCAACTGAGTATGTAAGAAAATTTACTGAAGAAGTACCTAGAGAAAAAGTTTTATTAATAGAGGATGTAATGGATCCATCTACCAATGAAAATATTGGCGATTTAAAAGTTTTAAGGGATGAAATTATTGAAAATGTTGCTGAAAAAATTTTAACTCAAGAAAAAACAGTAGCAGTTATAGATAATAACAATAAAATTGTAGGTTCTATTAATCCCACAAAAATAATTAATACAGTTTTTGGAGGAAGAAAAAATAATAATTAAATCATGGAATTTATAAAAAAATATCCAAAGTTATTTCAATGGTTATTTTTATTAACTGTATTTTTTGCTTTATGCTTCGCAATTGATGTTCCCGAAACATATAAATTTATAAGAGGCCAAGCAGAATTTGTTAAAGACCCGAACCAAAGTTCTTACGTTTTTCTTGGTAAAGAAGTAAGATATTATGCTTTTAATGTCTTTTGGAGACTGCCCCCATTACTCGGATGGCTACCTATTTGGATAA
Source organism: uncultured Pelagibacteraceae bacterium (assembly GCA_902634695.1). GTDB lineage: Bacteria > Pseudomonadota > Alphaproteobacteria > Pelagibacterales > Pelagibacteraceae > Pelagibacter. Next base: position 2,192 of record CACPLE010000012.1, read on the forward strand.
ATGATTCATTATTTTTCTTAATGAACGAATGGATGCCAATAGAGTTTTGGAACGAAGATACTCAAGAATTCAAAACCCGACCTTTGGTTTTACAAATAAGTAGAAATTTAACTGCTTTTATGACGTTTCTAATAGAGCTGATTAGAGAGATTTTATTAGGTGGACTTGAAACTGTTGTTGCATTTACAAGCTGGGATTGGATAGACAAAAACCCTTGGGCAGAGCTACCAGGTCTACCATGGACTATCGTTGCCGCGGGTTCAGCGATACTTGCTTATAATCTAAGTGGCAAAGGTCTAGCTTTGTTTGCCGGTTTAGTTATGGTTTACATTTCTATATTTGGTCAATGGAAACCTTCGATGCAAACTCTTTCTTTTATACTAGTTGCAGCACCACTATCATTTATTTTTGGCTTAGGCTTAGGTATAGCGGCATTTAAAAGTAAACGTGTTGAGAAAGCTTTATATCCAATACTTTTGGTTATGCAAACAATGCCACAATACGCGGTATTGGTTCCTGCGCTTGTTCTTTTTGGAGTTGGTGATCATGCTGCAGTAATTATAACTATGGTTGTTGCTGTTCCTCCAATGATATTATTAACTATATTAGGTTTAAGGGCAATACCACCAGAAGTTATTGAAGCTGGTAGAATGAGCGGATGTAATAATTGGCAACTAATGTTTAAAGTATTAATTCCAACTGCAAGAAGAGATATTTTAATTGGAGTAAACCAAGTCATCATGGTTTGTTTTTCTATGGCTGTTATTTCTGCATTTATAGGCGCAAAAGGATTAGGATTTAATTTATTGCTAGCCTTAAACCAACTCAATATAGGTTTAGCTTTAGAAGCTGGATTGTGTATTAGTTTAATTGCAATTCTCCTAGATAAAATGTCTTTGGCCTGGGCAAACAAACAAACAGATTATTTTGGTAATCTGACATTCTTTCAAAGAAATAAAAATATTTTATTTTTTGCTGCAACAGTAATTATAGGAATTATACTTGCTTATATTGGAACTTTTTTGTTCAAAGGTACTTTTAATTATTTATTTGAAGTTCCACACAACAAAGGAATATCAACAGCAGATTTTTGGAATAAGGGAGTTGACTGGATTTTCGATACGTTCTTTGTTTATATAAAAGCATTTAATACATGGTTAATACAAGACGTGCTTCAGCCAATGAGAGCTTTATACCTAAGAATGCCTGCGGTTGCCACATTGGTTTTAGTTGTTGGAGCTGGATATTTGATTGGAGGAATTCGTTCAGCTTTAGTTGTTTGTGGATTAACGTTATTTATAGCTTTAAGTCCATGGTGGGATAGAGCCTTAGTTACAGCATACATGGCAACATTTGGAGTCGTTATATCTTGCATAATTGGATTTACAGTTGGAACTTTATGTTTTCAGAATAAACATTCTACTAATTTTATGTTGGCAGTTTGTGATATTTTTCAAACATTCCCATCTTTTGTTTATTTAATTCCAGTTATGATGCTTTTTGGTATAACTGATACATCAGTTTTGATTGCTGTTATAGTCTATGCGACAATACCTGCAACAAGGTATACTATTGAAGGTCTTAGAAGTGTTCCAATTGGTTTGCATGATGCAGCAACAATGTCAGGAGTAAATAAATTCCAAAGATTAACCAAAATAGAATTTCCTTTGGCTTTTCCTCATATGATGCTTGGTTTAAATCAAACAATCGTATTTGCATTGTTTATGGTAATAATAGGAGCGTTTATTGGAACAGAAGATTTAGGTCAATATATCCTAAAAGCATTATCAGATAAAAAGGGAGCTGGCATTGGATTTACTCTTGGGATTTGTGTTGCTTTTATAGGTTTAATATTTGATAATTTAATTAGAACTTGGGTAGAGAAAAGAAAAAAACATCTTGGTATAGATTAAAATTGTGAAGAAATTTTTAGTCGCTATTGATCAAGGTACCACCTCAACAAGAGCAATTTTATTTGATATCAAAGGCAATATAAAATTTACGTCACAGTTTGAATTTAAACAGTATTTTCCAAAAAATGGTTGGGTAGAACATAATCCAAATGAAATATGGTTAACTACACTTAAGGTTTTAAAAAAAGTTATAAAGAGAGCTTCGTTTTTCAAAGGCAATATAATCAGCATAGGAATAACCAATCAAAGAGAAACGACCATCCTTTGGAATAAAAAAACTGGCAAACCAGTTTATAATGCTATTGTTTGGCAAGATAGAAGAACACAAAAGTTTTGTGAAAATTTAAAAAAAAAAAAATATGAAAAAATTTTTAGAAAAAAAACTGGATTATTTATCGACCCATATTTTTCTGCAACAAAAATAAAATGGATTTTAGAAAACGTAAAAGAATCAAAAAAATTATTAAAATCTAACAACTTATTATTTGGCACCGTAGATACTTTTTTAATATGGAAACTTACGAAAGGAAAAAAACATTTAACCGAAGCTACTAATGCAAGCAGGACAATGTTATTTAATATAAATAGTAACAAATGGGACAATGAAATTTTAAGAAAATTAAATATTCCAAAAATTATTTTACCAGAGGTGAAAAATTCTGCTGATGATTTTGGAATCACAAATAAAAAAATCATTGGAAAAGAAATACCAATATCAGCCGTTTTAGGTGATCAACAAGCAGCTGCGGTTGGTCAGGCATGTTTTGAAAAAGGATCAGTTAAAAGTACTTATGGCACAGGTGCTTTTGTAATAATGAATACTGGATTGAAAAAAATCTATTCCAAAAATAAATTATTAACAACTATTTGTTATAGATTAAATCAGCAAAATACTTACGCTTTAGAAGGTTCGATTTTTATTGCTGGAGCCGGAGTACAATGGCTTAGAGATAAAGTAAAATTAATTAATAATGCCCACGAAACAGAAAAAATAGCAAAATCTAAAAAGAATAATGATGGTGTTTATATAGTTCCAGCTTTCAGTGGTATGGGGGCTCCTTATTGGAGACCAGATGTTAGAGGATTGATAACAGGCTTAACAAGAAATAGTGATTGGAAAAGTTTAGTAAGAGCAACTGTAGAGTCCGTTGCATATCAAAGTTATGATTTATTTAATTCAATGAAAAAAGATGGCTTAAATCCTAGAGTCGTAAAAATTGATGGAGGAATGGTATCAAACAATTGGTTTTCTCAATTTTTATCAGACGTTATTAATCTAAATGTAGTGAGACCTAGAGTATTAGAAACCACAGCTTTAGGAGTTGCACTTTTTGCAGGATACCAAGTAGGAGAGTTTAAATCGTTAAATGAAATAAAACACAAATGGAAAAAAGACAGAGTTTTTTCACCAAAATTAAATAAATCATTAAGAAATAACTTATTGCAAGGATGGAAAATAGCAATTAGAAAAACTTTAGCATAATTTAATATATGAAAAAAATTTTAGTCATTGGAGCTGGAGCGATGGGATCAGCTTTTACAGTTCCCTGTGTGGATAACAATAATGAAGTAACATTAGTTGGCACACATCTAGAAAATGAATTGATTACTGGAATTAAAAAAAATAAAAATTATCACCCTTCATTAAAGACTAATTTATCTGCAAGACTTAATGTAGAAAGATTTGAAAATTTAAAAAGTATAATTGAAAAAGGAACAGATGTGATTGTTGCAGCAATAAGTTCTGTCGGAATTGAATGGTTTTCTAATGAAATTTCAAAATATTATAAAAAAAAACTTCCAATAATTTTGCTTACAAAAGGTCTTGCTGTAGAAAATGATGAATTAATCACTCTTTCTGAAAAAATCAGAAATTTACTAAAAGAAAAAGGCCACAAAGAAATTAACATTTCAGCAATCAAAGGACCCTGTCTAGCAACTGGTTTAGCAAATAAAATGAGAACTGGAACTGTAATTGCTAATCCAGAGTTAAAAGAAGCCCAGTTTTTAAAAAAAATTATTTCAACCGATTATTATTCAACAGAGCTATCAAATGATCTTCAAGGTATTGAATTGTGCGGTGCAATAAAAAATATTTACTCAATGTTAATAGGTGCTTCCGAAGGACTAAGCAATTCAAAAGCACCAATTGAGATACAGTCAAAGTATTATCTTAATACTGCAGCATCATTAATACATAGATCGATTTCTGAAATGGTAGAATTTGTATCTTTTTATGGTGGTAATTCAGAAACGGTTTATGGACTAGCAGGACTAGGAGATCTTTATGTAAGTGCTATCGGAGGAAGAAATAGTTTAATGGGAAAATATCTTGGACAAGGTCATTTGTACAAAGATGCAAAAGAGTTATATATGAAAGACATAACTGTAGAAGGTGCTGAACTTGCATTTGAAATAGGTCCAAAAATTTTTAAAGATCTTGAAGAAAAAAAGTTTCCATTAATGTTTAGTGTTTTAAGATCTATATGTGAGAATAAAAAGTTAGAAATTATTTGGTAAATGGATAATAAAATTATAAATATTGCTGGTTGGATTTTGTTTTTGATATCTGCAATTGGTTTTATTATGTCTAGCCTTGGAAATTTTTGGTCTATGTTTGGAAGTCTTTTCTTTTTAGCCGGCTGTATAGTTTTCTTGATACCTTATTTTTTTGACTGATTTAAAAAAGCTTTTAAAGAATCATCCATTGCGGAAGCCCATGGGGTATGATGAATTGGTGCAACAGACCCAGTCACTGGAGAAGAAAAAGATTTGTTTCTATAAGTCATGATATCTTCTACTTTATGATGTTCCCATTCTTTGAAATGTTTTCTAATTAATTCAAAATCAATTTTTGGATAATCAGAAAATCCGTGAAGCTCTTTAGTATATTCAGTTTGAAAGTCTATCATTTGATCAGGATTTTCTAATTTTTCTTCCATAGCAACCCATTTATCTATATCTTTTTTGATTTCTGAACTACTTGGAATTTTAATTTTACCCATTATTACATCTCTTGCATACCAAGCCTGACAATCAAACATGTTAAAGGTGTGAAATTGATCCTGCATACCCAAGTACAACAATTTATGATTATTTTCCCAAACCACACCTTTATACAATTTTGGTGGATATAATCTGTTTCTAGTTTTTAGTTTAAGGTCTTCAGTTAAAAAGGGGAAGTGATGAAGATAACCTGAACATAATATTATTGCATCAGCTTCTTGTTTGTGACCATCTTTAAATATTGCTTTATTTCCTTCAAGCTTGTCTAAATAATGGACTTCCTTCATTCCTTTGGGCCATTTAAAACCCATTGGGTTATTTCTATAACCTATAGTTACACTCTTCGCTCCATACTTGTGACACTGAAGAGCAACATCCTCAGCTGAATAACTACTTCCTAAAACAATAACATTTTTTCCTCTAAATTCTTCTGCGTCTCTAAAATCATGTGAATGTAATATTCTTCCTGGAAAAGATTTCATTCCTGGATATTCCGGAATAAATGGAACAGAGAAATGTCCTGTAGATACAACTACATAATCAAATGTATCTTTTGAAAACTTATCATTTTTTTTATCATGAGAAGTAACTTCAAAATTATTTTCATTATAGGTTACAGTTATAACGGTTGTGTTAAATCTTATTTTTTTTTTAAGATTACCTTTTTTTACTCTACCAATTATATAATCATATAAAACTTCTCTTGGCGGAAATGATGGAATTGGATGTCCAAAATGTTCATCAAAAGAATAATCGGCAAATTCTAAACATTCTTTAGGACCATTAGACCAAAGATATCTATACATGCTGTTAGGAACGGGGTCTCCATATTGATCAGATCCAGTCCTCCAATTGTAGTTCCACAATCCTCCCCAATCATCTTGTTTATCAAAACAGACTATTTCAGGTATTTTTTCACCTTTTTTTTCAGCTTGTTCGAAAGCTCTTAACATTGAAAGACCACACGGTCCTGTTCCAATAATAGCTACTTTTGTCATTGAATTTTCTCCATCTAAAAACAAATTTATAAATGTATTTTACTAACAAAAAAGTAAAAATTGCAATAATATTTTATTATGAAAACTAATTGGAATTACCCCACTTCTGTATGGGTAGGAGAAAATAGAATTAAAGATTTATCGGAAGCCTGTAAAAATTTAAAAATTTCAAACCCATTGTTTGTAACAGATAAAGATCTTGTAAACCTTGTTATGACCAAGAATATTATTTTAGAGATTAAAAAAAAATTTAGCACATTAGCTATTTTTTCAAATTTTTCAGGAAATCCTATTGGAGAAAATGTAGAAGAAGGAGTTTCAGAATTTAAAAAAAACAAATGTGATGGAGTTATAGCTTTTGGAGGAGGTAGTGGACTAGATGTAGGTAAAGCTATTGCATTTATGTCAGGACAGTCTAGACCCATATGGGATTTTGAAGACATAGGTGATTATTGGAAAAGAGCGGATGAAAAAAATATTGCCCCAATTATTGCTATTCCTACTACAGCTGGAACAGGATCAGAAACTGGAAGAGCTTCAGCAATAATAAATAAAAAAACTGGAGTAAAAAAAATTATTTTTCATCCAAAATTTTTACCTTCTATCGTTATTTTAGATCCTGTTTTAACAGTTGATTTATCTCCAAGGTTAACAGCAGCCACAGGAATGGATGCTCTTGCACATAATTTAGAAGCTTTTTGTGCACCGGGATTTCATCCAATGGCAGATGGAATTTCGCTTGAAGGTATGAAGTTAATAAAAAAATCACTTTTAATAGCAGTAAAAAATGGAAAAGATTTAAAAGCAAGAGCTGATTTATTGGCTGCAGCAAGTATGGGGTCAACAGCATTTCAAAAAGGATTAGGAGCCATTCATTCATTAAGTCATCCAGTTAATTCTCAATTTAATGTTCACCATGGATTATCAAATGCAATATTTATGCCTTATGTATTAACTTTTAACAAAAGCGTAATAGAAGATAGAATTGTGTCTATCTGTGATTATCTTAATTTAGATAAAAATTTTGATAGTTTTTTAAAATGGATTTTAGATTTAAGAAAAGATCTAAATATACCTCATAAACTTTCAGAAATTGTAGAAGAAAACAAAATAAATTTAGAAAAATTATCTCAAATGGCCTTAGAAGACCCTTCTACTGCAACCAACCCAAAAAAAATAACAATTGACGATATGAAAATTTTATACCAACATAGCCTCTCTGGAAAACTGTTTTAATGAAAAATTTAAATTTATTAGTTGTCGAAGGAAATCTTCAAAAAGAAAATGATAATTTTAGAAAACATGGAATTCAAACTCATGCAGAAAGCTTAAGAAATAGTCTTGAATATTATACAAAAGATTTGAATATAGATGTTTTCAATCCATGTTCGGAAAAAAGTTTCGATAAAATATTACCAAATATTAAAAAATATGATGGATTAATTTGGGGAGGAAGTAGCTTAAATATTTATAATGATTGTATTGAAATTCGTAGACAAATTTCTTTTATGAAAGAATGTTTTAAAAACATTAAAAAAATATTAGCAATATGTTGGGGAATGCAAGTTGCTGTAACAGCTGCCGGAGGATCAGTAAAAAAATCTGTTAACGGAGCTCATATTGGAATTGCACAAGATATTGAAATTAATAAAAATGGACAAAGTCATCCATTATATAAAGCAAAAATGAAAAAATTTAATTCACCAGCATTTAATTTTGATGAAGTTGTTACATTGCCTGAAGGAGGTGTGCACTTAGCATCAAACAAAATTAATAAAATACAAAGCATTAATTTTAAATCAGGAGTTAGTGATGTGTGGGGACTGCAATACCATCCTGAAATTACTTATCATAAAATGATTACTTTGATTAATTTTAGAAAAGATCGTTTAATTAATGACAGAAAATGCTTTAAAGATGAATTAGAAATTAAAAATCATATTAAATTTATTGAAGAAGAAACCAAACGTTCAGAAAAAGATTCTAGAATGTTAGAATTAAAAAATTTTTTAGACTATTTAAAGGTTGCTTAATTAAAATAATCCTTCAACTTCACTTTTATTGTTTAGTTTTATAGAGTCTGCCGCTGGAACCCTAGGTAGACCGGGCATAGTCATAATAGCACCACATACTACAACAATAAACTCAGCACCTGAGGAAAGTCTAACTTCTCTTACAGGAAGAACATGTCCTGATGGAGCCCCTTTTAGACTTGGATCTGTTGAAAAACTATATTGAGTTTTGGCTATACAAATTGGAAGATTTCCATATCCTTTTGCTTCAAAATCTTTTAATTGATCTCTAATTTTTGTATCAGCCACCACTTCACTTGCATGATAAATTTCTTTAGCAATAGTTTCTATTTTTTTAAATAATGGTGCTTTATCTTCATATAAGAATTTGAAATTATTTTTATTATTTTCACAAATCTCAGCAACATTTTTTGCAAGATCTTTAGTTCCTTCACCACCATTAGACCAATGGGTACATAAAGATGCTTTAACTTTAAGTTTATTGCAATAATTAATTAAAGCATTTGCTTCTTTTTCTGTATCTGTAATAAAATGATTAACCGCTACTAAAACTGGCAAATCAAATTTTTTAACGTTGTTAATATGTCTTTCTAGGTTTACTAAACCTTTTTTTAAAGCATCTACATTTTCTTTTTTAAGATCTTCTTTTGCCACACCACCATGCATTTTTAATGCTCTAATAGTTGCAACAATTACAACACAATCAGGTTTCAGATCTGATTTTCTACATTTTATATTAAAAAATTTTTCTGCTCCTAAGTCAGCCCCAAAACCTGCTTCTGTAACAACATAATCAGATAGCTTTAATCCAGTTTTTGTAGCAATAACAGAATTACAACCATGAGCAATATTTGCAAATGGACCTCCATGTATAATTGCAGGATTGTTTTCTAATGTTTGAGTTATATTAGGTCTAATTGCATCTTTTAAAAGTACTGTCATTGCTCCTTGAGCATTTAGATCTTTCGCATAAATTGGTTTTTTATCCCTTGTATAACCTATAGTAATATTTCCAATCCTATTTTCTAAGTCTTCCAAATTATTTGACAAACAGAAAATAGCCATTATTTCGGAAGCTACTGTAATATCAAAACCATCTTCTCTAGGATAACCATTTGCTATTCCACCTAAATTTATATTTATAGATCTTAACGCTCGATCATTCATATCCATCACCCTTTTCCAAACAATCCTTCTAACATCAATATTTAATTTATTTCCCCAATAAATATGATTATCGATTAAAGCTGACAAAAGATTATGTGCTGAAGTAATCGCGTGAAAGTCTCCAGTAAAGTGTAAATTAATTTGTTCCATTGGAACCACTTGAGCATAACCACCGCCAGCAGCACCACCTTTCATTCCAAAAGATGGACCCAAACTTGGTTCTCTAAGACAAACTATAGATTTTTTTCCTATTTTATTTAATCCATCATTAAGACCTACTGAAGTTGTAGTTTTTCCTTCCCCCGCGGGAGTTGGAGTAATAGCTGTAACCAAAATTAGTTTTCCATTTTTTTTATTTTTTAAAGTTTCTAAATATTCAGTCTTAATTTTCGCAATATATCTTCCAATTGGACTATAAAATTCAGCTTTGTCTGGAACGTTTATCCCATCAAGAATTTCTTGTATGGGTTTCATTTTTGCAGCTCTTGCTATTTCTATATCAGATTTAACTTTGCTCATTTTTGAATATTCATATTATATACAAATTTATTCGAAGCTGGATTATTATCTCTTTTTATGGTTTTTTTAAAGTTCTAAAAAATATATATAAAAAAAATAAAGAACTATTTATACTTATTACTATAAATTTAATCATGCAAAAATATTCTGTATTTAGTCTCATAAAAAATGCTTTTAAAGGTCATAAAGATTGGCAAGTAGCCTGGAAAGATCCAACTCCCAAGGATGAATATGATGTAATAATTATTGGAGGTGGGGGGCATGGTCTGGCAACCGCTTATTATCTTGCTAAAGAACATAACATTACAAATGTTGCTATCGTTGAAAAAGGATGGATAGGAGGAGGCAATGTAGGAAGAAACACTACAATTCTCAGATCAAATTATATGCATGATGAAAATGGTTTATTCTATGAAAAAGGAATGGATTTGTGGCGAAGCATGAGCCAAGATTTAAATTTTAACGTAATGTATTCACCAAGAGGAATAATAAATCTTGCACATTCAGATGCACAAATGAACGCATATTCACGAAGAGGAAATTCTATGAGACTAAATGGAATTGACGCTGTGCTTTTAGGGAGAGAAGAAGTAAAAAAATTAGTTCCAGTTTTGGATTTTTCTCAGAACGTTAGATTTCCAATATTTGGTGCTTTAATGCAGCCCAGTGGAGGAACTGCCAGACATGATGCAGTTGCTTGGGGCTATGCCCGCCAAGCTGATTCTATGGGAGTCGATATAATTCAAAATTGTGAAGTAAATGGATTTGATGTTGTTAACGGTAAAATAAAAGGAATTAAAACATCAAAAGGAAATATTAAAACAAAAAAAGTAGGTTTGTGTGTAGCTGGAAGCACTTCTATTCTCGCAGAAATGTTAAATATGACTTTACCCATAGAAACCCATTTATTGCAGGCATGTGTGTCAGAACCTATTAAGCCAATATTAGACCAGGTTGTTACTTTTGGAGCAGGACATTTTTACTGTAGTCAATCAGATAAAGGAGAGATGGTAATGGGAGGAGACCTAGATGGTTATAATAGTTATGCTCAAAGAGGTAATTTTCCTACTCTTCAACATGTATTAACAGAAGGTATTGCAATGTTTCCATTTCTTAGCAAATTAAAAATGTTAAGAACATGGGGTGGAATTATGGATATGTCCATGGACGGATCTCCAATCATAGACAAAACTCATATTGAGGGTTTGTATTTAAACTGTGGTTGGTGCTATGGAGGTTTTAAAGCAACGCCAGCATCTGGATGGGTTTTTGCACATACTATAGCGCAAGATAGAGTTCACGAATTAAACGCTGGATTTAATTTAAACAGATTTAGCACAGGTCATTTAATTGATGAAAAAGGACTTGGAACAAAAACTTGGATTTCGTAAATGTTACATATTAAATGTCCTTATTGTGGAATGAGATCTCAAAATGAATTTGCATATGGCGGAGATGCAAATGTTAAAAGACCTGAGTTAAACAAGGAAGTTACTGATAAAGAATGGGATACTTTTGTTTACTTTCGAAAAAGCCCAAGAGGAAAACATTTAGAGTTATGGCATCATATTTCAGGATGTAGACAGTGGTTTAAGGTTCAAAGAGATACATTAACTCATGAAATTTATAAAACCGCTGAAATTAAAGAAGATATTTAACATGCATCAAGAATTTAGATTAAATACAATAGGTTTAATTAATAGAGATAAAAAAATTTCATTTAAATTTAATGGAAAAAAATATTTTGGTTATGAAGGAGATACACTTGCTTCTGCTTTAATTGCAAATGGTGTTCATCTTGTTGCGAGAAGTTTTAAATATCACAGACCAAGAGGTTTTTTTGGAGTAGGAGTTGATGAGCCATACGCCATTGTTCAATTATACAGGGATGGAGAAACTGATCCAAATTGTCGTGCAACTGAACAAGAACTTTTTGAAGGTCTTGAAGCTAAGAGTGTTAATTGTTGGCCAAGTGTTAATTTTGATATTGGGGCAATAAATAATTTTTTAAACAAATTTTTTCCAGCTGGTTTTTATTACAAAACATTTATGTGGCCAAAGAGCTTTTGGTATAGAATTTATGAACCATTTATTAGAAAAGCTGCTGGATTTGGTGTTGCTTCAGTAGCTCATGATAAAGAAAGATATGAGCACAAGTATGAATATTGTGACTTACTAATTACAGGTTCAGGACCTTCAGGATTAGCAAGTGCTTATGCAGCAGCAAAAAATGGAGCAAAGATTATTTTAGCTGAAGAAAAACCAAGGTTTGGAGGCAGTTTATTAACCAGCGAAGCTAATATTGGAAATGAAAGTGGAAAAGAATGGACCCAAAAAATAATAACTGAACTTAAGGAAATGCCAAATGTAATAGTAAAAAATAGAGCACAAGTTTTTGGTTATTATGATCACAACATGTTGGTAATGTCGGAAAGAATTAATGATCATTTGGCTAAATCAAAAAAATACAGCCCAAAACAAAGACTTTGGTATATCAGAGCTAAAGAAGTTGTTATTTCTTCAGGCTCCATTGAAAGGCCAATTGTTTTTGGAAACAATGATACCCCTGGAGTTGTTTTAGCTTCAGCAGCTAAGGAGTACCTAAAAATCTACGGAGTTCTTGTTGGAAAAAAACCATTGATATTTACAAACAATGATAGTGCCTATGAAACTGCAGTTGAATTTAAAAAAAATGGAATTTCACCAGTTGTATTAGACACTCGAAACAATCCAGATTCTGAAATTATCAGTGAAGCAAAAAGTATGGGAATAGATATAAAGTTTTCTCATGTAGTAATAGCAGCAAAAGGATATAAAAAAGTTAAATATGCAGAAATTTCTAAAATCTCTGAAGACAAGAAAAGTTTAGGAAAAATAGAAAATATTAGTTGCGATTGTATATGCGTATCTGGATTTTGGACACCAACAATACACTTGGCTTCTCAATCTGGAAATAAAACAAAATTTAACGAGAATATAGATGCTTTTGTTCCAGGAAAATCAAAACAACAGGAAACAACTTTAGGATCTGCAAATGGAATTTTTTCCCTAGAAGAAACTTTAAAAACATCTTTTGAGGCTGGATATGAAAAATCAAAAAAGATAACAAAAAAAGATAATAAAATATCTATTCCACAAGTTTCTGAAAAAAAGCATTCTAAACATGATAAATTTTGGTGCGTTCCACTTCCTAAAGAAAAAAAATATAAAAGATTTTTGGACTTTCAAAACGATGTAGCTGTTTCCGATGTAGAGCTTGCATTGAGAGAGGGATATAGATCAATAGAGCATGTAAAAAGATATACAACATTAGGAATGGCAACAGACCAAGGCAAAACTAGCAATTTAAATGGATTACAACTTGTTTCAAATATCGAAGATAAAATAGTGCCTGCTGTTGGACACACAACATTTAGACCACCTTATACTCCTGTTACCATAGGTACAATTGTAGGAAGAGAAATTGGAAAACATTCTAAACCGACAAGAAAATCACCAATCCATTCATGGCATGAAAAAAATAATGCAGTTTTTGTTGATGCTGGTGTTTGGCTAAGACCTAGATATTATAAAAGAGGCGAAGAAAATTTATTTGAAGCCTCTAAAAGAGAAGCAGAAAATGTTAGAAAAAATGTTGGCGTGTGCGATGTAACTACATTAGGAAAAATTGATATCAAAGGACCAGATGCTGCAGAGTTTTTAAATAGAGTTTACACAAACGCTTGGTTAAAACTTCCCATTGGAAAAGCAAGGTATGGTGTAATGTTAAGAGAAGACGGTATTGTTATGGATGACGGTACAACAACTAGAATATCTGAAAATCATTATCATATGACAACTACCACAGCACAGGCTGCGAATGTTTTATCTCATTTAGAATATTACCTACAAATCGTTTGGCCTGAACTAAATGTAAATGTTGTTTCCACAACAGAACAATGGGCCGGGGCAGCAATTGCGGGTCCAAAATCAAGAAGTTTATTACAAAAATTATTTCCCGGTACAGATGTTTCAAATGAAGGACTTCCATTTATGGGTTATATCGAAGGAAATTTATTTGGTGTTCATGCAAGAATTTTTAGAATTTCTTTTTCTGGTGAACTTGCATACGAAGTAAATGTTGAGTCAGATAATGGAAACTTTATGTGGGAAAAAATAATCGAAATTGGTACTGAATTTTCAATTCAACCATATGGAACAGAAGCTTTATCTACACTAAGGATAGAAATGGGACATGTTGCTGGATCAGAGTTAGACGGAAGAACCATTCCTTATGACAATGGTTTGCAAGGACTTGTAAGTAAAAAGAAAGATTTTATTGGTAAAAGATCTTTAAATAGAAAAGCATTTATTGAAGAGAATAGACAAAAAGTAGTGGGAGTAGTTCCTCTTGATAAAAAAACAAGTATTCCAGAAGGCTCACACTTAGTAAGAGATTCAAAAGCAAAATTACCAAATCCAAAATTAGGCCACATATCAGCTTCGTGTTGGAGTGTCGAGTATAATAATCCATTTTCACTAGCTATTCTTAAAGACGGAAAAAACATGATAGGACAAAAATTATTTGCTATGTGTCCACTTAAAAATAAAACAATAGCCGTAGAAATTGTGTCATCACACTATGTTGACCCAAAAGGAGAAAGGGTAAGATCATGAAAACAATATCTCCTTTAAAAAATATATTAAAAAAAGGTCTTTTTGGCGATCATGAAGGGAAAAATGAGGTTAAGCTGATTGAGATTAAAGAAATATCAAAACTGTTGATTGTTCAAATTGCACAATACAAAAATTCTTCATTCCAAATAGAAAATCTTAATATTGATGGTCTAAACTTACCTAATGATGCATTAAAAGTAATTTCTAACAGTGATAGTAGAATATTATGGTGTGGTCCAAAAAATTGGCTATTAGTATCAAAGAAAAAAGATTTATTACAAATTCTTAATAAATCATTTAACGAAACTGATTTTGCTGTTACAGATTTATCTCATTCAAGGGCAATTATTGAGATAGAAGGAGAAAATTCAATAGAAATATTAAAAAAAGGATGTCCATTTAATTTTAATGAATTAAAAAAGGACAACTGTGTAAATTCAGTATTTAATGGATTAGCAATCACAATTGACATAATAAATGACAATCCTTACAAAATAAGATTATTTACATTAAGAAGCTTCGGGGAATCTTTTTATCATAGTGTATCTGACGCTTGTTTAGAAGATGGATTTAAGGTTGTTTAGTAAAATAAATTTTATTTTACTATTTCATAAAGACCCAGCCAAGCATTAACATCTTTGCTTGCTATATAGTCAGATTTGAAAAATTCTATTTCTTTCCAAAATTTATCATTATTTAATTGTTTGATTTTTTTATCAAAACCATACTCTTCATAAATACCTTCGTTTATTGTAAAACAAATTAAACCTTTGTTTTTGGTAATTCTTATAAATTCATCTAAAGCATGTGGTTTTACATGGCCAAAAGTGAAAGTTCCAACACACATTACAGCATCATATGAATTGTTTTCTTTGCTAATTGGTTTATTTAAATCAACTTTATCAAGAGTTTTATAAAGTCCTTTAGGAACTAAATCTAAAAGTTTTTGAGATAGATCTGCTCCATAAAAATTGGAAAATCCGTATTTTTTTAACTCAACACCTACCAACCCAGTACCACATCCAGCATCATAAATATTAATATTTTTATTTTGCACATATTTTTCAAATATTTTTGAAGTTTCCTTTGGACCTGTGTAGTTCCACTCTTCCATGTCTTTATCGTACTTATTTTCTATACCCCAATCGTCATAGTATTTCATAACTTCATCTGTAGTTTTGAGTTTGTAAATTGGAATTTTGTTTCCTACATCTTTTTGGGACATAAAATAATAATTTCAGCTTTAAAAAACAAATCAAGTATAATTTTTTTTAGTTGAATTTTTTAGGTTCCCCTAAAATGGTCAGTAAAATACTATTAAATCGCTCTTGAGTTGAATAGTATTATTAAATAAAAGGTTTAGTAGGGATAGGAGATGAGAAAGATAATTATATTAACATATTGCTTTATTTTATTGAATGGGTGCGCTCAGAGCACAGCTTTAATTGGCCCAGCAATAACAGTTGGTAATACAGGTAATGTTATGCAAGCAAGTTTATCTTATGGAAGCAATATGGCAATAAAACAGAGCACAGGCAAAACTCCAGGAGAACATGTCTCATCTTATGTGGAGGAAAAAAAGGAAGAAAAAAAACTAAGAAAAGAAATTGTAAACTATCTTGAGTCTCATATAAGCCTTATGAGAAAAAAACTATCTATAAAAAAATAATATTTAAACCAGCTCAACCTTGATGTGTCTTTTCTTTCCCAGAGAAAGCTTTAAGGATTTATTTTCATCAAAGAGTTTATTTGTAACTAATAATTTTTCATCATCAATTGTAGAATTATTAATTTTAACACCTTTATTTTTTATTATTCTTCTTATTTCACTTTTAGAATTTTCAAGTTTTGATTGTAGAATTAGATTTACTATATCAAGATCTTGATCAATCTGAGATTGTTGTATTTTTATTACAGGAAGACCTATGCCAGTTGAACCTTCAGTGAATGTTTTCTTTGCAGTTTGTTCTGCTAATTTTGCTTCTTTGTCCCCGTGAAGCATTGCTGTACATTCATTTGCAAGTATTATTTTTAAATGATTGATATCTTTATTTTTAATTTCTTCAATTTTATTTATATCTAAATCTGTATACATCTTAAGAAACTTTAATACGTCTCTATCATCAGTATTTCTCCAATATTGCCAGTAGTCATAAGAACTTAAAAGTTTACTATCCAACCATACTGCACCTTGTTCTGTTTTTCCCATTTTGGCACCTGAAGCTAAAGTAATTAATGGTGTTGTTAAACCATATACTTGTTTGCTAGAGTGTCGCTTTATAAGTTCAACACCATTCACTATATTTCCCCATTGGTCAGAACCACCAATTTGCATTAAACAATTTTTGTTTTTACTAAGTTCTAGAAAGTCGTAAGCTTGTAAAATCATGTAATTAAATTCCATATAGCTTAAGGATTGTTCTCTATCTAAACGTAATTTAACACTATCAAAACTTAACATTTTGTTTATTGTAAAATGTTTTCCAATTTCTCTTAAAAACTTTATGTAATTAAGTTTACCTAGCCATTTATAATTATTTACAAATATTGGTTTAGTTTTAGGGTTTTTTGTTTTTAAAAAAATTTTAAAAATTTTTTCAATATTTTTGATATTTTTTTCTATTTCTTTTTCAGATAATATTTTTCTAGTTTCTTCTTTCCCAGAAGGGTCTCCAATTCTCGTTGTACCTCCACCTAATAGAACAATCGGTTGATGTCCATGCTTCTGTAAAAGTCTTAAACACATTATTTGCAACAAGCTACCGACATGAAGACTTGCAGCAGTACAATCAAAGCCTATATAGGCTTTGATTTTTTTTTTATTCATCAATAGTTCCAATTCTTCAGAATTTGTACATTGATTAAAATATTCTCTTTTTTTGAATTCAGATAAGTATGAATTTTCCATATTTTTTTTTAAAACAGTGTAGAATCAATATACAAGATTTAAATTAATTAAAAAATATATATGAATAAAAGTTATTGTAGCATAGGTTTAATGAGCGGAACATCAGGGGACGGGGTAGATGCTTCTATAATTACCACAGACGGAGAAAATCAATATGAAGTAATTATTGATAGATATTTTGAATATAATAGAGAAATTTATGAAAATATTCATAATTTAAAGGATAAAATTGCCAATAGTGTAGAAAAATTAAAGAAGTTTTCTAAAGAATTGAGATTATTAGAAGAAAAAATCACTTTATTTCATGCGGATGTAGTTAAAGATTTATTAAAAGAAACGAATAAAAAAATAGATTTTATAGGATTTCATGGCCAAACTATTTTGCATTCTCCTTCTTACCGGATTACAAAACAACTTGGAGATGGAAAATTACTATCTAAATTAACAAAAAAAAAAGTTGTTTATAATTTTAGAAAAAATGATTTAAACAACGATGGTCAAGGGGCTCCACTTGCACCTATTTTTCACAAATTAATAGTTGAAATAAAAAAAATCAAACTTCCTATTACAATTTTAAATTTAGGTGGAATAGCAAACATAACTTCAATTAGTAGCAAAAATAACATTTCAAGCTCCGACATAGGACCTGGTAATTGTCTTATTGATATGTGGGTCAGAAATAATTCAAAACTTTTTTATGATGAAGATGGAAATTTAGCTCAAACTGGTAAAATTGATAAAAAAATTTTACATAATTTATTAGAAAATTTTTATAAGAGTAAAATTAATGAAAAAAAATCTTTTGACATTAAAGATTTTGATATTTCATTTCCTAAAGAATTATCTTTAGAAAATGGTGCTTCAACAATTACAGAATTTACAGCAGAAATTTGTGCAAAAAAAATTAAAAATAACAATATTTATGTTTGTGGCGGAGGTAGAAAAAATAAGTTTTTAATTAAAAGCATAGAAAAAAAAATTAAAAATAAAATAAAATTAATCGACGAGCTTGATCTTGATGGAGATTTTATAGAATCTCAAGCATTTGCATATCTTGCAATTAGATCATATTTAAAATTACCAATTTCTTTTCCCGAGACAACAGGATGTAAAGTACCATGTACAGGTGGAGAAGTAGTGAAGAGTTTTTAAAAAAGAGTAGATTCTTTTTTAATATATTTGTCTAAATTTTTTGATAAAATTTCTTCCGATTGAGAAAAAAAATGATTTGTATCAGCAACTGATTGAAATTCAACTTTAATTCCTTTTTGTGAGCTTAATCTTTTATTAAGTTCATCAGTATGACTTGCGGGAACTAACTCATCCTTTTTCCCATATATAACAAGTCCTGATGTTGGGCATGGTGATAAAAAAGAAAAATCGTAAACATTAGGTTGTGGGGAAATTGCAATAAATCTATTTATCTCAGGTCTTCGCATTAGTAGTTGCATAGCAATTAATGATCCAAAAGAAAAACCCGCAATCCAGCATTGTGAATTATCAAAATTTTCTCTTTCTAGCCAATCAAGTGCGGCAGCTGCATCTGCTAATTCTCCTTGACCGTTATCAAAATCTCCATCACTTTTACCAACGCCTCTAAAATTTACTCTACATACTGAAAAATCATTTTCCAGAAATGTCTGAAAAGTTTGCACTACAACTTTATTATTCATGGTTCCCCCATATTGTGGATGTGGTTGCAAAACAAGTGCTATCGGCGATGTATTTTTTTTACTTTTATAATATTTTGCTTCTAATCTTCCAGCTGGACCCGGAATAAAAATTTCAAAAATTTTGTTATCCATAAGTGATATTGATAATTGTTATCAAAAAAAATCTACACTTATCATATGTAGCAATAATTTTGTTGTTTTTTTTCTAACAATCTAATCTTGACTATTTTAGTCAAGTATATATATAAAGCTTTGTTATTAAAGGAATTAAATGAAACTCACCACAAAAGGCAGATATGCTGTAATGGCACTTGCCGACATAGCTAATTTTGATAAGTCAAATCCAGTATCTTTAAGAGATATTTCTTTAAGACAAAATATTTCACTAGTTTATTTGGAACAAATTTTTTTTAAACTTAAAAAAAATAATATTGTTAAAAGCGTTAGAGGAGTTAATGGTGGATATATATTATCAGAAGAGCCAGAAAATATTAAATTATCAAATATATTTTCAGCAGTAGAAGAAAAAATTCAAACTGTTAATTGTAAAAAAGAATCAAAAAAAGGCTGCAATGGAAAATCAAGCAAATGCATTACGCATTATCTTTGGGATGAGCTTGAGATTTATATAAATAATTTTTTTGAAAAAAAAAATCTTTCTGATCTTATAAAACAAAATTTACATACCAACATATAAAATGATAGAAAAAGAAATTAATAAAATAAAGGAATATAAATACGGATTTTCAACAGATATTGAAAATATAAAAGCTCCAAAAGGTTTAAACGAAGATGTGGTAAAATTCATTTCAAATATTAAAAAAGAACCGCAATGGATGTTGGAGTGGAGACTTAAAGCTTATAAAAGACTGAAAAATTTAAAAGAACCAGATTGGCAAAAACCTAAATACCCTAAGATCAATTATCAGGATTTATATTACTACTCAGCTCCAAAAAATTTTGAAGACAAACCTAAAGATATTAACGATTTAGATCCTAAATTGTTAGAAACATACAAAAAACTAGGAATACCTCTTCAAGAACAAAAAAGATTAAACGGCATTGCTGTAGATGCTGTCTTTGATTCAGTGTCAGTGGCTACAACTTTTAAAGATAAACTTAATGAAAATGGAATAATTTTTTGCTCTATTTCTGAAGCAATTCAAAAACACCCTGACTTAGTCAAAAAATATTTAGGTTCAGTAATTCCTTTAACAGATCATTATTTTGCAACATTAAATTCAGCTGTTTTTACAGATGGATCTTTTGTTTATATCCCTGAAAATACTAGATGCCCGATGGAACTATCTACATATTTTAGAATTAACGCATCTCAGACAGGACAATTTGAGAGAACATTAATAATAGCAGACAAGGGAAGTTATGTAAGTTATTTGGAAGGATGTACCGCTCCTATGAGAGATGAAAATCAGTTGCATGCTGCAAATGTTGAATTAGTAGCTTTAGATGATGCTGAAATTAAATATTCAACCGTACAGAACTGGTATCCGGGAGATGAAAATGGCAAAGGTGGTATTTATAATTTTGTTACAAAAAGAGGATTGTGCAAAGGAAAAAATTCTAAAATTTCTTGGACCCAAGTAGAAACAGGATCTGCTATTACTTGGAAGTACCCAAGCTGTATTCTTCGTGGAGATAATTCAGTAGGTGAATTTTATTCGATTGCAATTACTAACAATTATCAAAAAGCAGATACTGGAACTAAGATGATTCATCTAGGAAAAAATACAAGAAGTAAAATTATTTCAAAAGGAATAAGTGCTGGATTTTCCGACATGACTTATCGTGGTTTGGTAGATATTTCTACAAAAGCAGTAAATTCAAACAACTACACTCAATGCGACTCTTTGCTGATGGGTAACAAATGTGGCGCACACACTATTCCTTATATTAAAAATAAGAATCTCGATTCTAATATTGCCCATGAAGCAACAACTTCAAAAATTAGTGAAGAGCAATTACATTACTGTCAGCAAAGAGGACTAAATTCAGAAGAAGCCGTAGGATTAATTGTAAATGGTTTTTGCAAAGAAGTTTTACAACAACTTCCCATGGAGTTTGCTGTCGAAGCTCAAAAACTCGTAGGTATTAGCTTGGAAGGAAGTGTTGGGTAAATGTTAAAAATTAATAATTTAAAAGCGAATATAGATAAAAAATCGATACTAAATGGTTTTAATTTGGAAATAAAAACTGGAGAGGTTCATGCAATAATGGGCCCAAATGGATCAGGAAAAAGCACATTATCAAATATTTTATCTGGAAAGAATGGTTATGAAGTTTCAGGGGAAATATTATTTGAAAATAAAAATCTTTTTGAATTAGCAACAGAGGAAAGAGCTCACAAAGGAATATTTTTAGCATTTCAGTACCCCACAGAGATACCCGGGGTAAATACAAATATATTTTTAAAAACAGCTTTGAACGCGATTAGAAAGGCTAGGGGTGATAAGGAGTTGGATGCAATAGAATTTCTAAAACTTGTTAAAGAAAAATCGAAAGAATTAAAATTTGAAGAAGAAAAATTAAATAGACATTTAAATGTAGGATTTTCAGGAGGAGAAAAAAAAAAGAATGAAATATTACAAATGTCAATTTTAAATCCTAAACTTTCTATCTTGGATGAAACAGATTCAGGTTTAGATATTGATGCACTTAAGATAGTTGCACAAGGAGTAAATGCATTGAGAAAAAAAAATAACGCTTTTTTAATTATTACTCATTATCAAAGATTATTAGACTATATTAAACCTGATTTTGTTCATGTGTTAATGAATGGTAAAATAATAAAGTCAGGCGGTCCAGAACTAGCTTTAGAACTTGAAAAGAAAGGATATGAAAATTTTAGTTAAATGGAACAAAGAGCAAGAACAGATTTTGATAAAATAGTTAAAAATTCAAATTTTAGTAAAAATGATATTGATTTTAAAATAAAAAATTTAAATAATTTTATAAAAAATGGTTTTCCAAATAAAAAACAAGAAACATGGAAATTTTCAGATTTAAATCAAATTATATCAAAAAATATTCTTAATCTAAGTTTTTATAATGATATTTCTGTAACCAACAAGATTGACTCATCAAATTTTATTGATGGATTAGAACATAATAAAATTGTATTTATCAATGGAAGAATTGAAAAAATTGATTTTAAATACGAAGAGAAAAATAAAATTAAAATCACCGATGGAATTAATACAAAAAATAATTTAGAAGAAATTAATTCAATTATCTCCTTAAATAATGCTTTTACAAATAAACATTATAAAATAATAGTAAAAAAAAATTATTCTTTAAAAAAACCTTTGGTCATTTACAGCATTACAGATCAAAAACTTAATTCTAAAAATATAAGTCTTAGACTTGATTTCCTTTTAGAGGAAAATAGTTTTTTAAAACTTATAGATTTTTTTTCTGATACTGCAGAAAATAACTTTATTAATTCATTGTACAATTTTGATTTATCAAAAAATTCAACTTTAAAAAATTATAAAATTGACAATAAAACTAACAACAACATTAGATATTCATTTAACAACATTGAGCAAGATGAAAATAGCTTATCCGAAACTTTTGTTTTGTCTTCTGGATCAAGTTTTTTTAAAAACGAGGTAAATTGTAATTTAAAAGGAAAATATTCTTCTGCTTTTATTAATGGAATTATTTCTTTGAATAAAAAAAAACATCATGAGATTAAAACAAACATTAATCACTTAAAGGAAAGCACAAAAAGTTATCAATTAATAAAAAGTGTTTTAGAAAATAATTCAAAAGCTGTATACCAGGGCAAAATATATGTTAATCATGAAGCTCAAAAAACTGATGGCTATCAATTAAGCAAAGCAGTTCTTCTTAATGAAAATGTTGAATTCAATGCGAAACCAGAATTAGAAATATATGCCGATGATGTAAAATGTTCTCATGGGTCAGCATCTGGAAGTTTAAATAAAAATTCTATATTCTACTTGATGTCTAGAGGATTAAATTACACTCAAGCAAAAGATCTTCTGCTAAATGGTTTCTTATTAGATGTGATTGAAAAAATTACAGAAAATGAAATTAAAAATTTAGTTAAAAGTTCAATTGGAATAAAGGAATGAATATAGAAAACATAAAAAAAGAATTTCCTATATTTAATAATAAAGTCCAAAACAATGACCTTGTTTATTTAGATAGTGCTAATTCTTCTCAAAAACCCCAAGTAGTTATTGATAGGATTTATGATTTTTATACTAAGGAATTTTCTAATGTTGGAAGAAGCGTTCATTATTTAGCAGTAGCCGCCACTAATCTTTATGAAAATACAAGAGCCTCAGTGCAAAAATATATCAACGCAAGTGATAAAAATGAAATTGTTTTTACAAAAGGAGCAACAGAAGCAATTAATCTTGTTGCTAATACTTTTGGCCAAAAATATTTAAAGAATGGAGATGAAGTTTTAATAACTGAACTTGAACATCATTCTAATTATGTTCCATGGCATTATTTAAGACAATCAAAAGGTATAAAAGTTGAATTTGCAGAAATGAATGATGAAGGTGAAGTTACTTTGGAAAGTATAGAAAAAAAGATTACGTCCAAAACTAAAATTATCGCTTTAACTCATTTATCTAATGTTACCGGATCTATTTTGCCAATTAAAGAAATAACTCAACTCGCTCATTCTAAAAAAATTCCAGTATTAGTAGATGGCTGTCAAGGAGCACCACATTTAAAATTAGATATGCAAGATTTAGATTGTGATTTTTATGCTATATCATGCCACAAAATGTACGGCCCAACAGGACTTGGTATTCTTTATGCTAAAAAAAAATGGCTAGAGGATCTACCCCCATATCAAGGAGGAGGTGGAATGATTAAAGAAGTAAAAAAAGAAGGTATTTCATATGGTGAACTTCCAAACAAATATGAAGCAGGAACGATGGCAACGGCACAAGTTATTGCATTCGACCAATCAATTAAATTTCTTGAAAAAATTGGAATAGAAAACATTATAAAACACGAAAAAGAATTAATAAACTATGGACAAGAAATTTTAAGTAAAAATAATTCTGTAAAAATAATTGGAAACCCAAAGGAAAAAGGTGCTGTACTATCTTTTGTTATTGAAGGAGTGCACCCGCATGACATTGCGACAATTTTGGATGAAGATGGTGTAGCAATAAGAGCTGGACATCATTGTTGTCAAATATTACACGAAAAATTAAATTTATCTGCTACTGCAAGAGCATCTTTTGGAGTTTACAATAATAAAAATGACATTGATCAACTGAATTCTTCTATAAATAAGTGTA
>CACPLE010000013.1 GCA_902634695.1 uncultured Pelagibacteraceae bacterium
GGGTAGATTAGACAAATTAAATAAAAGATATTTGGCAGAAATTTTATTTGGATTTGTACAACGAGATTATAAAAAAGTTGCAGAAGTGCATTTAATTGCTGGATTAGTTCCTAAAAGTGTTTCTGTTGACGAATTTGCTCAAGCTTTAAGGTCTATAGGTGAACCAATATTTGGACAATCAGTTAAAGATATATCTGGAGGTAATTTATTAAAACAATTATTCCAAATAACAGAAAAATATAATATGCAAACACAACCACAATTATTATTACTTCAAAAAACTATGGTCGTAGTAGAGGGAGTTGCGAGAAAGTTAAATCCTGAAACAAACATTTGGGAAACTTCGAGACCTGTTTTAGAAAATTGGCTTAAAGAAACAAAAGATCCAATAAATTCATTAAATGAAACTTTAAAAAACACCACAGAAGCAATTAAAAGATTGCCAGAACTTCCAGAAATAATGGATAAAGCAAATCAAGCACTTACATATTTAGCAAGTGGACAAATTCCACAAACTTCTAAGTCATATTTTGATTTAAATGAAAAAAAATCAGAAATGATAAATATAAGAAATCAAACAGTAGTTGGTTTATTATTACTTGTAATTTTAGGACTATTGGTATTTTAATTATCTTTTATGAATAATATTAAAAACAAAAAAATATTACTAGTTATATGTGGTGGAATTTCTGCATATAAAAGTCTTGAAATTATAAGATTATTAAAAAAAGAAGGCGCTAGTATAAAAACAATTCTAACTAATAGTGCTAAAAAATTTGTTACTCCATTATCTGTAGCATCACTTTCGCAAGAAAAAATTTATGATGATTTGTTTAGTCATGAAAATGAATCTGAAATGGATCATATATCATTATCAAGATGGAGTGATCTAATTTTAGTTGCACCAACTACTGCAAATACAATTTCTAAATTAAGTAGCGGTACTTCAGATGATTTAGCATCAACGGTAATATTGGCTTCTGATAAAGAAATTTTTTTAGTGCCTGCTATGAACGTTAGAATGTGGGAACATCCTTCAACTAAAGAAAATATTAATAAATTAATAAATTTTGGTTATCATATTATTGGTCCGATAGTTGGTGATATGGCGTGTGGAGAATATGGCAAAGGAAAAATGACAGAACCAAGTGAAATAGTTGACACTTTAGAACAATATTTTTCTAAACTAAAAAAAAATAAAAGACTTAAAGCTTTAGTTACTGCGGGTCCAACTCACGAATATATCGACCCTGTAAGATATATATCTAATAAATCAAGCGGAAAACAAGGTTATGAAATTGCAAAATCACTAAAAAAAAACGGATTTGATACTACTCTCATAACTGGCCCTACAAATCTAGAGCCAATTACAGGGATAGATTTAATTAATGTTAATACTGCTGAAGAAATGTTTAATGCGGTATTAGAATGTCTTCCAGTTGATGTTGCAATTTTTTCTGCTGCTGTTAGCGATTTTAAAATAAAAAATAAAGTAAAAAATAAAATAAAGAAAAAAGAAAGCATAAATTTAAATTTAGAAAAAAATATAGATATTTTAAGTCATATATCTAATCATAATTCACTTAGACCTAAAATGGTAATTGGCTTTGCTGCAGAAACGAACAATCTAAACGAACATGCTAAAAAAAAACTACATGAAAAAAACTGTGATTGGATAATCGCAAATGATGTGTCGGATCCTAACATCGGATTTGGATCTGATTACAACGAAATTTCAATTTTTTACAAAAATATGAAATATGAAAAACTTCCAAGAATGAAAAAATCAATTCTGGCAGATAATATAATAAAAAAAGTCGTTTCTCACTTAAACTAATTAAATGGTAAAAGTTTTAGTTAAAAAGCTTCATCCAAAAGTCCAGTTACCATCATATAAAACTGATGGCTCCTCAGGTATGGACTTAATGGCTTTTATAGAAAAATCTATAAAAATTCCTCCCAATAGCTCTGCTTTAGTTCCAACTGGAATATCTTTAGCTATTTCACAAGATTTCGAAATACAAATAAGACCAAGGTCTGGTTTAGCAGCAAAATCAAAAATCAGTGTTTTAAATACTCCCGGCACTATAGATAGTGACTATAGGGGAGAAATAAAAGTAATATTATTTAATCATGGATCAAAAGAATTTATTATAAATAATAATGATAGAATTGCTCAAATGATTTTGATGCCTGTTTTAAAAGTAGATTTTGAAGAAGTAGATGATTTGCCAAAAACTATAAGAGGATCAGGTGGTTTTGGCTCAACTGGCAAATGATAAATAATTTAAATAAAAATCAAATTGAAAGATATTCTCGACAAATTATTTTAAAAAATGTTGGAATTATTGGTCAAAAAAAAATTAATAATTCAAAAGTTTTAATAATAGGTGCAGGTGGATTAGGCTGCCCAATAATAGATTATTTAAGCAGAGCGGGAGTGGGTACTATTGGCATTGCTGATTTTGATAAGATTAATCTATCTAATATTCATAGACAAAGTTTATTTGATTCTAAAGATATAGGTAAATACAAAGTAGATATTATTAAAAAAAAAATTAAATCAATAAATAGTTTTATAAAAATAAAAACTTATAAAAAAAAAATTACAGAAAAAAATTTAAATTTCATAATCAAAAGCTTTGATATTATAGTTGATGGATCTGATAATTTTAAAACAAAATTTCTACTTAATAAATATTCAATCAAATATAAAAAAATTCTAATTGTTGGGGCTATTAGTAAATTTGATGGGCATGTTTTTACATTTGATTTTAAAGATAATAAAACACCATGTTTAAAATGTTTTTATCAATCTGAACCCTCTGATGAAATACTAAATTGTGAAGCGGAAGGTATTATGGGACCAGTTGCAGGGATAATTGGAAATATTCAAGCTAATGAAATTTTAAAAAAAATTTTAAAAATAGGAAAAGATCTTAATAAAAATATTTTAATCATTAATTTATTAACACTTAATTTTCGAAAAGTAACATTCAAAAAAAGAAAAAATTGTTTATGCAAAAAAAAATAATTTTAATTTTATTGGCTATTTTTTTTTCCAATTTTGCAATTGCAGAAAATAATTATTATTTAATGTTAAAAAATAATAAGGTTAATGTTAGATATGGACCTGGTTTTGATTATCCAGTTAAATTTATATATAAAAAAAAATTTCTACCTATTAAAGTTATTGATAAAAAAGAAAATTTTAGAAGGATAGTTGATATAGAAAATAATAGTGGATGGATACATACTTCTCAGCTAAGAAAAAATAAATCATTTATTTTAGAAAAAAATCAAACATTATTTTCTAAACCAACTAAATATTCTAAACCAATAATAAAAATTGCAAAAGGTCGTCTTTTATTAATAAAAAAATGTAAAAAAAAATGGTGTAGAGTTAAAACTGAAAAATATATTGGATGGTTAAAAGCAGAAAATATTTGGGGAAATATTAATTAAATTTTATCTAATATCAAAACGATCTAAATTCATTACTTTTGTCCAAGCAGCTACAAAGTCACTAATAAATTTAGATTTTGAATCTTCACAAGCATAAACTTCTGCTATTGCTCTTAATTGAGAATTTGACCCGAATATTAGATCAACACGAGAACCTGTCCATTTAACTTTTTTTGTTTTACGATCTGTTCCTTTAAATATTTCTTCATTTTTGTCTACTTCTTTCCATGTTGTTCCCATATCAAGTAAATTAACAAAAAAATCATTTGTAAGTGTTTCAGGTTTTTTTGTAAAAACACCATGATTTGATTTATCAAAGTTTGTATTTAATACACGCATACCACCTATTAGAACAGTCATTTCAGGCACAGTAAGCTTCATAAGTTGTGAACGATCAACTAACATTTCTTCAGCTGATACAGTAGGTTTTTTTGTAGATCCATTAGTAATTTTAACTATATAATTTCTAAATCCATCTGCCTTTGGCTCTAGTAAACCAAAAGAATAGACATCGGTTTGATTTTGAGATGCATCTTCTCTTCCAGGGATAAATGGAACATTTACTTTATGACCAGCTTTTTTAGCAGCATTTTCTATTCCAACACATCCACCTAAAACTATTAGATCAGCTATTGAAACAGTTTTATTTTTACTTTCAAAACTTTTTTTAATCTTTTCAAAATTTTTAATAACTTTAGATAACTGAGATGGATTATTAACTTCCCAATTTTTCTGTGGTTCTAGTCTTATTCTTGCTCCATTTGCACCACCTCTTTTATCTGAACCTCGAAAAGTAGAAGCAGATGCCCAAGCTGTTGAGACTAGTTGTGAAATAGATAATCCTGATTTTGTTATTTTTGCTTTTAGAGCTTTAATGTCTTTTGTTTTAAGTTTGTATTTATTTTTTGGAATAGGATCTTGCCATATTAGTTCTTCTTTTGGTACTTCTGGGCCCAAATAGCATGCACGGGGTCCCATATCACGATGTGTAAGTTTAAACCATGCTCTTGCAAAAGCATCTGAAAATTCATCTAGATTTTCATGAAAATTTTTTGATATAGGAGCATATTTAGGGTCCATTCTTAAAGAAAGATCTGTAGTCAACATCATGGGAGGAACCTTTTTAGAAGGATTATGCGCATCAGGAACAATATCTATATTGGCTCCGTTCGTCTTAGGTTTCCACTGATGAGCCCCTGCGGGACTCTTTGTTAATTCCCACTCATAACCAAATAATAAATCGAAATAACCATTATCCCATTTTGTAGGATTAGCAGTCCAAGCTCCCTCTAGGCCACTACTGATAGTATCCGCTCCAATACCAGTTCTATAGTTGCTTGTCCAACCCATGCTTTGTTCTTGAATTTTTGCACCTTCAGGCTCAGGTCCTTTATGAGATTCAGGGGCAGCACCATGAGATTTTCCAAAAGTATGTCCGCCTGCTATAAGTGCTACTGTTTCATAGTCATTCATCGCCATACGACCAAAAGTTTCACGAATATCGTGAGCTGCTAAAAGAGGATCTGGATTTGCATCAGGGCCTTGTGGATTTACATAAATTAACCCCATGTGAGAAGCACCTAAGGGGTTCTCAAGATCTCTTTTGCCGCTGTAACGATTAACACCAAGCCATTCTTTTTCTGATCCCCAATAAATATCTTCTTCGGGTTCCCAAATATCTTCTCTTCCTCCTCCAAAGCCAAAAGTTTTAAAACCCATTGACTCTAAAGCTACATTTCCAACTAAAATGAAAAGATCAGCCCATGAAATTTTTTTACCATACTTTTTCTTAATGGGCCAAAGTAACAATCTGCCTTTATCAAGATTAACATTGTCTGGCCAACTATTTAAAGGCGCAAATCTTTGATTTCCTGTTCCAGCTCCACCACGACCATCACCAGTTCTATATGTGCCTGCGGCATGCCATGCTAATCGAATAAAAAGTCCACCATAATGTCCATAGTCAGCAGGCCACCAATCTTGTGATTCAGTCATTAATTTCCGCAAATCTTTTTTTAATGCTTTAAAGTTAAGTTTTTTAAATTCTTTTGCATAATTAAATTTACTATCCATTGGATCAACCAATGAAGAATGCTGACTTAAAATTTTTAAGTTTAAACTATTTGGCCACCAATCTCTATTGGTTGTGCCTTTACCGGTAGGAAACTTTGGAGGAGTTCCTGCTCCAGTAAATGGACATTTTGATTGTTCGCTCATAAAAATACCTTCCTTAAAATATTATTTTACATTTATTATAAAATGTAGTCAATACATTAGAATTATTCTAATCTAAATTTATTTAGTTAGAAATTTTTAAGATTAATTATTATTTGCAATTTTAACTAGAACTTCAATAGATTTGATTTTTTTTCCGGGAATTTTTTTTTTGATTATTATATTACCTACATCGCTATCTTTCATATCTAAAAGTTGATTTGTACTTAAATCAAAAAAATGATGGTGATGTGATGTATTAGTGTCAAAATAAATTTGGTTACAATTCATAGGAATTTCTTTTAAATAACCTTTTTTTTTTAAAGTATGAACAGTGTTATAAATTGTCGCTAGTGATATTTTTTCAATATTTTTTTTATTTAAAATATTATTCAAATCATTAATGGTAAAATGAAAAGTATTTTCTCTATCAAATAACAATTTACATATTTCTATTCTCTGTTTAGTTGGTCTTAAACCTGAAGACCTTAATTTCTCAACAAATATGTCATTATTGCTCATTTTTCTGCCCAATTTATAACTATTCTATTGAAAATGTATATTATAATTATGCAAAATAAAGTAATAAAAAACTAAATTTTATGAATAAAAAATCGTCATATGAGTATCAAGATTTAATTGATTGTGGAAATGGTAAGCTTTTCGGTGAGGGAAACGCAAAGTTACCTTTGCCTCCAATGTTGATGTTTGACAGAATATCAGAAATTAGTGAAAATAAAGGAGTATATAAAAAAGGTTTAATTAAAGCAGAATTAGATATTAAAGATAGTTTATGGTTCTTTGAATGTCACTTTAAAGGAGATTCTGTAATGCCTGGATGTTTGGGTTTAGATGCTATGTGGCAACTAGTTGGTTTTTATTTGGGTTGGCTTGGAAATCCAGGAAAAGGTAGAGCATTGGGTGTTAATACTGTAAAATTTACTGGAGAAGTATTAAAAAATGTTAAATTGGCTACTTATGAAATAGATATGAAAAGAATTCTTATAAAAGAAGGTACTACTGTAGGTCTGGCAAATGGTATTCTTAAAGCTGATGGTAAGAAAATATATTCAGCGGAAAATTTAAAAGTTGGATTATTTAAATCATGAAAAGAGTTGTTATAACAGGTATTGGGGTAGTTTCTTGTTTAGGTAACAATCAGGAAGAAGTTTATAAATCATTAATAGATTCAAAATCTGGAATTACATTTTCAGAAGAATATAAAGAATATAATCTAAAAAGTAATATTCACGGCAAACCAAATATTAAATTAGAAGATTATGTTGATAGAAAATTTATTAGATTTATGGGACCGGGATCTGCATACAATTATGTTTCAATGGCTGAAGCAGTTAAAGATTCTGGTTTAGAAGAAAAAGATGTAAGCAATGTTTCAACAGGTATGATAATGGGTTCAGGTGGACCATCAATTCAAAACGTTATTTTAGCAGCTGACAAAACACGTGAAAAAAATCCAAAAAAAATGGGACCCTTTGTTGTTCCAAGAACAATGTCGAGTACTGCATCTGCTACACTTGCTGTACCATTTAAAATTAAAGGTGTTAACTATACAATAAGTTCTGCTTGTGCTACTAGCGGCCATTGTATTGGAAATGGAATGGAATTAATTCAACTTGGAAAACAAAAAATTGTTTTTACTGGTGGTAGTGATGAAGTACATTTTGCAATGACAGCCATGTTTGATGCGATGACAGCATTATCATCAAAATATAATGATACTCCAGAAAAAGCTTCAAGACCATATGACAAAACTAGAGATGGATTTGTAATATCCGGTGGTGGAGGTGTTTTAGTTTTGGAAGAATATGAGCACGCAAAAGCAAGGGGTGCAAAAATATATGCTGAATTAACTGGCTATGGGGCAACTTCTGATGGTTACGACATGGTAGCACCCTCTGGTGAAGGTGCTGTAAGATGTATGAATATGGCTTTGAGCACAGCTAAAAATAAAATTGATTATATAAATACGCACGGAACTTCAACGCCAGTCGGTGATATAACTGAACTTAAAGCTGTTGGAGAAGTATTTAAAGATAATGTACCTAAAATAAGTTCTACAAAATCTCTTTCGGGTCATTCTTTAGGAGCAACTTCAGTACATGAAGCAATTTATAGTTTAATTATGATGAAAAATAATTTTATTTCAGCTTCAATAAATATAAACGATATGGATGATGAAGCAAAAAAATATCCTATAGTTACAAAAGTTGAAAAAAATGTAACTTTAAATTCTATCATGTCTAATAGTTTTGGTTTTGGTGGAACTAACGCAACTTTAGTTTTTGAAAAGGTTTAATTTATGAGTTTAATGAAGGGTAAAAAAGGACTGATAATGGGAGTTGCCAATGAAAGATCTATTGCTTGGGGCATTTCTCAAAAATTAGCTGAAGCAGGTGCAGAATTAGCATTTACATATCTTGGTGATGCTCTAAAGAAAAGAGTTATCCCTCTTGCAGAAAAATTAAATTCAAAAGTAACATTTAGCTGTGATGTTGAAAAAAAAGAAGAAGTAACAAAACTTTTCGAAGATATAAAATCACAATGGGGTCAAATTGATTTTGTTGTTCACGCAGTTGCATTTTCAGACAAATCTGAATTATCAGGTGAATACTTAAATACTACTAGAGAAAATTTTTTAAGAAGTATGTTGATTTCATGCTTTTCATTTACAGAAGTTGCAAAAGAAGCTTCTAAAATAATTAATAAAGGTGGAAGTATGCTTACTTTAACTTACGAGTCTAACAAAGCCATTCCAAATTATAATGTAATGGGTGTTTGTAAATCTGCACTTGAAGCAAGTGTTAAATACCTAGCAAGAGATCTGGGGGCAAAAGGAATTAGAGTAAATGCAATAAGTGCAGGACCAATTAAAACTCTTGCAGCTTCAGCTATTGGGGATGCAAAATTCTTGTATAAATGGAATGAAGATCATTCATTTTTAAAAAGAAATGTAGATATCAATGATGTTGGGAACTCTGCTTTATATTTATTAAGCGAGCTTGCAGGAGGCGTTACTGGTGAAATTCATTATGTTGACGCTGGATATAATAAAGTGGGTATGCCTGATCCGAAAAATATAACTTAATTTTATGTCTAAAAGATATAGTGGTAAATCTTTTAAAGACTCATCCGTAATGAAAAAAGCAAAACTTTCCTTTAAGGAAAAGAGAAAACTAAAAAGAGAAAAAAAAAAGAGAAAGTAATGTTGATATTAGTTTGGTTTGTAGTTTGTATTCTATTTTATTTCGTTCAATTGTTGTTGGAAAATTCAGGTCATTCTTTAGAAGTATTTGCAGTTTTAAGTGCTATTGCTTTATTTCTAATAAGTAGAGTAAGGCATAAAATTAAATAAAAATTATAATTATTTTAATTTAAATTTTGTTTTGATTTAACAGCTCTTAGCTCTAATAGGTTTTCGTGTCCTAAACCATCTTTATCAACTCTACTAATCACAGATTTAATATTCCACCCATTTTCTAAAACCCAATCAAATCCAGTTTCTAAAATAACCATTGAGTTAAAGTTTTTATCTATAGTAGTATTATATTTAGTTGTTTCTCCAACAAAGTTAGCTTTTACATCTGATCCATCTGTAAGATCTTTATTAAAATCTATCTTAAAATAAGGAAAAAGTAATGAATTGGTAAGATTTATTTTTGACTCAATGACAGACCCTAAAGAAATTGATGATGTTTCAAGTTCTCTTTTATCAAATTTTAACTTTGAACTACTGTCGCCTGTCTCGGAATATCCATCAAAATTTACAAAACCAAAATCAAATTTAGAATAATTGTGTAATTTATAATTTTTATAGACATTTTTAAAATTATATTTAATTGAACCAAAAACTTGATTTGCTTTAAATTTACCTTTTACAACATTAGAAGGGTTCGAAGTATCAACAATACGTGTCGTAGCGTAAGTAGTTTTTCCAAATCCTAAAAAAGTATCAATATAATTTTTTTCAGATCCTTGCCAGGTATTATATAAGGAAAAATTATCAGATCTTGCTAAAAATCTAGTACTATCCTTAGTGCCTATATTAGTTTGATCATCCTCGTGCCTTAAAGCAAGTCCAAATAAAGAACCATTATTATAATTAACATCTGCACCTACTATAAAACCTTCAGTTCTATTTATTATTCCTAAATCTCCATTTGAGCTAAGGTTAAGTCTGCCTTTATTAATTGAGCCTGCTGTCCAAAAAGCCCAATTATTTGGGGTCATTCCAAAATTTTCTTTTAAATATTTTGTTAATGGAAGTTCACTAATTAAATTATTAATATTCTCTGTGGATAAATTTTTATATTCATCAATGTAATAATCAAATAATTCTTGTGGCATGTGTTCATTGTAATTATTTTGATTATTAGCAAGAGCTAATTTTACATCTTTAAATCGAGTTGATTTATTAATTCCAACTCTTCTAAACTGTTCCATTCTACGCATGACTTGGTTGGTAGTGTTAAACATAAATCTTTTAGCATGTTCTGTTTGTGCGTTTACCATTCCACTTACTTGTTTATCATCGAACGCATTGTAAGTACTGCCGCTAGCTTCAGTTGAATTAATTGTTAATGTCGTTTGACCACTTACGGTCGCACTTTCACCAGCTGTTCCACCATATTCAATTACATATGCTCCAACTGTATTAGTACAAGGTAAGTCATTCCATTGACCTTTACTATCACCTGTTCCGTACATATGAGCACAATTTTCCTGTCCATCAGTATCACTATTATGGTCATTAGGTTCAGCACTTTTCCAATTTTCAAATGAATAACCTGATGCTACTGTACAGTCTTCATGAGCAGGATCGGCTTTAGGTTCAATTTTTGTCTGACAGTGAAAAGTTTTTCCATTATCAGGTCCAGAAACCCATTCCCAAGTACCCTCGCCAGCTAGTCCATCTGTAGGATCACTACCTGCACCACCACTCTCTATTGCTGGATGAGTATTAGATGTATAAGTTGCATCATCTGAACCACCAATCCAAGTGTTAGTGGCAAGTTTATTTTTAATAAAATTATTTTCAGATTCACTTGTAATTGTTACAAGATAGCCTGTTAAACCTTCATAAGTTGAAGCTTCTGCAGCAGTTTTTGCAGCAGCCCACTGAATACTTCCAGTTACAAGTTTATAATAGTGACCATTTCCTGAAAAATAATTAGTACCAGCTGGAGTTACGGAAACCGTAATAGTAGGTGATCCTGCAGCACCATCGCCTTTAAATGATAATGTTGCAAGAGCGTTATTAATATCATCTTGTGTTCCTCTAAAACCTATTTCCGTAAGAGAACTGCCTGTACAAGTAGAAGGTACACTTGAATTATCACTTGAATAACCACAATAGCCTGCTGCCTGCATTAGACTAGTAACAGATGTTACCTTTATATTTCCATCCGATGCTACTGCTGAAACTAGAAGGGTTCCTGTGTAACCACTAATACTAGGTGTTGTTCCTGAACTTGATAATAAAACGAAATCAGTTGTATCAGCTGTTAAAGTTGAAGGCATAGTAACAGTGCCTGCAAATGCTTTTTCACTGTTAAAAAATATTAGTAACAAAAAAAAACTTAAAACTATTCCCCTCATAAAATAATTTTATTAATAAAATTAATTTTAATTCACATACTTTAAACTGCTGATTTAATAGAAAGCTTAACTTTTCCTCTATCAAAACCAATGACTTTTACTTTAACTTCATCACCTTCTTTTACAACATCAGTAACCTTGGCAACTCTTTTATTAGCAAGTTCGGATATATGAACAAGGCCATCTTGTTTTCCTAAGAAATTAACAAAAGCTCCAAATTCCATAATCTTTATAACTTTTCCATTATAAATTTTATTCATTTCAGCTTTAGCTGTTAAATCTTTAATAATTTGTAGAGCTATATTTCTAGATTCTTCGTCTGGTGCAGCAACTGTTACAACTCCTTCATCATTAACATCAACTTTAGCACCTGATTTTTCAACTATCTCTCTTATAGTTGCACCACCTTTTCCAATTACTGTTGCTATATCTTTTTTATCTACAGTTATTTTTTCCATCTTTGGTGTATGTTTGCCAACGCCATCTCTTGACTTACCTAAAGCTTTATTCATTTCACCTAAGATATGAATTCTTCCGTCTTTAGCTTGTTTTAAAGCTTTCTCCATTATTTCAAATGTAATTCCAGTAATTTTAATATCCATTTGAAGTGATGTAATTCCATCTTTAGTACCAGCAACTTTAAAGTCCATATCACCTAAGTGATCTTCATCTCCAAGAATATCTGATAATACGCTAAAATCATCACCTTCTTTAATTAATCCCATTGCAATACCTGCAACTGGTTCTTTTATTGGAACACCCGCATCCATTAATGCTAATGAAGCTCCACAAACTGTTGCCATTGAAGAAGATCCATTAGACTCTGTAATCTCAGACACTATTCTAAATGTATAAGGGAAACTTTCTTTTGATGGCAAAGATGAGTTTATTGCTCTCCAAGCTAATTTTCCATGCCCAATTTCTCTTCTTCCCGTTCCTATTCTTCCTGTTTC
This sequence comes from uncultured Pelagibacteraceae bacterium, assembly GCA_902634695.1. Classification (GTDB taxonomy): domain Bacteria; phylum Pseudomonadota; class Alphaproteobacteria; order Pelagibacterales; family Pelagibacteraceae; genus Pelagibacter. The sequence continues at coordinate 12,249 of CACPLE010000013.1, forward strand.
GCCAACTGAGAATGGAGGAAAATTGTAATGCAACATAAATCTTTGCCTTTGAAGACCTTCTAAACTTTCAATTCTCTGTTCATCATCAGAAGTTCCAAGTGTAGTTGTTACAATTGCTTGGGTTTCACCTCTAGTAAATAATGCAGAACCATGAACTCTGGGCAAAATTCCAACCTCACACATAATTGGTCTTACATCTGAAAGTCCTCTTCCATCAATACGTTTTTTATTTTTTAAGATATCAGTTCTAACTATTCTTTTTTCTAAATTTTTAAGTTCATAATTGACATCTAGCTCAGTAAAGTTTTCATTTTCTTCAAACATTTTTTTAGCTTTATCAGTTATTTCAGAAATAAGATTTGATCTTTCCTGTTTATCTCTAATTGAAAAAGCTTTTTTCAATGCAGATGTGAATTCTTTTTCAATTTTTTTCTTAACTTCAGAAAGATCTTTTTTCTCTACAACCCAATCAGGTTTTTTACATTCTTTTGCAAGTTCTTCGATCATATTAATTATTGGAACAAAATTTTCATGTCCAAATTTAACTGCTTTGAGCATTTCTTCTTCTGTTAAACCTTTTGTTTCAGATTCAACCATTAAAACTGCATCTTTGGTTCCTGCAACTACAAGATCTAATTTTGAATTCTCTAATTCTTTTTTAGATGGATTAAGAACATATTTACCATCAACAAATCCCACTCTTGATGCTCCGACAGGACCCATAAACGGCATGCCTGATATTGCTAGAGCTGCAGATGAAGCTATTATTGATAAAATATCTGATTCATTTTCTTTATCATAAGATATTACTGTTGGTAATAATTGAACCTCATTTTTAAATTCATCTGGAAACAGTGGTCTAATAGGCCTATCAATTAATCTTGATATTAAAGTTTCACTTTCTGTAGGTCTAGCTTCTCTTTTAAAATAACCTCCAGGAATTTTTCCCGCAGCATAATACTTTTCTTGATAATTAACTGACAAAGGAAAATAATCTACTTCTGGATTAATTTTTTTTGCTCCTACAACAGTAGCCATAACTACTGTTTCACCACATGTGGCAATTACGGCTCCATCTGCTTGTCTTGCTATTTTACCTGTTTCTAAAATTATTTTTTTTCCACCAATTTCTATTTCTTTTTTATATATTTTAAACATTTATTTCCTTAAATTTAGTTTTTCAATTACATTTTTATACGAATCTATTTTATTTTTTTTAAGATAGCTCAATAATTTTTTTCTTCGATTTACTGCTTTCAATAAACCTACTGAGGAATGTTTGTCCTTTTTAAATTTACTAATATGTTTAGAAAGGTTCTCAATCTTTTCGGTTAATAATCCTACTTGAATCTCTGAAGATCCTGTGTCTTTTTCACTTATTCCTAACTCTTTTATTTTTTTCTTCATTATTTTTCCTATTTATTTGTTTGTTTTATTAATCTTTCAATTTTTTCAGCATATTCAAATGACTCATCTTTAGAAAAAAGAATTTTTGGTAAAAATTTCATATCAATTTTTTTTGATAAAACTTTTCTAACTAAAAATGAAAATTCTTTTAAAGTACTTACGGCTTCATCTGCATTTTCTCCTCCAAGTGGCAAAACAAAAGCTCTTGCAATTTTAAGGTCTTGACTCATTTTTACTTCAGTAACTGTAATTTTGTTAGTTTCTAAATTAGGCACTTTTGCTTCATTTTTTAAAAAAATCATTCCCAATGACTGTTTAATCATTTCTCCAACTCTTAATTGTCTTTGAGTCACGGGTTTTCCCATTCTATTTGTAATCATATTGTTCTTTCTGTAGTTGTTGAATCAAAAACTTCTATTATATCTTTTTTTTGATAATCATTAAAATTCTTAAGAGTTATTCCGCATTCTAAACCAGCACTTACTTGTTTAGCTTGGTTTTTTTCTCTAAAAATAGAACCGATTTTGCCATTATAAACTATTGCCCCATCTCTTATTATTCTAGCATTAAAATCATTTTTGATTTCACCCTCTAATACTTTTGATCCAGCAACTTTTCCTACCTGGGATACTTTAAATATTTCAAGTATTTCTGCAGTTCCTATCACTTTTTCCTCGATGTCAGGGGTTAATAATCCTGACATTCTTTTTTTAACAAAATCTATTACTTCATAAATAATATTGTAAGAATAAATAGTAATTTTTTCTTGCTCAGCTCTTTTTTTTGCTTCTTTGCTAGGTTTGACGTTAAATGCTATCAAAACTGCATTTGAAGCTTTAGCCAATACAATGTCAGTTTCTGTTACCATGCCAATATCTGATAAAATTATTTTTGGTTTTACCTCTTCGTGTTTTATCTGGTTTATGGCATTTTTTATTGCTTCTGATGATCCATGTACATCAGATTTTATTATCACATTCAATTCTTCAATAATTTTATCTTTAAAAGCTGATTCTTGAGTTGCAAACGTAAGTGGATTTTTGGCATTTTTCTTTTCCTGTATTCTTGCCTCACACAATGATTTTGCCTCTTTTTCATTTTCTAAAACTAAAAAATCGTCTCCAGCTTTAGCGGCTCCATTTATTCCAAGTATTTCAACTGGTGATGATGGTAAAGCTTTATCAACATTTTCTCCTAAGTCATTAATTAAAGCTCTAACTTTTCCCCATTTTAATCCACAAACAAAATAATCTCCTTTGTTTAAAGTACCAGAAGTTATAATTATATTAGCAATAGGTCCTTTTCCTATATCAATTTTTGATTCTAAAACTACTCCATTAGCTTTAGTTTCATAATCTGTTTTCAAATCTAAAATTTCAGCTTGAAGAGTTATTGATTCTATTAACTTATCTAAATTCTTTTTTGTTTTTGTTGAGATTTCAACCATTAAAACATCCCCCGATAAATCTTCTGCTATCAGCTCATGTTCTAACAATTGGTTTTTTATTTTTTGTGGATCTGCTTCTGGTAAATCACATTTGTTAATTGCAACCACTATTGGAACTTTGGCAGCTTTAGCATGTTTAATTGATTCTACAGTCTGAGGTTTTACACCATCATCAGCTGCAACTACTAAAACAACAATATCTGTTAATCTTGATCCTCTGGCTCTCATTTCGGTAAAAGCCGCATGACCAGGAGTGTCTATAAATGAAATTTTATTTGATTTATGTTCTATTTGATAAGCTCCTATATGTTGAGTTATGCCACCAAACTCTCCTGAAATGACACTAGTATTTCGCAAAGCATCCAATAAAGAGGTCTTACCATGATCAACATGGCCCATCACAGTTACAATTGGCGGACGATTTAATAAATTTTCTGATTTAATTTCTTTTATTTTTTTTACTATTTCTTCAGCATTTGTTTCTTTGATTGGATTATGACCAAATTCTTTAACCAAATATTCTGCTGTATCTGCAGCTAAAGCCTGGTTTATTGTAACTGTAACCCCCATACTAAGTAGATGCTTTATTACATTGCTTGATTGCTCAGCCATTCTGTTTGCAAGTTCCCTTACAGTAATTGCTTCTGGAATATTAACGTCTCTTTTTACTGGTTTATAATTTTCTTTTACTTCGTTTTTATTCAATACTCTATTTTCTTTTTGTTTTGCTCTTTTTAATGATGCTAAACTTCTTGATTTAGAATCTATATCATCGCTAAGAGCTCTAGATACAGTTAGCTTTAATTCTCTTCTTTTCGAACCTATTTTTCCTTTTGTGTCTCTATCTGCTTGTTCACCAGTTCGAAGTCTTTTTGTTGCCCTTTGCTCAGCAAGTTTACGTTTTTCATAGTCATGTGCGGTTTGCAAAGGTTGTTTAAATGGTTTTTGAAATCTTTTTTCATTTGTATTATTGTTTATAAAGTTTTTTTTCTTTATGTCTGTTTTAAATGTTTGAGAAATTCTATTTGAAGTATTTTTTGTAAATCTATTTGTTTTTTTTTCTATAACTACAGAATTCTTATTTTGTAATTTTGCTAACTCTATATTACCAATTGATTTTTTTGGGTTTCCAGAAATAGTTAATTTTGTTTTTTTTCTTTCCATATTTCATCTCTTAATCTTTATAAACTTTATCTCTAGCAGACATAATTAAATCATCCGCCTCATTTTTTGATAATGCAAAATCTTCTAGAAAACCTTTGATTTTAACACGTTCACCTTTAACAACATCATAAGCTCCTGTTAATTCATCTGATGCCAAATCTGCAAAATCAGAAAGTTTTAAGATATTCTGTTCTCCAAGAGTTACTAACATACCGGGTGTAAGACCTTTGTGATTTATTAACTCTTCTTCTAAACCTAAATCTTTAATTCTATTTGAAATTTCTTGCTGATCTTTTAAATAAAATTCTTTGGCTCTTTCAATTAATTCTTTAGCAGTGTCTTCCTCTATTCCTTCTATTTTTGATAAATTTTCTGGATTAGAATCTTTTATATCATCTATTGAAGAAAATCCTTCTGCAACTAATAGCTGACCAAGTGTTTCGTCAAGTTCTAGATTTTTAACAAAATTTTCTGTTTTTTCTTTAAATTCTAACTGTCTTTTTTCAGAGTCTTCTTGATCTGTCATTATATTAATTTCATAATTTATAAGTTTTGTAGCCAATCTTACATTTTGTCCTCTTCTCCCAATTGCTTTACTCAGATTTTCTTCAGATAAGATAACATCAAGCTTTTTTGATTCACTATCAACATTTACTCTTTGTATTTCAGCAGGAGATAACGCATGAGAAACCAAAATTGCTGGATCCTCTGACCAATTTACAATATCTATTTTTTCTCCCTGTAGTTCATTTACAACTGCTTGGACTCTACTGCCTCGCATTCCAACACATGCGCCAACTGGATCCAGAGAAGTATCAATGGCTTTTACACAAATTTTTGCTCTACTTCCCGGATCTCTTGCAGAAGACTTAATTTCAATTAAACCATCATAAATTTCTGGAACCTCTTGTATAAAAAGTTTTTCCATAAATTTAGGATGCCCTCTAGATAAAAAAATTTGCTGGCCTCTTGTTTCTCTTCTAACATCATAACAGTATGCTTTTATTCTATCACCAGTCTTAATATTTTCTCTTGGTATTAATTCATTTTTCTGAATGATAGCTTCTGTTCGACCTAAATCTACTATAACGTTTCCAAATTCTAACCTTTTAATAATACCACTAAGTATTGTGTCTTTTTTATCAATAAAATCGTTAAATTGTCTTTCCCTTTCAGCTTCCCTAACATTAAAACTTATTACTTGTTTTGCGGTTTGTGCTGCTATTCTTCCAAAATCAAAAGATGGTAATGTTTGTAATATTTCATCACCAATTTTTTTATCTTTATTTTGTTCGTTTAAATTAATTGCATCTTTTAAGCTAATTTCGGTATTAAGATTTTCTGGATTTTCTACTACAATTAATTTTCTAAAAATTTCAATATTTCCACTGTCTCTATCTATATTAACCTTTATTTCATTATCTTGACCAAATTTTGATTTAGCAGCCTTAGCAATTCCAGTTTCCATGGAATTAATAATCAATTCTTTATCTATTGATTTTTCTAAAGCTACAGCTTCAGCTATTCTTAATAATTCTAATTTATCTGCTCTTTTATTTAACATATTTTACTTTGCTCCAAAAAAAAATGGGCCGAGGCCCATTTTTGAAATTTCAACAATGTACGATGAATATATGTACTTTTATAAAATTTTCAACTTTTTACTTTTTAAAAACTCCTGATTTATCAGTCTTTTCCCAAGAAAATGATCCATCCGATCCAGGATCTCTTCCAAAATGTCCATAAGCTGCTGTTTTTTGATAAATAGGTTTATTTAAACCTAACATTTCTCTTATGCCTCTTGGACTTAAGTCAAAATTTTCATTTATAAGTTTTTCAACATGGCTATTTTTTTCTTCATTATTATCAAATAGATCAACATAAATAGACAAAGGTTTTGATACACCTATAGCATATGCCAACTGAATTAAACATTTGTCTGAAATACCAGATGCAACCACATTTTTTGCTAAGTATCTTGATGCATAAGCTGCAGATCTATCAACTTTAGTTGGATCTTTTCCTGAAAATGCTCCGCCACCATGAGGAGCTGCCCCTCCATATGTATCAACAATAATTTTTCTTCCTGTTAAACCACTGTCTCCATCCGGTCCACCAATTACAAAATTTCCAGTAGGATTTATATAAATTTCATTTTCATCAAGACTTGATAGAAGTTCTTTTGGAATTGATTTTTCAATGTATGGTTTTACTAATTCTCTTACTTGAGATTGATTTACATCTGCTGAATGTTGAGTAGATATAACCACTGACTTTACAGCTGAAGGCTTACCATCTTTATACTCAATTGTAATTTGACTTTTTGAGTCTGGCTCAATATTTTTTAATTTACCAGATTTTCTATCTTCTGCCATTAATCTTAAAATTTTATGAGAATAATGAATTGGAGCAGGCATTAAAACATCTGTTTCATTACAAGCATAACCAAACATTATTCCTTGGTCACCAGCACCTTCATCTTTGTTTCCTGATGAATCAACTCCCATCGCAATATCAGATGACTGTGAATGTAAATGGCTTTCTATTTTGGTTGCATCTTTCCAAGTAAAACCTTTTTGATCATATCCAATATCTTTAATACAGTCTCTTACCTTGGAAATTAATTCATCTTTATTAATTTCTGGACCTCTTGTTTCTCCAGCTAAAACAACTTTATTTGTAGTCGTTAAAGTTTCACAAGCCACTCTAGCTTGTGGTTCCAAACTTAAATAAGTATCAACTACCATATCTGAAATTCTATCACAGACTTTGTCTGGATGTCCTTCAGAAACAGACTCGCTAGTAAATAAATAATTCTTTTTCATGATCTCTCCCTTTTTTTATAATTAAAAAAAATTAAAATAATATAAAATGTAATAAAATAAAAGAATATCTTGTTATTATATTTTGAAAAAAAAGTCTTTTTTACACTTTTATAATTATTTATTTCAATTACTCCACTCTCAGTTGACTCTATTTTGTTAATTATTAAACCATTAGAATCTATATAAGCTGAAATTCCATTGTTAGAAGCACGAATTATATTTTTTCCTTCTTCAATTGCTCTAAAAATAGAATGTGAAAAATGCTGATAAGGACCTATAGAATTGCCAAACCAACCATCTTCTGAAATATTAATAATAAAGTCGGTTTTGCTCGGTATTAAATTAATTTTTCCTGAATATATTATTTCATAACAAATTAGTGGTATAAAATTAAAATTTAAATCATCTAAAATTATCAAATCTCGATTATATCCGGGGCTAAATGACTCATATCCAAAACTAACTTTTCTTAATCCAATTCTTTTAAAAAAACTTTCAAAGGGTAAAAATTCACCAAAAGGTACAAGTTTAATTTTATTATATTCATGAATTAAATTTAATTTATTATCCAAAATAACCATAGAATTGTATATTTTATTAGAATTATTTTCTATTTTCTCTGTATTGATTCCCATAATAATTAAATCTGATTCCGAAAATTTTTCAGAAAAAATTTTTTTAAAATTTTTTAATTGAACTAGATTCACTCCAGCTAATGCTCCTTCTGGAAAAATAAAAATAGTTTTTTGCAAATTATTAGGATTGCTTAGGTCAATTAATTCTTCGATTATATCTTTTTCATTATTAGCTTGAAAAAAACGTTCGATAGAAATTTTTGGTGAAACTATTTTTATGCTAAAATTATTAAATTCCGAATATAGTTTTTTATCACTATTTATTTTTTGGTAACCATAAAAATGATTAAATCCTAAAAAAACCAATAATAAAATTGATGTTACAAATTTTAGTTCAATCTTTTTTTTAAAAAAAATTATAATTGGAAACAAAAAAATAGTTATTAATATTAAATTTAAAGAATAAGTTCCAATTAATGAAAGAACTTGTAGAGAGTTTATATAATTTGTTAAACTATACACAATTAAATTCCAAGGAAATCCTCCAAAAATAAATCCTCTAATAAATTCTACAGAAGCAAAAATAACTGAAAAAATTAATACTGATGAAAAATCTTTGCTCAGTCTAAATAGTGATGTTAATAAAGTTATTATGCCATAAAATAAACCTAGAAAAGATGGAATTAAAACTAAAGCTATTGGTATAAGAGGTTTAAAAATATCTTCAAATGTAAGAGAATAAACTATCCAATAAATATTTGAAAAAAAATACCCAATACCAAAAAACCAACCAATTACAAAATTAAGCCAGATAGAATTTCTTTTTTTAACTTCTATTAAAAATAGCAACCATAATGGAAATGTTAAAAAATTTATTAGAAGTAAATTGTAAGGAGGAAGACTAAATGATGTTATTGTTCCCAATATTAAAGGTAATAAATAACAATATATATTTTGATTTATTTTTTTTATCAATTTTTTTTATAAAATTTATTTAATATTAAATTTTCTAGTTTTCTCATTTTATGATATTCTTTATTTTTTTTATGATCATAGCCTAACAAATGAAGATATCCATGAATCCACATCTTATCAAATTCTAAAAGAAAATTTGAATTTTTTGATTTTTTTTTTACAATTTCATAACTAATTGCTATGTCACCAAGATATGTATTTTTTGTATTTTTTATTTTATTTTGAAATGGGAACGAAAGTACATCGGTAGGTTTATTTTTATTTCTAAATTTTTTATTTAATTGTCTCATTTTTTTATTGTTAGTTAAAAAAATAGTATAATTATTAGATTTATTTTTAAATAATTTTAACTTATTTAATTTTAGTGTTTTTTTTTTTATATATAATTTTGGATTTTTGATTCTTTTTTTCCAATTACTATAATCGAGAACAATATCAACACTAGTCATTATTCTGATCAGAGTAAGCTTTAACTATTTTTGAAACTAGAGGGTGTCTTACTACATCTGTGTGATCAAAATCTACAACTGAAATTTCATTTAAGTGTCCTAATAGCTTTTTTGCTCTATTTAATCCTGATAAATTTTTGTTTTGTAAATCTATTTGCGATGGATCACCATTAATAACTATTTTTGAATTTTCACCAATTCTAGTTAAAAACATTTTTATCTGCGTATCCGTTGCATTTTGTGCTTCATCTAAAATTGCAAATGAATTTTTTAAAGTTCTACCTCTCATGAATGCTATGGGTGCAATTTCAATATCACCAATCTCTATTCTTTTTTGTATTTTTTCATAGTCCAATAGATCATATAAAGAATCGTAGAGAGGCCTAAGATAAGGGTCTACTTTTTCCTTCATATCTCCTGGTAAAAAACCTAATCTTTCACCAGCTTCAACAGCAGGCCTTGATAAAATTATTCTTTCAATTTTCTTTTCTAACAACATTGTTAAAGCAACTGCAACAGCCAAATATGTTTTTCCTGTACCTGCAGGACCTGCTGATATGACTATGTCGCTTTCTTTTAAAGCTCTAACATAATTTTTTTGTCTTTCCGATCTTGGAATAACAGATCTTTTTGGAGTCTTAATTATATACTCAATATTATCTTTGGAATTATTATTTTTTTCATCAATCATAAATTTGTTTATAGAAGAAATTATATCTTTTTTTTCAATTGATCCATTACTAATAAATTGTTCTGCTAAAAATTGTATAGCATTTTTAACAACTTCATTCTTACCTGTTTTGCTTTTTATTAATATTGAATTGCCCCTAAAATATATATTGGTATTAGTAAGTTTTTCCAATTCTTTAAGATTTGAATTAAATTCACCTACTACACCCATCAACAAATTATTATTCTGAAATACTACACTGATAGAACTATCATCGGAATAAACAAATTTTAATTTTGAACTTAATTTTTTTGTTAATGATTTAATCAATTTTTATGCTGCTTTTATATTTTTTTTATACATTACTTCACCAAAAAGATTATTTTGATTGGAATTTGTAATTAAAACAGGAACAACCTTGCCTTCAATATTTTTTTCTCCATCAAATATTACCGATGTCATATATTCGGTTCTTCCAAAAAACTTATTTTGATTTTTAATTTTATTTTCGACCAAGACATTTAGTATTGTATTTTCTGCCATTTTATTCTTTAAATTTTGATTACCAAATAATTCTGCCTGAATTAAACTTAATCTTTTCTTTGCAATATTATTATCGACTAATTTTAAATTTGATGCTGCGGTACCAGGTCTTGGGCTAAAAATAAAAGAATAAGAATTGATAAAATTTATTTTTTTTACTAATTTCATTGTATCATCAAAATCTTCATCGGTCTCTCCTGGGTAACCAATTATAAAATCACTTGAAAATTCAATTTTTGAATTTATTTTTTTTAATTTTTTATAAATTGACAAGTAGAATTCTACGCTATGTTTTCTATTCATTAACTTTAAAACTCTATTTGATCCACTCTGTATAGGTAAATGAATAAAAGGAACTAATTTTTTACTCTTTCCATAACATTCTATTAAATCATCAGTCATGTCTATTGGATGTGATGTTGTATATCGAATTCTTTTAAGTTGAGGAAGTTCTTCTAATTTCATTATTAAATTTGACAACTTATAAAGTTTATTTTTTTCTTTATATAAATATGCATTAACATTTTGACCTAAAAGCGTAATTTCTCTACAACCATTATCTATTAATTGTTTTGCTTCATTTATAATTTTATTGAACGGTCTAGAATATTCAGGACCTCTAGTATATGGAACTACGCAAAATTTACAAAATTTATCACAACCCTCTTGTATTGTTAAAAATGATGATATTTTATTATTATTATTTTTTATTTTATCAAAATAATCAAATTTTAAAAAAGTATCAAAATCTGTTTCTTCTCTTTTTTCTTTATTTTTTATATGGTTTAAAATTGAATCATTAATTTTATGGTAAGCTTGAGGTCCGATTACAAGATCAATATATGGTTCACGTTTAATCATTTCATCATTTTCTGCTTGTGCAACACAGCCAGTTACAATTACCATAGGTTTTGTTTTTGAATTAAAATTTTTTTTTACTCTTCCAATTTCATGGTATACTTTTTCCTTAGCTTTATCTCTTATATGGCATGTGTTTAAAATATAACAATTAGCTTCATCAACTGTTTCTGTTTTTTTATAACCTATTTTTGAAATTGACTCATAAATACGATTAGAATCATACTCATTCATTTGACAACCAAATGTTTTGATAAATACTTTTTTTCTCATTATTTAAATTTTAGGAATTTTTTTTAACCCCATATAGTTCTAGTTTATGATCCACTAATTTATAACCATATTTTTCTGCTACTTTTTCCTGCAATTTTTCTATTTCTTCATCTACAAATTCTATAATTTCTCCTGATTTAATATCAATTAAATGATCATGATGACTTTCGTTAAGTTCCTCATATCTTGCTTTTCCTCCCTTAAATTCATGCTTAGTCAATATTCCCGATTCTTCAAACAATTTTACAGTTCTATAAACGGTAGCAATACTAATTTTTGAATCAAGTTTTGAAACTCTTTTATACAATTCATCAACATCTGGATGATCTTCCGATTCCGACATAACTTTTGCAATAATTTTTCTTTGTTCTGTAAGTTTAACGCCTTTTTCAATACACTTCTGCTCAATAGAATGTTTCATATTTATATTTAACTAGAATAAATAGGTTTAATCAAATTTTTTGTTAATTCTCCTTTTTGATATAAATTAACAATATTTTCATAGCTCTTTTCATCCATATCTCTAGAATTAAACCCGTATAAATCAAGATTATTGGTTACTGATAAAGCTTTTGCTACTGCAATTGAAGCTCTAATTCCTGAAAACTTACCTGGACCCTGATTTACAAATATATTATCTAATTTACTAGGTATTATAGTGTTTTGATTAAAAAAAACAAAAAGTTCCTCAGAAAATTTTTCATTATTATTTTTGCTAGGCTTAATAGTTTTATGATAAGAATTATTATTGAATTTAGAAAAAAAATTTATTTTGTCC
>CACPLE010000014.1 GCA_902634695.1 uncultured Pelagibacteraceae bacterium
ATAATAAACAAAAATATTTTAAATTGATTTGTATTATTTTTTTTTAGTACTAAAAAAATACCTATTAAAAATAAAAACAATGAGTCATGAAAATTGAAAGCTAACCCATCTTTGAATGATGAACAAAATATTAAAAATGATGAAAATATTATTATAGAAAATTTTTGTGATTGACTTCTAATTATTAAATATAAGCCAATTAAATTTAAAATAATTGGAAATATTCTTCCGGGCAAGTAATTTGTTCCAAATATTTTTACCAAAGGAGTAAATAATAAATAATATATGTTTGTCCAGGTAGAGTCGGATTTTACAATTTCTAAATTACAATTAAGATATTTTGGAATAATAAAAATTAAGTCTTCTCTAAATATATTGCCATAAGAATAAAGATAGGTTGCCATCGATGGCAAACTTTCCTGATTATTTTTTATGAATGGAATTAAATAATAATTTTGATTTAATAAAACAAATATGAAAGATATTATAAAAAAAATTATTATTTTTTTTATTTCATTGAAATTAAGCATTTGCCGCAAAAAATATGTAATTTATTTAAAACAATATTATTTTTTTAATGTATATATATTACAAATTGTATTAAAAATTAATAGAAGTAAATTTTGAAAAATCATTTGTTTTTGAAATATAAAAAAAAAATATTTGAAAATATAGATTCATTATTTTTTATTTTACTATTTCTTTTTCAAATACTAATTTTTATATCCTACAAAAGTGACCTGGGTGGAGATACAGGTCAATACCTTACATTTTCTAGGAACTTTGCAGATTATTTTAATAACTTAATTCAAGGAAACATAACCTTAAATAGATTCCCTGGTTATATAGTTTTCATTAAGTTTTTTAAGACTGATTTGTTAAATAATACTTTAATTTTTATAAAGATATTTCAATTACTAATCTTTAATTTATGTATTGTTCATTTATTAAAAACTATAAAATTGAAAAATAATATTTTTTTAGTTTTTATTTTTTTATCACCTATAGCTATCTATTCTCAGAAATTAATTTATCCGGATGGATTAATATATTCTCTTCTAATTTTAATGTTTTCTTTTTATTTAAGAAATCAAATAAAAATAACTTTTTTAATTGCACTTACTTTAACATTTATAAAAGTAGTATTTTGGTTTTTGATCCCATTAGTATTATTTAATAAAAATAATAAAAAAAATATTTTTATTAAAATATTAGTAATTCCAATGATTAGCTTTATTTTGATATTTCTAGTAAATCCTGGAAAATTAGTTAACATTGTTATTGAAAGACCAGGCTATATAAATGATATTTATAGTGAAAATTATAATAGAGAAAATTACCTAAATTTTAAAATCAACATAGATCATATATGTAATAGTAATTATGGTGATTTAAATTTTATTGATACGTATAACAAAAAACTAAATTTTTTTAAATCAGATGGTAAAAATAAGAATGGTTATTCATTAAGTTCAGAACAAATAATTCACGAAAACTATTTGATAAAAAGATGCCTTGCTTCAAAAAAGAAAAAATTTCAAAGATATATATTTTTTAGATCAATGGATGAAAATTTTTTATTTCAAAGTTGGTACATTTTAAAAACTTTTGCTCATAGCTTTGTTGGTTGGAATTTAAATGATCATTTATCCTATCAAATGCAAATTAATACAATGAAGTTTGATGAAATAAGCATATTTTTTAGCAAAAAAATCACTAACAAATATGATAAAGTTATTTCAATTTTATTAATAATTTTTTTTATTCATTTGATTTTTAAAAAAAAAATCAATTTTAAAAAAATTTTTAATATTGAGTTCTTTTTCCTAATAAACTACTCTTTAACTCTTACTTTGGCAGCTCAGCATCCACAGGATAGGTATATGCTTATAAATAGTTTATTTTTTTATTTTTTAATTAAAAGAATTAAAAAAGATTAAGGTCTATGTTTTGTTTTTTTTGTGGTTTATTATAATTTTCAATTATGGTTGGTAATAAATAAAATCCACAAATTCTTTTATCAGAATTATAATTTACAATATCAAACTTATTTATATCATCTTCTAAATTAGTCTGAACAAATTTTTTAAATTTCTCAGAATCTTCTATTACTGGATTCCATTTTTGGTATATTAAATCTTCTTTTAAAAAAAATATATTCAGTATAACTAAAATAGAAAAAACTAAAAAATTATATTTTTTAATTTCGAAAAAATCCAAAAATTTATTTAATCCAATTAGACAAAAAATTGTAATTAAAAAAAGGAAAAATAAGTTAGAATAATAATGTACAATAAAATATTGTAAGAAAATATAATTTATTAATATCGATATTATAAAAATAAAAAATAATAATGACTTTCTTTTAAATTCTTCAAACACGCCAAATATTATAAATGGAAATGATATATAGCCTAAATTGTCTCTTATGATTGAATAAAACATATATGTTCTGTGAAAAAAACTGACATTATTTCCTATGTTATGCTGCTCAGATGAAAAGTTGAAAATATTTGGTAAAAAACTTCTAACTATAAATTTTTCATAAAGTTTTCTCAATTCAAACCCTGTTTCATTTACTGACAAAATATATAAAAGATAAGATGCAGATAAAATTAACAATGTGTTTAAAAAGATAAATTTATTAAAATTTATTTTATTATTTAATTTTAAAAATATTACATGTAAAAAATTATATATAAAAACTATATGAAAAAATAATGGTGTAACAAGTATACAAACAGAATAAAGAAATAAATTACTACTAAGAATTAATAAAAGAGATATCAATAATATCATCATTGAGTCGGGATAAACAACATTGAGAGAAGAAAGACCTAATGGTGTAGCAATAATTATTGGAATCGAAAATATAATATTTTTTGAATTTTTATTACCTGAAAAAAAATTAACAAAAAGAAAAATGCCTAATAAGTTTAAAAAAAGTGCAAAAATTCTTCCTACAATTTCATAATTTCCAAAAATTTTTATAATGAAAGAAAAAATATAAAAAAAACCATTGGGCCAATTCGACACTTCATTAAAATAATTAATTTCTCCACTACATTCCAAAATTTTAGTTACAAAGATATTAAAATCGTTTCTAACCCAATTTGTCATGGCAGCTTGATGAGCAAAAAATGATATTAGACTTTCTTGCCCAGCAGTTTCATATGGTCTAAATAAATAATCGCTAAATAAAAAAAGCTCCAAAACAATAAATAGAATAATTATGTTATTTTTTTTCTTTAATGTCATAGATTTTAAGATAAATATCTTTTCAGTTTAATCTACTTTTAAAATGAAAAAAAAAATAGCTATAGTATTAGATGTAGAAAAATATGATTGGAATGGAGGAATAAACTACTATAATAATCTAATTAATCTTATTGATCCAAAAAAATATCAAGTATTTATAATAACTGGCTTTTCCACTAAAATAAATAAAAATTTATTTGATAATAAATTTAAGTTTATAAAATCAGAGTTATGCGATCCTTATAGTTTTAAATGGATATTAAGAAAAATTATCTTTAGAATATTTAAACAAGATGTATTGTTTAAAAAATATTTATTAAATAATAAATTCGATTATTTGACTCATTCTATATCACTTGGAAATCAAAATAATATTAAAGTCATTAACTGGATACCGGATTTACAACCCTTAATTTTAAAAGAAAACTTTAAATTAAAAGACATCAGAAAATATTATAAACAATTCAACGAATTTCTAGAATATTCTGATAAACTAATTTTTTCTAGCGTAACTGAAAAAAAAAAATTTGAAAAAAATTTTAAAATTAAAAATAAAAAAAAAATATTAGTATTTAATAACATTCCTAAGCTACTTAAAAAAAATAAAATAATAAGTTATGAAAAACTAAGAAAAAAATTTGGTATAAAAAAAAAATTTTTTTTTATACCAAATCAATTCTGGAAACATAAAAATCATATATGCTTATTTAAATCTATTAATCTTTTAAAAAAATTAAATGTTCAATTTGTTTTTACTGGTACGTTAAGTGATTATAGAGATAAAGATTATGTAGATTTTTTAAAGAATTATCTAAATAAAAATGATTTGAAGAAGCAAATAAAAATATTGGGTAATGTTTCGTATCAAGAAGTGGTATCGCTCATTATTAATTGTAAAGCAATAATTAATCCATCAAATTATGAAGGGTGGAGCACCAGTGTAGAAGAGTCAAAAATATATAATAAAGATCTTATTTTAAGTAATATTGATACTCATTTAGAGCAAGTTAACAATAAAGCCTTTTTTTTTAAAAAAAATAATCATATTGATTTAAAAAGAAAAATTTTAAATTCTCTAAATAAAAAAGATATAAAATTTAATTATTTTACAGCTAAAAAAGGTTATAAGAAAAAGGTTAAAATTTTAAAAAATGAAGTTAAAAAAATATATTCTTGAGTTTACATCTCCAAATTCTTTAATTAGTTTAATATATTTTTTTTCACTTCTATTTATGTATTCTTCAAATATAGGAAATTTTTTCTACCTTAAAATTACTTCTTTGATGATTGTTTTTATATCTTCTTTAACTTTTATATTAAGATTATATAAAAAAAAAATTAATTTAATAAAATTTATTAATGAATATAAATTTTCTTTATTATTATTTTTTTCCTTTTTTGTATTATATGCTATATACACAAATTTTTATAGTCCAGGAATTTATGGATTTGGTGCATTTCTTAATCTAACAACTAGTCTAGCACATAAGCAAAGTTGTGCTGATTTACCTTTGATCATTTGTAATAACTGGTCAACAATTTATTTTTTTTATTTATTATTATTATTAATTATTTTTAATTTTTTTTCTGAAATTAACTTTTCTAAATTGTTTATTAATTGTGGATTAATTTATTGCTTAATTGGCATATTTTATTATCTAATTATGTTAATTTATTCACAGATAAATTTGACTGGTTATTACAAATTAAGTTTTTATTTAGAATTTGCTCCTGAAATGATGAGAATTTTTCCGCATTTTTCACTAACCTATACGCCAAGCTCAAGAAATTATGAAGTTTTTCCAATTATTGTTGCCAAACTTTTTCTGATATATGAACTTGTATTAAATGGAAAAAATACAAAAAAAATATTAACTTTTTGTTTGTTTAGTATTTTTATTTTTTACTCTTATTCAAGGTTGATGTGGATTATCGATGGAATAATGATGATTTTATTATTTTTTTTAATTAAAGAAAAATCAAAAATTCTAAAATTATTGTCAGTAAATATAATTTCAATAATCATTTGTTTAGGACTATTTAGTTATATTTATAATTTTTCAAAGATATTATATTGGGAATCAAATTATAACGTAAGAACAAATATCACATATTATACTTTAAGTCGTGTGTCGACTTTATTTTCAAGTAAACTCTCAAATTTTTTTCATAAAAAAAATGAAAAGGCCTGGTTTTATTATGCTCCATCTAATTTAAAAAAAAAAGTAATAAATGATGAATTTGAAAATCAGAAACAAAAAGAAATTTTCTTTGATGAAAATGTTAAAGAAATTATGAATTATAACTTTAATAGTAATACTCAAAGAAAAAATATTTATTTGGATGGTATTAATTATTTTTTAAAAAAACCAATGGGACATGGGGTAATGAATATACCTATCAGAGGATCTAATGCTGAAAGTGGAATTCTACAAGTTGCATTAGAGGTTGGAATATTTGGTCTCATATTTTTTTCTTTAATTTTGATTTATCCAGTAAGAATATTTTTTTTAAACAAGAATTTGTTAAGTCGAATATTGTTAATATTTTGCTTTATAATTATACTATCTCAAATATTTACTATTTATATTTGGTATAATTTTTTATGGTTTTATTTTGCTATGATTTTTTATTTTAATAAAAAAATTAGAAATCACGAAAGATAAAAGCATATAAACTGTAATTATAAAACTTGAATTTATGCCAATCAAAAATAGTTGTTCTATTGGTATTATCATTAATGCTGAAAATCCCATGAATAAAAATTCTCTAACACCTATGCCATTAAATGTAAAAAAAGATAGTGATATAATAAAATTCGAAATAGGTATTAATAAAAATAATTTAATCAAACTTACATCTGTAAATTGAGAAAAAAATAAAGAATATAAAAATACGGATAATAACTGAGAAAAAATTGAAATACTAATAATAAAAAGTAAACTTTTTTTATTATTGATCAATGTGTACTTAAATTCTGAATACTCATAATTCATAAGATTTAAGTATGGTAAATTTGATAAATTAAATAAAATTTTTAATAAAATAAAAACTATTATAAAAAAAAATAATGCTATATATAGCCAATATTTAATTTGATATATTATTAATAGTCCAATAAAAATTATAAATAAAATTGAAAAAACAGAAAAAAGTTTTTCAAACACAATTATTATACTCATTTGAGAAATATTTAATTTTGATGATTTTATATTTAAATATCTAAAAATTTCTGATCCTCCTGAAAAAGTAAGACCTGCAAATGAAGTAAACGTATACCCAAAAATTAATGATTGATAAAAACTTATCTTTTTGTTTGCGAGTTTGGATAAGGAATACCATCTAAATGATAAAATAAATTGACTCAATAAAAGTATTAAAAATACATATAAGTAAAAATCTAAGCTAAAAATTTTTATTAAATCGGTGGATAATTTCTCACTTATTAAATAAAAAGATGATATTAATAAAATCGTTGCGAAAAAAAATTTTATAATTACCGGCATATGAAAATATTACTTTGCGTTGAATTTTATTATCCTAATATTGGTGGCGCTGAAAAGCATGTTCAATTAATTGGAGAATATTTAAATAATAGTAATTGTAAAGTAGAAATTGCAACAACTTTTAATAATAAAAGAAATAATAAAATCCATAATAATATTTTAATAAACGAATTTAAAATTTCAGGCAATTGTGTCAGAGGTTACTCTGGAGAAGTAGATAGATATCAAAAATTTTTATTAGATTCAAATTATGACCAAATAATTTTCTATGCTGCTCAGCAATGGACTTTTGATTTATCAATTGAAATTTTAAAAAAAATAAAGGGCAAAAAAATATTTATACCATGTGGATTTTCAAAATTAAATAATCTCTTATACAAACCCTATTTCAATATTATCAAAAATAAAATAAATGAATTTGATAAACTAGTTTGTCTTTCAGGTGAATATCAAGATTATAAATTTTGTAAAAAATTTTATAAAAAAAAAATTTCTATAATTAATAATGGTGCTGAAGATATTTTTTTTAAAAAATATGGATTTCGTAAAAAATTTAAAATTAAAAAAAATGAAATATTTTTACTTTATTTATCAAATATTAAATTTATGAAAGGCCAAGATAGATTTATAAAAATTTTACAAAAAATAAAAAATGAAAAAATTAACGCATTTATAATATATGCTAATGAACCAAACAAACTTTATATGAAATATTTAAAACATAGATCAAATGAAGTTTGTAAATTAAATAAAAATATAAGAATCAATTTTATGAAAAACACTTCTAAAGAGGAAAAAATGAAAGCTTTTTCAGAATGTGATTATTTTATTTGTACTTCGAGACTAGAATGCTCTCCCTTAGTTATGTTTGAAGCTATGGCTGCTGGTAAAATATTTTTAGGGTCAAAGGTCGGAAACTGTCATGAAATTCAAAAAAAACTTAAAATTGGTTTTGTATCTAATAACATTAATCTAATCACTAAAAATTTACTAACGATGATAAAAAATAAATTACATACAAATACAGAAGTTAAAAAAAAAATTTATCAATACTTTAGAAAAAATCATAATTGGGCAATAATATTGAAAAAATATAAAAAACTAATTTTCTCTTCCTAAAGTTTTTAATTCTTCAACCATCATTTCTTTTATTAGATCATCTATACTAGTATTTGGATTCCAACCAAAAGCTTTTTTTGCTTTGGAAGAGTCTCCCCTTAAATCATGAACTTCATTGGGTCTAAAAAATCTTTTACCAACTTTAACTAAAACTTTTTTATTTTTTTTATTAATACCAACTTCTTTTAAACCTTTTCCTTTCCAAACAATTTTTATGTTGATAAATTTAAAACATTTTTCAATAAACTTTCTTACAGTATAATTTTTACCAGTAGATAGAATGTAGTCTGCTGGTTTTTTTTGACAAATAATTTGATACATACCAAATGCGTAATCTCTAGCATGTCCCCAGTCTCTTTTTGCATTAAGATTACCGACAACAAGATATTTTGATTTATTAAAATAAATTTCAGAAACAGCTCTAGCTACTTTTCTTGTTACAAAAGTTTCACCTCTTCTTGGACTTTCGTGATTAAATAAAATTCCATTGGATGCATATATGCCATATGCATCTCTATAATTCCTAGTAATCCAGTAAGAATATAGTTTAGCCGATCCGTATGGGCTAACAGGCTCAAATTTTGTATTTTCATTTATAAGGGATTTTTCAGAATTTCCAAACATCTCTGATGTTGAGGCTTGATAAAATTTTATTTTTTTTGTTTTACTTAATATTCGAATTGCCTCTAATAATCTTAAAGTTCCCAGTCCATCTGCGTTAGCTGTATACTCCGGCGTTTCGAAACTTACTTGCACATGTGATTGCGCTGCTAGATTAAATATATAATCAGGATTAATTTTTTTAACAAGTGACACTAAATTTAAACCATCGGTCATGTCTCCATAATGAAGAAAAAATTTTGATTTATATTTGGGGTTATAATAAAGATTGTCTATTCTATCTGTTTTTATCAAAGAGCTTCTTCTGACTAAACCGTGAACAATAATTTTTTTTTCTAAAAGTATTTCCGCAAGATATGATCCGTCTTGGCCTGTTATTCCAGTAATTAAAGCAATTTTAGACATTAATTTAAAAATCTAATAATTTTATAAATTATTTTAAAAATTGAATATTTATACATTTTTTTATCAAAAAAAACTAAATTATTTCCAAAATCAATATGATGAATTCCATCGCATAAAGTATCTACTTTTTTTGGGTTTACCTTAAATAAAGTTTTTTCATTATATTCATTTTTATTAAGTTTTAAAATTTTTCTTATATTAAGCTGGTGGCCATATCCTTGTGAACAATCTTGTGAAGGTCTAAAGTAATTATTTTTAAATTTAAAAATCTTACCAGCGCTCCTCGAGTTTTTAATATTTCTTTTAAAATCAATTTTTTTAATTTTATTCCATGGTTCTAAAATTTTTTTTGAATAAAATATTAATAATTTTCTATTTTCATTATTTCCTTGCTTGCTAGTAAATAAAAAATTTAAATTTTTTTTCTTAAAAAAAGTAGGATCAATTAAATTAAATTTTTTAAAATAAATTTTTTTTTTAGTTATTTTTAATTTATTAAAAAAATAATAATAATTTTTATTTTCTGCAGACATTTCTGGAAAAATATTAATTCCTTTTTTTGTTTTAATAAAAAAAGGATATGAAAAATGCTTAGATCTTAATATTATTTTTTTTGAAAATGTTCGATTTTTTAAATTTATCTTTAAAAAAGATATCTGCCCTCCTTTCAAAAAATTATATTCTTCAACTAAAATTTCAGCATAATTTTTATTATTATATATTATAAAAGGATCAGCAAAAAATGAGAAAAAACCATTTTTTATAAATGCATGAGATCGCAAATTGCTTCCTTTGGATTCGATAAATTTTTTAATATTAGTTTTGCTAAAACAAATATTCCAAGTTTCTACTTTAAATAATTTATCTAATAAATATTTAATCACTTTTAAAATTTTTTAAAAAATTTACCAATTTCAAAGTTTTGGAATTAGTAAATGAAAAATTTTTTTCATTTATTATATTAAATTTTTTTTTATAACTTTCATTGCCTGGGCCAAATATAATATAATTAAAATTATTTTTATTATAATATATAAACTCTCTTAGATGATAATTTCCCAATGAATATTTTCTATAATCTTTATTATAAGCTGGTATGGAATAAAAAAACTTGTTTTTAAATTTAAATCCCAAAATTATCGATCCTATTTCATCTCCAATATTCAATAAATCAAATATTAACAATTTTGAATTTTTTTGAAGATAAAAAATAAATTCTAAATTTTCTAAAAATTTATTCTTATAGAAATAGTTCATTTTCTTATTTTTAAAAATAAAATCTTTTATTAAAATATTTATATCTTCATTTTGTTTAAAAATAGAATAAGGTCTATGTATTTTTTTTGAAGAATGTCTATAAAATTTTCTAATTTTAAAATTTATTTTTTTATTTTCTTTTTTTTCTATTAAATCATTTAGGAAAATTCTTTTTTGTATATTGCACAAATTCATATCTAAACTTGATATCAATTCAAAATTTTGTGAATTCAAAAACTCAAAAAAGTAACCTTTTTTTATATTATTAAAAAAAAAATTCTTAAGTTTATTTTTTTTTAAATAATTAAAAACTTTTTTTAAAACCTCAAATAATTTTATTCTATTTTGAATATTGTGAATAATATCATTAATTTCACTTAAGTTAGGAGACCCAATAAATCCAACAAAACTGAAAAAAAGGTATTTAAATTCGTAAAGTGGTAAAATTACAAAATCTTCATTATCAATATAAATAGTTACAATATAATTTTTTTTCTTAAAAAAATTCATGTAATTGAATAAAAATTCGTATGATTGAAATACCTCATAATTATTGATGTTTTTCCTTTTATATAAATATTCAAATTTTTTAAAATCTTTGTAATTATTAATTTGGTATATTTTCATTCGACTCACATGTATTCAAAGTGTCTATTGTTTCAAACTTATCTTCAGTAATTAGACTTAAATTTTTATTTTCATCAATATCTAATGTAAGAATTTCTCTTAAAATTTTTTTCTCGTACAAAAAAGTTTTAATTGGATTATTAATCAAATATAAATAAAATTTTCCATTACTTATAGTAAAGCACCTTTCTTTTTCATTAACAACATATATTGAATAATTATTATTTCCTTTTAAGATCAATTTTTTTTTAAAGTAATTATTTAAATCGGATTCAAATAACATTGTTTTTTTTGCTGACTTATAAATTATTAAATTTTCAGTTTTGTTTTCAACAATAAATTCTTTTATTTTGTTTAATGCAAACTCTTGATTTTGTTTTACGCTTACAAAATTATATGAAGAACTTAAATATGCTGAAATAAAAATTATATAATGAATTAAAAATAATTTTTTTTTATTAATTGAATTTAAATAAATATAGATAAAAAAAATAATATAGAAATACGAGAATAATAAAGTTGTGCGTCCATGTATTTCTACTAATGAAAAAGGATAACCTCCAGAATTAATTGTTCCAATAAATAAGATAATTCCTATTATTGGATATAAATTTTTTATTATAAAAGTTTTTTTTTTAATATGGCATAAAAAATTATAAATATCTTTTCTATAGTAAAAAATTATAAAAATAATTACTAAAGAAAATACATTATAAAAACTGTATATAGAATAAAATAAATAAATTATATCTTTTGATAATATAATAATTAAATTTTCTAATTTACTAAAAAATCCTAAATTTTTTCCAGAAACATTAAAAAGTAAATAGATACTAAAAAAAATTATAAATACTTTACTTACTGTAAGAATAATAAGGTTTTTTTTTGAAATAAAACTTTTCTTATACATTGCTATAAAAATTAATAAATTTACTAGAGAAACTGTAACATAAACTTCATATTGAAATGAAATGAAACACGCAAAGATAATATAAAAAAATATGTAACTATTTCTTAAAACAATTAGTAAATACAAATTTAACAAAAAAATAAAAAAAAATGATATATGTCCAAATGAACTAGCCCATGATGTATATGATGGAGCTGAAGGAAATACTAAGAATAAAGCAATTATAGAAATTAATTCGACAGAACTAAACTTATAATTAAAAATTAAAAAAGTATATTCTTTTAATAGAAAATATAATATCCCAGCAGAAGAAAGGATTAGTATTATTACTAAAAATTTATAAAGAAACCAATTATCCTTAAATAAATTAAAAATATAACATATGTATGTGTTGTAAAAGATCCTATTATCTGGTGAAGTATTAAAGATAGAAAAATATACTTCTGATAAAGAATTATAAGACCAACATCTGCCTAACCAGAAATAATCATCATGGAAACCTTTTGTACTTAAAAGAAAAAATGTTATAAAAATACCCGATAGAACAAGAAAAAAAATTGAGAGGTTTTTTGAATAAAATTTCACTTTTAGATTATAAAAAAATCATTTCAAAGAATTATTATTTTTTTATCATAACTATTTTAGTTAGCTATATATATTTTCCAATAATACTTAAAGCAGGATTAATTGCAGATGATTGGGCAATATATGAGCTAAAACTATTAGACTACAAATACTATGAAACTATTAAAAGCTGGTTTGTTGGATCACACTATTCAAGACCAGTCGCATTAGCAATAATAGGTAGTATAGGATTTATTTTTGGACAAAAAATTTGGTTATATCATTTATTTGACTCATCGCTTTGGATAATTTCTGTTTTAATTTTTGGATTTATTTTTAAAAAATTATTAAATGATAAAATTTTTCTAATATTTATAATTTTATCCTTAACTCCTATTTTTTCTTCATCAAATATTTTTTCTCCTGCTGAACAAGTTCAAGGAACAGCTTCTAATTTTCTTGCATCTATATCTTTTTTATTCATGTATTTTTATTATCTTGAAAAAAAATTTTATAAATTAATATTATCATACATCTTTTTAATGCTGGCTTTGTTGACTTATGAAACTGCAATAGTTTTTGTACCTCTTTTAATTTTTTTACAAAATAAATTTCAAATAAAAATTTTTAATTTACTAAAATATAATTTAAAAAAAATAATTTATATTTTTTTTCCAATTATATTATTTATCTTTTTAGTTTTTTTTTACCAAACATTCATGAAAAACCTATTAGATTTTTTTCAACTAATTGATAATGAAAGTGGAGTTTACAAATTTCAGCTATTTGAAAAAGATTTTTTACAAAATTTAATTAAATACGCCTATAAACCAATCACTTTAATTACTCACGATATATTAAAGATATATTTTAAATCAATTCATTTTGTTTTAAATAACAAATTAAGTTTTATCTTTCTGATAATAGTAACTTTTTTTATCTTTTTCGTTTTAAACCATCAATTAAAAATAAACAGAAAAAACTTATCTAATTTCAACTATTTTGACTTTTACATAATAATATTAATTAGCTATTTGTTGGTGATTTTAATTCATATTGCAGGAACAGCTCTTCCCACTGTTTCAGGATATGCAAATAGGGGGCTTTGTAGTTTTAGTATAATTTTTTCAATTTTCTTTGCGCTATTCTTTGACTCAATTTTAGAAAAATCCAAAAACAAATCTAAATTGCCTATATTAATTTTAATTCTAAGTTTTGTTTTTCTTCACATGAATAGTTTCATCATTCATAGAGATAATTACTTAAAAACACGAGTAACTCAAAATGATATTCTTACAAAATTAGTTGATCTATATAAATTAGAAAAAGTTGGTGGCCAATCTATAGTTTTTGCAAACATACCAACTTTTCAAAAAAAAGACTTCAACAAAGAACTTATATTTTCTACTGAGGTTCACGACTGGCCTAGAGCAATATATCATGAATCTGACAAAATGATTAATAGTGAGAGAATTTTTGTAGATAAATTTTGTAAAAATATTTTAAATTATAAAGAAAAAAATTTTGAGGGCCTAAGACCTAGCAGATCAAGAAAGGTTAACAAAAAAGTTCATTACAAATTTTTTTCAAAATATCCAAGGGAAGTTAAAATATCAAATTTGAATAATACATATTTGTATATTTATATAGATGAAAATAATTACAAATTTGAAAAGTTTGATAAAAAAAATATTAATGAAAAGTTAAAAAAAATATTTAATTGTATCTAACTAAACTTAACATTTTTTTTATCCCAAGTTTTATAAAAGTTATTTTGTATCTATTAAAAAAATTAATTAAGGCAAAAAAAATATTATTGTATTTTTTCTGAATTAAAAAAAATTCTCTCATCATCAATCTAGTATTTGATGACAATCCACCTGTTCTGAATGATGAAAAAGAATAATCTATTTTTTTAAAATGAAAATTTTTTATATAAAAATAAAAAAAAAAATCATAATCTGAGCTTAACTTAAAAAATGTAGAATATTTTTTCTTTTTAAAAAGTTTTTTTTTGATGTAACAACTCTGATGAGATAAAGACATATACGTATTTAATTTTTTGTGATCGGCAATATCATCATATAAAAACTTATTATTTCTATAAATTTTTTGATTTCCATAAAATATGTCTATATTTGAATTTTTTTTTATCTCTTTAAATATTTTTTTATTTGATCCATTATTTAGCCAGTCATCAGAATTTACGAAACATAAATATTTACCTTTAGATTTAAAAACTGCTTTGTTCATCGCATGATAAATTCCATTATCTTTTTTGCTTTTAAAATAATCTATTTTGTTTTTGAATTTATTAATAATTTTTAATGTATTATCTGAAGATTGACCGTCAATTACCACATATTCAGTATTTTTATTTTTTTGAGAAATAATGCTTTTTAAACATTTGCCTAAATATTTTTCAGAATTTAAGCAAACTGTTATATAAGTTACTAAAATATTCATAAAAAATTATTATCATGAATTTAAAAAATAAAAAAATATTAATTACTGGAATTAATGGTTTTATAGGCTCAAATCTTAAAAATAAATTAAAAAAAAGAAATATAGTAGTTGGGCTTGGAAATAAGAAAAATAGTTCTAAAAACAATAAAAACAATAAGATTTCAATCATTAATCTTAAAAAACTTAATTTTAAACCAGATATAATTTTTAATTGTGTGGGAAGTGGAACTGTTATGCAAGCCGAAAAAAACAAAAAAGAGTCAAATAAGAATGACTATTTATCAACTAAAATTATTTTAGATTATGCAAATTCATTAAAAAACAAAGTAATTTTAGTTTTTTTCTCTTCAGCCGCAGTTTATGGAAATAGTATTCGTTTACTTAATCCAATATCTATTTATGGCAAAAATAAATTAAAATCAGAAATTTTTTTAAAAAAATCAAAAAAAAAAAATATAAGATTAATAATTCTTAGATATTTTTCAGTATATGGTAACGGATTAAGAAAACAACTAATATGGGATACTTGTAATAAAATTAAAAAAAAAAAATTATATTTTTTTGGTCAGGGTAATGAGACAAGAAGTTGGCTACATATAAATGATGCTATTGATGTTGTATTATTAGCAATAAGAAAATCTGAAAAAAAAGATTTGATTTTAGATTGTCATTCTAGCGATGTTTATAAAAATTCTGAAATAATAAATAAGATTATTAAAATATATGGATCAAATAAAGTTGCAATTTTCAATAAAATTAAAGATAAATTTTCCCCTATAAATCAAATTTCAAGATCTCACAAACTAAAAAAATGGAAATGGAAAGCTAAAATTAAAATTGATGATGGCTTAAAAAAATACGTTAAATGGTTTAAAAGTCAGATATAAATTATTTTAGCCTCATATAAAAAGTCATTATATTTCCATAAAATGGTGGTGAATTTTCTTTTTGATTAAAAAGTTTGTTTAAATTCTTTTTATTAAAGTGATTGGTATTAAAAAATGGGAAATCAACTTTTAATATTTTAAAACCATAATCATTGAACATTCTGTACATACTTAATTCTGAGAAAAAAGAAATATGAGTTTTATCATGAAAAAATCTATATTTTTTTTTATATAATCTTGATACACCACTGTCAAAGTTAGGTGTGCCAACAATAATATAGCTATTTTTTTTTGATAAATTTTTGATATTTTTTACTAAATTTTCAGGTTTTTTTAAATGTTCAATAACATGGTAAGAAAAAACAAAATCAAATTTTCCTAAATTTGGTAGTTTTTTTTCAAGGTCATAATTATATATGGTTCCATAATTTTTTGAATAAACATTGGTACTTGATGATATTTCAACACCAACTTTTTTCCAATTTCTATCAAATGCAGATAAAAAATGACCTAAACCAGAACCTAAATCAATTATACTTCCTCTTTTTTTACTTTTTTTAATAAAATTTATTTCATTTTTTAAGTCAATAATTTTTTTCTTTCTTTCTCTAAGTAAATTTCTTTTTTTTCCATCTGGATCAATTAAATTCTTAAAATCCCAATAATTATCACTTAAAAAAGATTTTCTTGTAGATTTTATTCTTTTTTTATCTTGAAAATAATATTCTTTATTTCCTAAATTATAAAAATTAAACATCATTTTTTCTAAGTTTATAAAGATCCTTTAAATTGTTTATTTCTTGCGTAATACTAGAGACTAATACGCTTTTAATTTTATAGCCATTTTCTATTATTTTTAGCCACTCATTATCTTCTGATAATTGTGAATTTGTATTTTTCAAATATTTATAGATATTAAGATGTTTTTTCTTCAAACATACTGGGCCATGATGAGAATATGCAATTACCTTTTTTTTGTAATTCGAAGGGATTTGATTTCTAGATATATACATAATTTCATTGTTCAAATTTACAGCTAATTTTGCAACACTTTTATCTGCATATATTTTTTTATTTTTAATTTTAACATGGGCTGTGGTTCCAGCAAAATTTTTATTTTTTTTAATTTGATTAAAAAGCAAAAAAACTTTTTTTATTAATTTCCAGTTAATTCCTACAAAATCACAGGATAAAATTAAGTATCCATCATATTTTTTTCTCAAATATTTTATACCGTAAGAACATCTTTCTGTTCCATTTAAACAATTATTTTTAATTGTAAAAACATTTTTATATTTTTTATCAATTGATTCTTTTATTTTTTCAGTTGCTGATTTGGAATCTGTAAATATATATATATCATGAATATTAAAATTTTTTCCTATACCTTCAAGAGTATGTTGTATTAGTGTTTTATTTTTAAAATTTATTAAAGGCTTGTTTGGAAGTCTTTTTGATTTTAATCTTGCCGGTATAATTATACAAAAGTTATTTTTCATTTTTTAAAATAAATTTAGATATTAAATCTACATTATCAATCTTATTATCAAATTCAATATTTTTATAAACTTTTGAAGAATAAAAAATTTTTTTTTTAATTTTTGATAAATCATTTTCTTCTAGATCAATAGTTCGTATATTGTATTTTTTTTTGAAAAAATTATTATAAG
>CACPLE010000015.1 GCA_902634695.1 uncultured Pelagibacteraceae bacterium
ACCTACTGATTACAAATCAGTTGCTCTACCAGCTGAGCTATAGGGGCTTATGAGTTTATTTAAAGACAATTTAGATATTATCAAGTTATTTTTTATGTTGTTTTATATGATGAAAAACAATCGATGCACTGTTAGATACATTTAAACTTTCGATTTTTTCATTTATTTTTATTTTGATTAAAAAATCAGTATATTTTTCTGTATGTTTTTTTATACCAAAACCTTCAGATCCAAATAACAAAACTACGTTTCCTTTCCAATCAATTGTAGTAAAATCTTTATCGCTTTTTGAATCTAAACCATAAATCCAAAAGTTATTATCTCTTAAATACTTTAAAGTAGTATTTATATTAGATACTGTAAATATATTTATATGTTCCATACAACCACTTGAAGATTTATACATTAGTTTACTATCAGATGGAAAATGTCTTTCTTTAAATATTAAACCATCAATATTAAATGATGCAGCACTTCTTATTATTGAACCAATATTTCTTGGATCTGTAACCTCGTTTAAACATGCCAATGTAAGATTATCTTTTTTTTTAATAAACTCTTTTAATTCTAGTTTTTCCAAATGTTCAATTTCAGCAACAAATCCTTGGTGTTGCGTACCATCATTTTTACAATAATTATCAAGCTCTTTTTTTGTTTTGAAGAAAACTTTTATATTTTTTAATAAGTTTTTGTTTTGGCTTTCTCTATGTATTGTTTTTTTAGATTCTTCAGTTAAAAAAATCCTTAAAACCTTTCTTTTTGGATTTTTCAAAGCTTCTATTACAGCATGTTTGCCAACAATTAAAAAAGACGATTTGTTCATAATTTTACCTTGTTTTTTCTCATTTTCTCAGCATTTTACCTCTAATTCTCATATTGCATTTATGCAATAAAAATATATAAAACCCATGTTGTTTAAAGCTTTTATTGAACAAGGGGGCGCTTCCCCTAACTATTTAGGAGGGGTACCAAAGCGGTCAAATGGGGCGGGCTGTAAACCCGTTGACTTCGGTCTTCGAAGGTTCGAATCCTTCCCCCTCCACCATTAATAAAATTTTATCCAACATTGGAGTGTACACTTGGTTATTGCGGGTGTAGTTCAGTGGTAGAACACTAGCCTTCCAAGCTGGTTGCGTGAGTTCGATTCTCATCACCCGCTCCAAAAAATAAAAAGTAAATTATAAAGAGGTAAAAAAAGTAATGTCGAAGGAAAAATTTGTAAGAAATAAACCGCATTGTAACATTGGTACAATCGGACACGTTGACCATGGTAAAACTACACTAACAGCAGCTATTACAAAAGTTTTAGCAGATGCTGGTGGTGCTAAATTTGTTGCATATGATCAAATTGATAAAGCTCCAGAAGAAAAAGAAAGAGGTATAACAATTTCAACTGCCCATGTTGAGTACGAAACTGAAAAAAGACACTATGCTCATGTGGACTGTCCTGGACATGCTGACTACGTAAAAAATATGATAACTGGTGCAGCTCAAATGGATGGAGCAATATTAGTAGTTAATGCTGCTGATGGTCCAATGCCTCAAACAAGAGAACATATACTTTTAGCAAGACAAGTTGGTGTTCCTGCAATAGTAGTTTTTTTAAATAAAGTTGATCAAGTTAAGGATAAAGAATTAATAGAACTTGTAGAAGAAGAAATTAAAGAGTTATTAACTTCATATAAGTTTCCTGGCGACAAGACACCTATTATCAAAGGTTCTGCATTAGCAGCTGTTGAAGGCAAAGATGAAGCTATAGGTAAAAACGCAATTTTAGAATTAATGAAAGCTGTTGATGAACATATCCCACAACCTGACAGACCAAAAGACAAACCTTTCCTAATGCCAGTTGAAGATGTTTTTTCAATATCTGGAAGAGGTACAGTTGTTACGGGTAGAGTTGAGCAAGGTGTGGTTAAAACCGGCGAAGAAATAGAAATAGTTGGAATTAAAGACACTAAGAAATCTGTTTGTACCGGTGTTGAAATGTTTAGAAAACTTTTAGACACAGGTGAAGCTGGAGATAATATTGGAGCTTTATTGAGAGGTGTAGAAAGAACTGACGTAGAAAGAGGCCAAGTATTAGCTAAACCTGGTTCCGTAACTCCTCATACTAAATTTGAAGCTCAGGCATATGTTTTAAAAAAAGAAGAAGGTGGAAGACACACTCCATTCTTTACAAAATATAGACCACAGTTTTATTTTAGAACTACTGATGTAACCGGTGAAGTTGAACTACCATCTGGTACTGAAATGGTAATGCCAGGGGATGATGCAAAATTCACTGTTAAATTAATAACACCAATTGCGATGAGTGAAAAATTAAACTTTGCTATTCGTGAAGGTGGAAGAACAGTAGGAGCTGGAGTAGTAACAAAAATTTTAGAGTAAACTCCTTTAGGAGTGTAGCTCAATTGGTAGAGCGCCGGTCTCCAAAACCGGAGGTTGGGGGTTCGATTCCCTCCGCTCCTGCCAAAACTTTTAAATATTATGAAAAATCCTTTAAAATTTATTCAAGAGGTAAAACAGGAAGCTTTTAAAGTTACTTGGCCAACAAACAAAGAGACAATTCAAGGAACTCTTATGGTAGTTGCAATGGCGATAATAGCTTCTATATTTTTTTTACTTTTAGACCAAGTTTTAAAATTCTTTTTAGAAATTTTACTTAGAGTGAGCATTTAATGAAAAATTGGTACATTGTTCAATCTCATTCAAACTTTGAAAACAAAGTTGCAAAACTCATCAAAGAGGAGGCCGAAAAGTTAAAATTTTCTGAAAAAATAGAAGAAATTGTTGTTCCAACTCATGATATTACTGAAGTAAGACGTGGAAAAAGAGTTCAAAGAAAAAAAAAATATTTTCCTGGTTATGTGTTAATTAAGTCAGAAATGGATAATAATTTGTATCATATGATTAAAAACATTAAAAAGGTTAGTGGCTTTTTAGGATCAAAAGGAATACCTGTGCCAGTTTCAGATAAAGAAATAGAGAAAATTTTAGGTCAAATAAAAGATGGTGTTGCACAACCCAAATCTGCTATAGATTATTCAATTGGAGAAAAGGTTCAAGTTATTGACGGACCTTTTGCTTCGTTTAATGGTTTAATAGAAGATATTGACGAAGAGAAATCTAGGTTAAAAGTTTCGGTCTCAATTTTTGGCAGACCGACACCTGTAGATTTAGAATATAACCAAGTTGAGAAGGTAAGTTAATGGCAAAAAAAGAAATTACTGGATATGTAAAATTACAAATTAAAGGTGGTCAGGCTAACCCAGCACCTCCTGTAGGACCAGCTTTAGGCCAAAGAGGAATTAATATTATGGAATTCTGTAAAGCATTTAATGAAAAAACTAAAAATTTTATGGGCAAACCTGTTCCTGTAATAATTACAGTTTATAAGGATAAAAAATTTGATTTTATAATTAAATCACCTCCAGCATCACATTTTATAAAAGAGGCCGCAAAGTTAAAAGGTGGATCAAGTGAACCTGGAAGACAAATAGTTGCATCAATTACAAAAAAACAAGCTGAAGAAATTGCAAAAAAGAAAATGTCTGATTTAAATGCTAACGACTTGGAAGAGGCCGTTAAAATAATAGCAGGTTCTGCTAGATCTATGGGAATAGAGGTAAAAGAATAATGCCTTCTAAAAGATATAAAAAACTAACTGAAGGTGATGGAATTGGTAAGTCGGAACTTATTGAAAAAATTTTGCCACTAGTTAAAAAAAACTGCACAACTAAATTTGATGAGTCTATAGATTTAAATTTACAAATTAACAATAAACAAAAAAAGGGCGAGATAAATTTAAGAACAATTGTTAATATGCCATCTGGAATAGGAAAAAAAATTAAAGTTGCTGTAGTTTGTGAAGAATCAAAAAATGATGAAGCCAAATCTTCTGGTGCAGATATTGTCGGTGGCGACGAATTTATTGAAAAAATTAAAGATGGAAACTTAGATTTTGAAAAACTTATATGCACACCGAGTATGATGGTTAAATTATCAAAATTAGGAAAAATTTTAGGTCCAAAAGGGTTAATGCCCAATCCAAAATTAGGATCGGTTACCAATGATATTAAAAAAGCAATAACTAATGCGAAGTCTGGTCAAGTTGAAATAAAAAATGATAAGGATGGAAATATAGGATTAACACTTGGTAAAAAAAGTTTTAGTGATGAAAAAATAATTAAAAATTTTGAAGCTGTTTTTGACACTCTTGAAAAAGAAAAAGGAAACAATACTGTTAAGGGTGACCTTATTAAAAATGCTTACTTAACATCGACAATGGGAATTTCTTACAAAGTTAAGTTACCTAAAGGTATATAGTTATGATGAACAAAGAACAAAAAAAAAATTATATAAAAGATATGACAGCTCAATTTGAAAATAGTGAAGCTGTTTTAGTTACACACTATCAAGGACTTAATATGAAACAACTTGATGAATTGCGAAAACAAATGCGTGAACACGGAATTCAATTTAAAATTACTAAAAATAGAATTACTAAGCTCGCATTACAAAATTCTAAATGTAAAGATTTATCTAATTTATTCAGCGGTCCAACAGCTGTTGCATTGTCTAAGGACGCTATATCATCAGCAAAAATATTAACAAAGTTTTCAAAAGAAAATAAAAATTTGAAGATTCTTGGTGGCATCATGGGTAAAGATGTTCTAGATGTAGCTGGAGTTGCAAAAGTTGCTACTTTACCAACATTGGACGAGGCAAGAGCCAAAATTGTTGGTATTTTGAGGTCTCCAGCACAAAAAATTACAAGTATTTTACTTGCACCAGCTTCAAAAATCGCTATTTTAGCGCTCGAAAAAAGTAAAAAATAAACCCTACAAAAACACAAAATATTATGGCAGACCTAAATAAAATTATAGACGATTTATCAAGTTTGACTGTTGTTGAAGCAGCAGAACTTTCGAAACAACTAGAAGAAAAATGGGGAGTTACAGCAGCAGCAGCTGTTGCAGCAGCTCCTGCGGCAGCGGGTGGAGCAGCACCAGCTGAAGAAAAAGATGAATTTACAATAGTATTGGCAGCATCTGGAGATAAAAAAATTAATGTTATTAAAGAAATTAGAGCTGTTACTGCACTAGGATTAAAAGAAGCAAAAGATTTAGTCGAAGGAGCACCAAAGGATGTTAAGTCTGGTGTTAATAAGAAAGAAGCTGAAGAAATTAAGAAAAAATTAGAAGCAGCTGGTGCAAAAGTAGAACTTAAGTAAATTAAAATTAAAATTTAATTGCTAGTTATTTATTTAATTAGCATTACTGTATAGATGCAATTATCTTTTACTGAGAAGAAAAATATTAGGAAAAATTTTGGAAAGCTTAAAGAAAGCTTATCGATTCCTAATTTAATTGAAGTACAAAAAAATTCATACAAACAACTAACGGAATATAATGAAGATGAAAATTTAAATTTGATAAAAGGATTTAATCGAGTATTTAAAAGTATTTTTCCTATAGAAGATTTAAATGAAAAAGCAACTTTAGAATATGTTTCTTATAAATTTGAAAAACCCAAGTTTGACACTGAAGAATGCATTCAAAGAGGCTTAACATATTCATCAGCACTTAAGTGTACACTTAGATTAGTTGTCTATGAGATAAATCAAGAAAATAATACAAAAGATATTCTATCCGCGAAAGAGCAAGAGGTTTATATGGGCGAGGTACCCATGATGACTAATAGCGGAACCTTTATTACAAATGGTGTTCAAAGAGTAGTAGTGAACCAAATGCACAGAAGCCCAGGTGTATTTTTTGACCATGATAAAGGAAAGTCTCATGCCAGTGGAAAATTACTTTTTAATTGTAGAGTTATTCCTAATAGAGGTTCATGGCTTGATTTTGAATATGATGTTAAAGATTTACTTTATTTTAGAGTTGATAGAAAAAAAAAATTATTCGCCACAACTTTATTAATGGCTCTTGGATACAATAAAAATGATATCGTAAATGAATTTTATGAAAAAGAAATTTATTCATACGATTCTGAAATTCAAAAGTGGAAAACAAATTTTAATCCTGAACATTATAAAGCAAAGAATTTTTCTGAAGAAATAATAGATGCGAAAACAAAAAAAGTTGTTGTTAAAGTCGGTGACAAAATTAATTTTTTAACAGCAAAAAAATTATCAAACGAAGGTTTAAAGGAAATTTATCTTTCAAACTCCTCTTTATATGGAAAATATCTTCACAAAGAGATTTCTATAGGGGAAGAAACTTTTTCAATTGGAACTGAATTAAATGAAACTATTTTATCAAAAATAATAGAAGCTAATATTTCAACATTAAATATAGCAATTACAAATTCAATTAACAAAGGACCATATTTATTAAACACATTACTTAATGATAAAAATAATTCAAAAAATGATGCTATTGCAGATATTTATAAAATTTTAAGACCTGGCGAACCTCCAACTTTAGAAATAGCAAACCAAATTTTTCAAAATTTATTTTTTACTTCAGAAAGATATGATTTATCTGATGTAGGAAGAGTAAAAATGAATTCAAGACTTAATTTAAAATGTTCTGATAAGATAACAATCTTAAGAAATGACGATATATTTGCTATTATAAAAAAAATGTTAGATCTTAGAGATGGTAAAGATGAGGTAGATGACATAGATCATTTAGGAAATCGAAGAGTTAGATCCGTTGGTGAGTTAGTTGAAAATCAAGCAAGAATTGGTGTTTACAGAATGGAAAGAGCAATTAAAGAAAAAATGACAACCTTAGACATTGAATCTGCAATGCCTCAAGATTTAATAAATGCAAAACCTTTAACTATTTCTTTAAAGGATTTTTTTGCTACTTCTCAGTTATCTCAATTTATGGATCAAACAAATCCATTGTCCGAAATCACACATAAGAGAAGAGTATCAGCTCTTGGCCCAGGTGGATTAACGAGAGAAAGAGCAGGATTTGAAGTTAGAGATGTTCACCCAACTCACTATGGAAGAATATGCCCTATTGAAACACCAGAAGGACCAAATATTGGATTAATAAATAGTTTATCAACATATTCTAAAATTAATAAATACGGCTTTATAGAAAGCCCATACAAAAAAGTAAAAGATGGAATTGTAGAAAATACAATAGAATATTTATCTGCAATGGAAGAAACTAAATTTACTATTGCTCAAGCAAATTCAAAAATTGATAAAAATGGAAAATTTGTTGAGGAATTAGTTTCATGTCGTCAAAACTTAAATTTTATATTATCAAAACCCGAAAATATTGACTACATAGATGTCTCACCAAAACAATTAGTGTCTGTAGCTGCATCTTTAATACCTTTTTTGGAAAATGACGACGCTAATAGAGCTTTAATGGGTTCAAATATGATGAGGCAAGCGGTACCACTTTTAAAACCAGAGTCACCATTAGTTGGAACTGGAATAGAAGGTGATGTAGCTTTAGATTCTGGAGTAACAATTGTAGCTAAAAGAGATGGAACTGTTGATAAGATTGATGGTAAAAGAATTGTTATAAAAGCATCTGGCGAAACAGATTTAAAAAAATCTGCTGTCGACATTTACAACTTGCAAAAATTTAAAAGATCAAATCAAAATACATGCATTAACCAAAAACCGTTAGTAAGAGTCGGCGATGTTGTTAAGTCTGGTGATATAATTGCTGATGGACCATCAACAAAACTTGGAGAACTAGCTCTAGGCAAAAATGTGACTGTAGCATTCATGCCATGGCAAGGATATAATTTTGAAGATTCCATTTTAATTTCAGAAAGATGTGTTACTGATGATGTATTTACCTCAATACATATAGAAGAATATGAGGTTATGGCTAGAGACACCAAACTTGGAGAGGAAGATATCACTAGAGATATACCAAATGTTAATGAGGAACAGTTAAGAAATTTAGACGAGTCAGGAATTGTTTATATTGGAGCAGAAGTTAAACCAGGCGACATCCTTGTTGGTAAAGTTACACCAAAAGGAGATTCCGCATCAGGGCCAGAAGAGAAACTACTTAGATCTATTTTTGGTGAAAAAGCAATTGATGTTACAGATACATCTTTAAAAATGCCTAGCGGAAGTGGTGGTATCGTTGTTGATGTAAGAGTATTTAATAGACATGGAATTGATAAAGATGAAAGATCAATAACTATTGAAAGAGCACAAATTGAATCAGTTCAGCAAGATAAAAATGTAGAAGAAGAAATTTTAGAAAGAAGCATCAAACAAAGAGTTAACCAAATTTTAGACGGAAGCACTTTAACAAAAAAATTAAAAAATCTTAACGTAGGCGATAATATAGATATAGAAAAAATAGAAAGTTTAAATATTTCTGATGTATTTAAGTTAGTTGTAAATAATGATAAAAAAAATTCATCGATACTAGAACTTAAAGATCAATTCAATAATGCTAATCTGGATATACAAAATAGATTTGAAGATAAAGTTTTAAAAATTAGAGAAGGCGATGATTTACTTCCTAGTGTTATGAAAATGGTTAAAGTTTTTGTCGCCATAAAAAGAAGACTTAGACCTGGAGATAAAATGTCAGGTCGCCATGGCAATAAAGGCGTAGTTAGTAAAATAGTTCCAGTAGAAGATATGCCATATAGAGAAAATGGAAAGCCTGTCGATATAGTTTTAAATCCACTAGGTGTGCCAAGCCGTATGAATGTAGGTCAAATATTAGAAACTCATTTAGGATGGGCTTGTACAGAACTAGGAGATAAAATTAAAAACTTAATAAATAAAAATCAAAAACAAATCGAAAAAGATGAAAAAATATCTAGTTTTTTACAATCTGTATACGGTAAGGAAATTTTTAAAGAAACAATTAATGATTTAAAAAAAGCAGAATTTAATGATTTGTGTATTAATCTACAAAATGGCGTACCTATTGCTACCCCAGTATTTGATGGAGCTAAAGAACAAGATGTTACAAAAATGTTAGAACTTGCTCAACTACCTAAATCAGGACAAACTTTTCTTTGGGATGGCAGAACAGGTAATAAATTTGACAGACCAGTTACTGTTGGAACTATATATATGTTAAAACTTCATCATTTAGTTGAAGATAAAATCCATGCAAGATCAACAGGTCCATATAGTTTAGTTACTCAACAGCCTCTGGGAGGAAAAGCTCAATTAGGAGGTCAAAGATTTGGAGAGATGGAAGTTTGGGCTCTTGAAGCTTATGGGGCTTCTTATACTTTACAAGAAATATTAACTGTTAAGTCCGACGATGTTGCTGGAAGAGTTAAAGTATATGAAACAATTGTCAAAGGAGAAGAAAATTTTGAATCAGGTATACCAGAATCTTTTAATGTTTTAGTTAAAGAAATTAAAGCTTTAGCACTTAACGTAGAATTAAACTAATATGAAAAAAGAAATTACAAATTTATTTAAAAATAACGAAATATCAGAATCTCAAAATTTTAATAGTATAAAAATTACACTTGCTAGTCCTGAAAAAATTAAATCGTGGACTTATGGTGAAATTAAAAAACCTGAAACTATAAACTATAGAACATTTAGACCTGAGAAGGATGGATTGTTTTGTGCTAGAATTTTTGGACCTATAAAGGATTATGAATGTCTCTGTGGTAAATACAAAAGAATGAAATTTAGAGGTATTATTTGCGAAAAATGCGGAGTTGAAGTTACTAAATCAAATGTAAGACGAGAAAGAATGGGTCATATAAACTTAGCTACTCCAGTAGCACATATATGGTTTTTAAAATCTTTACCAAGTAGAATTTCTTTAGCAATAGATATGAAACTTAAGGAAGTAGAAAGAGTTTTATATTTTGAAAACTTCATCGTTATTGAACCTGGTTTAACAGGATTAAAAAAAAACCAGCTTCTTAATGAAGAAGAACTAACAAAATATCAAGATGAATATGGAGAAGAATCTTTTACAGCGGGAATAGGAGCAGAAGCTATACTTGAAATACTTAAGTCTATAAATTTAGAAGAAGAAAAAAACCTTCTTATGAAGGCAATTAAAGAAACAAAATCTAAAGTTGCTGAAGAAAGAGCAGTCAAAAGATTAAAACTCATAGATTCATTTATTCAAACGGGCAATAAACCTGAATGGATGATACTTACAGTTGTTCCAGTAATTCCACCAGAGCTTAGACCACTAGTGCCATTGGATGGCGGAAGGTTTGCTACTTCAGATTTAAATGATTTATATAGAAGAGTTATTAATAGAAACAATAGATTAAAAAGGCTTATGGATTTAAAAGCCCCGGACATAATAATCAGAAATGAAAAAAGAATGCTTCAAGAGTCTGTAGATGCATTATTTGACAACGGTAGAAGAGGAAGAGTTATTACTGGAACAGGTAAAAGGCCATTAAAATCTTTAGCAGAAATGTTAAAAGGTAAACAAGGAAGATTTAGACAAAATTTACTTGGTAAGAGAGTAGACTATTCAGGAAGATCGGTAATTGTTGTAGGACCAGACCTTAAATTACATGAATGTGGTCTTCCTAAAAAAATGGCATTAGAATTATTCAAACCTTTTTTATATGCTAGGCTGAATAAATTGGGTTTGGCATCTACAATTAAACAAGCAAAAAAAATAGTTGAAAAAGAAAGAAATGAAGTTTGGGATGCATTAGAAATAATCGTTAGAGAACATCCTGTGATACTAAATAGAGCACCTACACTTCATAGACTGGGAGTCCAGGCTTTTGAACCCAAATTAATAGAAGGTGATGCAATTGAGCTTCACCCATTAGTTTGCGCAGCTTTTAATGCTGACTTTGATGGCGATCAAATGGCAGTACATATACCTCTCAGCTTAGAAGCTCAACTAGAGGCAAGAGTTTTAATGATGTCTACTAACAATATACTTAGTCCATCAAACGGGAAACCAATAATTGTACCTAGTCAAGATATGATATTAGGAATCTATTACTTATCTCAACCGCCATATAAGAAAGAAAAAATTGAAGGTTATTTTATTGATACTTTTGAAATAGAGCATGCTTTAGAAACAGGCCAAATAAATGTTCACTCAAAAATTATTTCAAAATTTGAAACTGTTGATAAAGATGGTAATACAAAATTTGAAAAATTCACAAGCACTGCTGGAAGATTTCTTTTAGCTAAAGTACTACCTAAGCATAAAGATATTAAATTTTCACTTATTGATAGACTTTTACCAAAAAAAATAGTTTCAGAAATAATTGACATGGTTTTTAGATTTACTGGACAAAAAAGTACTGTAATTTTTTGTGATAAACTTAAAGATTTAGGATTTAAACATGCATTTAAAGCAGGCATATCTTTTGGTAAAGATGATTTAATTATTCCAAATAGTAAAGAACAGTTAATAAATGAAACAAAAAAATTAATTTCAGATTATGAAAATCAATACTCAGAAGGATTAATCACTAGAGGTGAAAAGTATAATAAAGTTGTTGACGCATGGTCAAAATGTACAGATAGAGTAGCAGCTGAGATGATGAAAGGAATATCTGCTACCGAAACAACCGAAAGTGGATTAAAAATTAACTCTGTATTTATGATGGCAGATAGTGGAGCAAGAGGTTCGGCTGCCCAAATGAAACAATTGGCAGGAATGAGAGGTTTAATTGCAAAACCATCTGGGGAAATTATTGAGTCGCCTATTACATCAAATTTTAAAGAAGGATTAACTGCATTAGAATACTTTAATTCAACTCACGGTGCTAGAAAAGGACTAGCTGATACAGCTTTAAAAACTGCAAACTCAGGATATTTAACAAGAAGATTATGTGATGTTGCTCAAGATTTAACAATAACCAAGAAAAATTGTGATAATCCTGGTTTTTTAAAACTTTCTGAGATTATAGAAGGAGGAAATGTAATTGTAAGTTTATCAGAAAGAGCACTAGGCAGAGTTACAGCTGATGATATAAAAAATCCAATCACCGGTGATTTAATTATTAAAAAAGGTGTAATGATAGATGAGTCAGTATGTGAAAAAATTGATTCAGCAGGCGTAAAAAATTTAAAAGTATACTCAGTAATAACTTGTAGTTTAAAAGAAGGCGTATGTGCAACATGTTATGGAAGGGATTTAGCAAGAGGAAAGATGGTTCACGTAGGTGAAGCAATAGGAATGATTTCAGCACAATCAATTGGTGAACCTGGTACACAACTTACAATGAGAACATTCCACGTTGGTGGTACAGCTCAAATAAAACAAGAATCTCAAGTTGTTAGTAAAAACGATGGTATATTAAAAATTATAAACACTAATTTAATTGAAGATTCAAAAAAAAATCTTGTAGTAATGGGTAGAAATACCCAGTTATCAATAGAAGATGATAAAGGTACACAGGTGGCTCTATACAAAATACCTTATGGTTCTAAATTATTTTTTCAAAATGATGATAAAATTAAAAAAAATGTAAAAATTTGTGAATGGGATCCTTATACAACACCAGTTATAGCAGAAAAGAGCGGGATAGTTAGCTTTGTTGATTTGATTGATGGAGTTTCATTAACAGAAACCGTTGATGATGCAACTGGTATTTCTTCAAAATCTGTAATTGATTGGAGATCTCAATCAAAAAATACTGATCTTAAACCAAGAATTACACTAAGAGACGAAAAAGGTAATGTAATTAAAAAGGCTGACGATAATGAAGCAAGATATTATTTAGTACCAGATTCAATTTTGTCAGTAAAAGATGGACAAAAGATTTTTGCTGGAGATGTTTTAGCCAGACTTCCAAAAGAAACTTCCAAAACTAAAGATATAACCGGAGGATTGCCACGTGTTGCTGAATTATTTGAAGCTCGAAAAGCTAAAGATAGTGCAATAATAGCTGAAAATAACGGTAAAGTTTTATTTGGAAAAGAGGTTAGAGGAAAGCAAAGAGTTTCAATAGTTTCCGATAATGGAGAAACTTCAAATTATTTAATTCCCAAAGGAAAACATATAAATTTTAATCAAGGGGAAGAAATCAAAAAAGGTGAATATCTTCTTGATGGACAACCATTACCACATGATATTTTAAGGATTTTAGGTGTTGAAGAATTAACTGAATATTTTGTTAATCAAGTTCAAGAAGTTTATAGACTTCAAGGGGTTGTTATTAATGACAAACATATTGAAACAATACTCAAGCAAATGCTTAAAAAAATTGAAGTTAAAGAATCCGGAGATTCAAACTTATTGCCCGGAGAAATTATAGATAGAATTAAATTTGAAAATATTAATGATAAATTAAAAGAAGAAAATAAAAAAGTTTCAAAGGGTGAAAGAGTTTTAATGGGTATTACCAAAGCATCTCTACAAACAGAGTCATTTATATCAGCTGCTTCTTTTCAAGAAACAACTAGAGTTTTAACAGATGCGGCAATAAGAGGTAAAACTGACAAATTAGCCGGGTTAAAAGAAAATGTTATTGTTGGTAGGTTGGTACCTGCTGGCACTGGTTCAATTAAAAATAACTGGAATAGAAAAGCGCTTAAAGATGATCAAGAATTCCTTTCAGAGCAGGAAAAGATAGAAATCAAAGAAACTCAAACAAATCAATAAAAAAGCCTTATTTTTCTTTAAGTTTTAAGTTTGACAATAATAAATTCTATAGTATTTTGTGCGTGTTTTTGGTTGGAATGTAGTGACTATATCACTAAACGCTGCCACAAAATATATTGATTTAAAGTCAGTTAATTTTACCAAAAATAATAAATAATTTAAATTAAATTTATGCCTACGATTAACCAGTTGTTAAGAAAAAAAAGAATTAAACCAAAAAGCAGAGACAAAGTTCCTGCATTAGAAAAATCACCTCAAAAAAGAGGTGTTTGTATTAAAGTTTACACAACTACTCCCAAAAAACCAAACTCAGCATTACGAAAAGTAGCAAGGGTAAGATTGTCAAACGGTCATGAAGTTACTTCGTATATACCTGGTGAAGGCCACAATCTTCAAGAACACTCAGTAGTTTTAATACGAGGCGGTAGAGTTAAAGATTTACCTGGTGTGCGTTATCACATTTTAAGAGGTAATTTGGATACTCAAGGAGTTACAGCTAG
This sequence comes from uncultured Pelagibacteraceae bacterium, assembly GCA_902634695.1. Taxonomy (GTDB): domain Bacteria; phylum Pseudomonadota; class Alphaproteobacteria; order Pelagibacterales; family Pelagibacteraceae; genus Pelagibacter. Next base: position 14,039 of record CACPLE010000015.1, read on the forward strand.
AAAACAACAAAGATCCAAATATGGAGCAAAAAAAGGTAAATAATAATGTCAAGAAAAAGAAGTGCCCCTAAAAAAATTCCAGTTGTGGACCCTAAATACAAATCAACAATAATTCCAAAACTAATTAATTCTATAATGTACGATGGAAAAAAAATTACTGCTGAAAGAATTATTTATGAAGCTATGGAAAAAATTAAATCAAAATCTAAAGACGAACCTATAAAAGTTTTTAACGAAGCAATCAATAATTTAAAACCATCAGTTGAAGTACGATCTAGAAGAGTAGGTGGTGCTACATATCAAGTTCCTGTAGAAGTTAAATCTAACAGATCTCAAGCGTTAGCCATTAGATGGTTAATAGATGCATCAAGGAAAAGAAAAGATAAAAAAATGTCTGATAAAATTTTCAACGAAATTTATGATGCATATCAAAGCAGAGGTTCAGCAATTAAAAAAAAAGAAGATACCCATAAAATGGCAGAGTCAAATAAAGCTTTTGCACATTTCAGATGGTAAATATATATGGCTAGAACACATACATTAGATAAATATAGAAATATTGGAATTATGGCTCACATAGATGCCGGCAAAACTACTACAACAGAAAGAGTTTTATATTACACTGGCAAAAGTCATAAAATTGGTGAAGTTCACGATGGCGCAGCGACTATGGATTGGATGGAACAAGAACAAGAAAGAGGAATAACAATAACTTCAGCTGCCACAACTTGTTTTTGGAAAGAACATAGAATTAATATTATAGATACTCCTGGTCATGTAGATTTTACAATTGAAGTGGAAAGATCATTAAAAGTGCTTGATGGTGCAGTTGCAGTATTTGATGGAGTTGCTGGTGTAGAGCCCCAATCAGAAACTGTTTGGAGACAAGCTGACAAGTATAAAGTACCAAGAATATGCTTCGTAAATAAATTAGATAGAACCGGTGCAGATTTTTTTAGATGTGTTGATATGATTAGAGATAGACTTGGAGCCAAACCTTTAGTTATGCAAATTCCTGTTGGTATAGAATCTTCCTTACAAGGTATTGTTGATTTAGTTAAAATGAAAGCAATAATTTGGAAAGATGAGTCTTTAGGTGCTGAATTTGAAATTAAAGATATACCTGAAGATTTAGTAGAAAATGCAAAAAAATATCGACAAGAACTTGTAGAAACAGCGGTTGAGCAAGATGAAAAATTAATGGAAAGCTATTTAAATGGTGACGAGATTAAAGAAAATGATTTAATAAAATGTATAAGAAAAGGATGTCTAAATTTTGATTTTGTTCCAGTATTAACAGGCTCAGCCTTTAAAAACAAAGGTGTTCAACCATTATTAGATGCAGTAGTAGATTACCTTCCAAGCCCTTTAGACATAGGCTCAATTAAAGGAACTAAACCGGGTTCAGAAGAAGAAATGGAAATGAAATTTGATGATAATTCTCCATTTTCCGCTTTAGCATTCAAAGTAGCAAATGATCCGTTTGTTGGGTCTTTAACTTTTATAAGAATTTATTCAGGAACAATTAAAGCTGGTACTGGAATTTACAATACATCTAAAGATAAAGAAGAAAGAGTTGGAAGGATGCTTTTAATGCATGCAAACTCTAGAGAAGATATAAAAGAAGCAAACGCAGGTGATATTGTTGCTTTGGCAGGTTTAAAATATACTATAACAGGTCACACTCTAGCCGATGAAGACAAGCCAGTTCTTTTAGAACCGATGGAATTTCCTGATCCAGTTATCGAAATAGCAGTTGAACCTAAAACAAAAGCAGACCAAGAAAAAATGGGTGAAGCTTTGGGAAGGTTAGCAAAAGAAGATCCTTCTTTTAGAGTTACTTCAGATGAGGAATCTGGTCAAACAATTATCAAAGGTATGGGAGAATTACATTTAGATATAATTGTAGACAGAATGAAAAGAGAATTTAAAGTTGAAGCTAATGTTGGTGCACCTCAAGTTGCTTATAGAGAAACTATACAAAATTCAACCGAATTTGATTATACTCATAAAAAACAAAGTGGAGGAGCAGGACAATTTGCTAGAGTCAAACTATCGATTGAACCATTGGAACCAGGAAAAGGTAGAGAAGTCGAAAGTAAAATTAAAGGTGGAGCTATACCAAAAGAATTTATACCAGGTGTTGAAAAAGGTATTGAAACAGTTTCAGACTCAGGAATATTAGCAGGCTTTCCAATCATTGATTACAAAGTTACAATATTAGATGGTTTGCATCACGATGTTGATTCAAGTGTATTGGCATTTGAACTTGCTTCTAGACAATGCTTTAAAGAAGCATGTACAAGAGCTACTTTAAAATTACTTGAACCAGTTATGCGGGTCGAGGTTGTTACTCCAGAAGATTATATGGGTGATGTTATTGGAGATTTAAATAGTAGGAGAGGTCAAATTAATACTCAAGAGCAAAGAGGAAATGCAACAGTTATAACTGCAATGGTTCCATTAGCAAACATGTTTGGATATATTAATAATTTAAGATCAATGTCTCAGGGAAGAGCTCAATATTCGATGTTCTTTGATCATTATGCAAAAGTTCCACAAAATGTTCAAGACGAGGTTACAAAAAAAGCAGGTTAATTTATGGAAAAACAAAACATTAGAATAAAATTAAGAGCTTATGATAATAAAATATTAGACCAATCTACTGAAGAAATTGTAAATACAGTTAAAAGAACCGGTGCTAATATTAAGGGACCTATACCTTTGCCAACTAAAATAGAAAAATATACGGTATTAAGATCCCCACATATAGATAAAAAAAGTAGAGAACAATTTGAAACAAGAACCCATAAAAGATTAATTGATATAATTGAACCTACCCCTCAAACCGTAGAAGCTTTAATGAAGCTTGATTTAGCATCAGGTGTAGACGTGGAGATAAAGATTTAATTATGAGCGAAATAGGATTAATAGGAAAAAAAGTTGGTATGACAAGAGAGTTTTATAAAACAGGTCAATCAGTACCGGTAACTGTTCTAAAGATAGAAAAGGGAAGAGTGATAGATGTTATCAATGAAGACACAAGAGGTTATAAATCGATCCAGTTAGGTTTTGGAAATATAAAAAGTTCC
>CACPLE010000016.1 GCA_902634695.1 uncultured Pelagibacteraceae bacterium
CATCTGAAACATTAAACAACATAAAACAATTGAAAGATCCTTCAAAAATAGCTGATAATATTGCGTCTCACTTAAACACTTCAATTATTGAAAAACAACAATTGTTTGAAACATTGGATGTTAAAAAAAGACTTAACAGTATAATTAAAATTATGGAAAATGAAGCTAGTATTATTGGTGTTGAAAAAAGAATTAGAGGTAGAGTTAAAACTCAAATGGAAAAAACACAAAGAGAATATTACTTAAACGAACAACTTAAAGCTATTCAGAAAGAACTTGGAGAAATAGAAGATGGTAAAGACGAATCCACAAATTTAAATAAAGCTATATTAAAATCAAAAATGCCTAAGGATGTTCAAAAAAAATGTATGTCCGAATTAAAAAAATTAAAAAATATGAGTCCAATGTCTGCTGAAGCAACAGTGGTAAGAAATTATCTTGACTGGATGATTGATATTCCATGGAGCAAGAAAAGCGATGTTAATATAGACTTACAGAAGGCGACAAAAATATTAGATGAGGATCATTTTGGTTTAGAAAAAGTAAAAGAACGTATTGTTGAATTTTTAGCAGTCCAAAAAAGAATGCAAAAATTAAAAGGCCCAATATTATGTTTAGTAGGTCCACCAGGCGTAGGAAAAACTTCATTAGGCAAATCTATAGCTAGAGCTACAAATAGACAGTTTGTTAGAATGTCACTAGGTGGTGTTAGAGATGAAGCAGAAATAAGAGGTCATAGAAGAACTTACATAGGATCTTTACCTGGCAAGATAATTCAAATGATGAAAAAAGCAGGAACTAAAAATCCACTAATTTTATTAGATGAAATAGATAAAGTTGGCAACGACTATAGAGGAGATCCTTCATCTGCTTTACTTGAAGCTTTAGACCCTGAACAAAACACTTCATTTAATGATCATTATCTTGAAGTAGATTATGATTTATCAGATGTATTATTTGTTACTACAGCAAATACTCTTAATATTTTACCACCATTATTAGATAGAATGGAAGTAATTAGAATACCTGGATATACGGAAGATGAAAAAATTAATATTGCAAATAAGTATTTATTGCCAAAACAAATAAAGGATAATGGTGTTAAAGAAGGTGAATTAAAACTATCTGAAGGTACTATAAAAGAAGTAATAAGAAGCTACACCAAAGAATCAGGAGTTAGAAATTTAGAAAGAGAAATTTCAAAAATTGCTAGAAAAGTTGTAAAAAAAATAGTCGCAAAAGAAGAAAGCTCAGTAGTAGTTAACGAAGAAATTTTACCAAAATTTTTAGGAGTTAAAAAGTTTAAATTTGGTGAATTAGAAAATGAAAATAAAGTAGGCATTGTAACGGGTTTAGCTTGGACAGAATATGGTGGAGAAATACTAAAAATAGAAACAGTAAATATGCCCGGAAAAGGAAAGATGCAAATCACAGGTAAGTTAGGTGATGTAATGCAAGAGTCAGTCAAAGCTGCAAAATCGTATGTAAGATCAAAAAGTCTTGAATATGGAATAATACCACCAATTTTTGAAAAAAAAGATTTTCACATACACGTTCCAGAAGGAGCAACACCAAAAGATGGCCCTTCAGCAGGAATAGCTATGGTAACTTCCATTGTATCTTCAATAACAAGTATACCAGTTAACAAAGAAATAGCTATGACAGGTGAAGTTACTGTAACCGGTCAAGTTTTACCTATTGGTGGTTTAAAAGAAAAACTTTTAGCAGCACATAGAGCAGGAATTAAACAAGTTTTAATTCCGAAAGATAATGAAAAAGACTTAGTTGATATTCCAAAAAAAGTTAAAGAAGATATTAAAATTACACCTGTTGAAATAGTCGATGAAGTATTAAAAATAGCTTTAACAAAAGAATTTAAAAAAGTTGAATGGACTGAAATAGAAAATGTTTCAGGAACCAAAACTGAAAACAAATCTCAAGCAATAATTCAGTAATTTTTCACAAAAATATAAGAAAAATAGATTAAATTAAATTAAATTATATTATATTTACCATTTTACATTATAAAGACCTTGATGTAATAGTACCAGAGTTTTTGGGCGGTTAGCTCAGTTGGTAGAGCATCTCGTTTACACCGAGGGGGTCAAAGGTTCGAGTCCTTTACCGCCCACCAAAATGGGGGTGTAGCTCAGTTGGTTAGAGCGATCGCCTGTCACGCGATAGGTCGCGGGTTCGAGTCCCGTCACTCCCGCCATTATACTGATAATTGTTATCAATAAATCATATTTTCAAGAAAAATGTGCCTTTAACTCTACTGTTAATTAATGCAAAAAATTATATATAAGTATTGTAATGATTGTAGAATTTTTAAAAGATTATTTTCCAATAATACTTTTTTTAACAATTGCTTTAATTTTAAGCATTGGGTTTATAGTTATAAATTTTTTATTCTCACCAAAAAATCCTGATCCCGAAAAACTTTCTGCTTACGAATGTGGTTTTGAGCCTTTTAATGATTCTAGAATGGAATTTGATGTAAGATTTTATCTTGTTGCCATATTGTTTATAATTTTTGATTTAGAAATAGCATTTTTATTCCCGTGGGCAATTTCTTTAGGCAAAATTGGGTTGTTAGGTTTTATTTCTATGATGATTTTTCTATTTATTTTAACTGTAGGGTTTATTTATGAATGGAAAAAAGGTGCTTTAGATTGGGAATAAATTTTATGCAAATAAAAGATTCTACGCAAATACCAAAAGAGTTCAGAGAACTTGCCAAAGATTTTAGTGAAAAAGGTTTTATCACAACCTCTTTTGATAATTTAGTAAATTGGGCAAGATCAGGATCGTTACATTGGATGACATTCGGTCTAGCTTGTTGTGCTGTTGAAATGATGCAAACATCAATGCCTAGATATGATCTAGAGAGATTTGGTGCAGCACCAAGAGGTTCTCCACGACAATCTGACGTTATGATAGTTGCGGGTACATTGACCAACAAAATGGCACCTGCTCTAAGAAAAGTTTATGATCAGATGCCAGAACCAAGATATGTAATATCAATGGGAAGTTGTGCAAATGGCGGAGGTTATTATCATTATTCATATTCTGTAGTAAGAGGTTGTGATCGAATTGTTCCCGTAGATATATATGTTCCAGGATGCCCTCCATCCGCTGAAGCTTTATTATACGGAATACTACAACTTCAAAAAAAAATTAGAAATAAAGGTTCTTTAGAAAGATAAAACTAAAATGCTAAAATTAAAAGATTTAGAAAAAAAAATAAATTCAGAACTAAATACAAAAGTTAAAAACAGTAAAATTAAACATAATCAAATTTATCTTGAAATTATTAGCGAAAATTTAATTGACACAATAATGATTCTTAAAACAAATCAATATTTTAAATTTAGACAAATTATAGATATAACCGCTGTTGATTATCCAGAGTCAGATAAAAGATTTAAATTAGTTTATTTATTTTTAAGCCATGAATTAAATCAACGCCTTTTATTATCTTACTATATTAATGAAAACCAAAAAATTTCATCGTTAACTAAAGTATTTCCTTCTGCCAATTGGATGGAAAGAGAAATTTTTGACATGTATGGAATTAAATTTACAGACCACCCAGATTTAAGAAGAATACTTACCGACTATGGGTTCGAAGGTTATCCATTAAGAAAAGACTTTCCTTTAACTGGTTACAACGAAGTAAGGTATAGCGAAGATGAAAAAAAAGTTGTTTATGAACCCGTCAAATTAGAACAAAATTATAGAAATTTTGATTATGAAAGCCCTTGGGAAGGTACAAAATATATAAAAGAACAAACAAAAAAATAATCATGGCTCAAAAATCTAAAACGCTTAATTTAAACTTTGGACCTCAACATCCAGCTGCCCACGGAGTTTTAAGGTTAATTTTAGAACTTGACGGAGAAGTAGTAGAAAAAGCAGACCCTCATATAGGTTTACTTCATAGAGGAACTGAGAAGCTAATTGAAAACAAAACTTATACTCAAGCAGTTCCTTATTTTGATAGACTTGATTATGTTGCACCAATGAACCAAGAACATGCTTTCGCACTAGCAATAGAAAAAATTTTAAATATCGAAGTTCCTATAAGAGCTCAATTTATCAGAGTAATGTTTTGTGAAATTGGAAGAATTTTAAGTCATATTTTAAATATAACTACTCATGCATTAGATGTAGGTGCTTTAACACCATCTCTATGGGGATTTGAAGAAAGAGAAACTTTAATGACATTTTACGAAAGAGTTTCTGGCTCAAGACTCCACGCAAATTATTTTAGACCAGGAGGAGTTCATCAAGATTTACCAAGAGGACTACTTGATGATATTTCAAAATTTTGCATTAAGTTCCCAAAAATTATTGAAGACGTTGAAAGCCTCTTAACAGATAATAGAATTTTTAAACAAAGAAATGTTAATATTGGTATTGTTTCTAAGGAAGACGCATTAGATTATTCTTTTTCTGGAGTAATGCTAAGAGGATCTGGTATCCCTTGGGATTTAAGAAAATCACAACCATATGAATGTTATAATCAATTTGATTTTAAGATACCCGTAGGAAAAAATGGTGATTGCTACGATAGATACTTATGTAGAATTGAAGAGATGAAAGAGAGTGTAAAAATTATTAACCAATGTATTTCTTCTATGCCTAAAGGTCCAATAAAATCAACAGATGGCAAAATTTCACCTCCTACAAAAAAAGATATTAAAAATTCTATGGAAGCTTTAATTCATCATTTTAAACTTTTTACCGAAGGCTTCAGAGTTGATAAAGATGAAATTTATACTGCAGTAGAGGCACCAAAAGGAGAATTTGGTGTTTATTTAATATCCGATGGATCAAGCAAACCTTATAAATGTAAAATAAGAGCTCCTGGATTTTCACATTTACAAGCTATGGATTATTTAATCAGAGGTCACATGTTAGCAGATGTTCCCGCGGTATTGGGTTCCTTAGATATTGTTTTTGGAGAAATTGATAGATGAGTTTAAAAAAAATATCCAAAGAACAGCCTGAATATTTTGAATTTAATTCAGACAATTTAGAATTAGCTAAAACAATTATTCAAAAGTACCCATTAGGCAAACAACAAAGTGCAGTAATGGCCCTACTATATATAGCCCAAAGACAAAATAATAATTGGATACCATTATCAGCTATGAAGTACATAGCGCAATTTTTAAAAATGCCCTACATAAAGGTTTATGAAGTAGCAACTTTTTATAGCATGTATAACTTAACACCAGTAGGTGATTATTTTATTCAAGTTTGCACAACAACTCCTTGCATGATCCGAGGCGCAAATAATTTAATTGATGCATGCAAAGAAAAAATATCAAAAAACGAAAACGAACTTTCCAAAGATAAAAAATGTTCATGGGTAGAAGTTGAATGTTTAGGAGCATGTGTAAATGCTCCAATGATGCAGATTAACAATGATTATTTTGAAGATTTAGATAAGGAAAAAACTATTAAAATTTTAGACCAAATACTAAAAGGTGAAAAAATTAAATCCGGATCTTATAGAGGAAGGAAAAACTCAGAACCTGAAGATAATAGAAAAACTTTATTAAAAAATAACAATGCTTAAAGATCAAGATAGAATTTTTAAAAATTTATATAACGATTTAGGAGAAGATGTTTATTCTTCAAAAAAAAGAGATGATTGGCTTAACACAAAAGAATTATGTGAAAAAGGTAGAGATTGGATAATCAACGAAGTAAAAGCCTCAGAATTAAGAGGTAGAGGAGGAGCAGGTTTTCCAACAGGTCTCAAATGGTCTTTTGCTCCTAAAGAAGTTGGAACTAAACCACACTATTTAGTCATAAATGCTGACGAGTCAGAACCAGGAACTTGCAAGGATAGAGATATACTAAGATTTGAGCCTCACAAATTAATTGAGGGATGTCTCATAGCATCTTATGCAGTTAATGCCCACAAATGTTATATCTACATTAGAGGAGAATATTACAGAGAAGGACAAAAACTCCAAAAAGCTATTGATGAAGCGTATCAAAATAACTTAATTGGCAAAAATGCGTCAGGAACAAATTGGGATTTAGATATTTATATTCATTACGGAGCGGGAGCTTATATTTGTGGAGAAGAAACTGCACTATTAGAAAGCTTGGAAGGAAAAAAAGGTCAGCCTAGATTAAAACCACCATTTCCAGCTCTAATAGGTTTATATGGTTGTCCGACAATTATTAACAACGTTGAAACTATAGCGGTAATTCCAACTATATTAAGAAAAGGAGCAAAATGGTTTTCTTCAATAGGTAAACCAAACAACACCGGAACAAAAATATTTTGTATATCGGGAAATGTAAATAAACCATGCAATGTCGAAGAAGAAATGGGTATATCTCTTAAGGAATTAATAGAAGTTCATGCAGGTGGTGTACAAGGTGGATGGGAAAATTTACAAGCTGTTATACCTGGTGGTTCTTCAATGCCGCTATTACCTAAAAATACATGTGAAACAATAACAATGGATTTTGATTCTTTAATTAAAGAAAAAAGCGGACTTGGTACTGCTGGTGTAATCGTAATTAATAAAGATCAAGATATTATAAATTGCATGGCAAGAATTGCTAGATTTTACAAACATGAAAGTTGTGGACAGTGTACACCTTGTAGAGAAGGATCAGGTTGGATGTGGAGAATTTTAGTACGCATGACAAACGGCGAAGCTTCTAGAGAAGAAGTTGATATGTTGACAGATGTTACAAAACAAATAGAAGGGCACACCATCTGTGCTTTTGGAGAAGGATCGGCTTGGCCGGTCCAAGGATTATTAAGGCATTTTAAAAAACAAATTGAAAAAAGAAATAATTTTAATCCATTAATAAGAACAAATAAAAATATACCTTATTTAGTGGATCAGCATTTATTGGACAAAGAAAATGTTTAAAGTAAAAGTCAACAACCTTGATATAGAAGTAGAAAAAGGTTTAACAGTTTTGCAAGCTTGTGAAAAAGCTGGCGTAGAAATTCCAAGATTTTGTTACCATGAAAAACTTTCAATAGCGGGAAATTGCAGAATGTGTTTGGTAGAAATTGAAAAGTCTCCAAAACCAATTGCATCTTGTGCAATGCCAGTCGCTGATGGAATGAATATTAAAACAAATACTTCATTAGTGGAAAAAGCTAGAAAAGGTGTGATGGAATTTCTACTAGCAAACCATCCTTTAGATTGTCCTGTATGTGATCAAGGCGGCGAATGTGATTTACAGGATCAGTCAATGTTTTATGGTGTGGGCAAATCAAGATATAAAGAAAACAAACGTCAAGTTCCTGAAAAATATATGGGTCCTTTGATAAAAACACAAATGACTAGATGTATACATTGTACACGTTGTATTAGATTTGCTACTGAAGTTGCAGGAGTTACAGAACTTGGTGCAATTGGACGTGGGGAAAATATGCAGATAACAACTTATCTAGAAAAATCAATGGAATCTGAATTATCAGCAAATGTTATTGATTTATGTCCTGTCGGGGCTTTAACATCTAAACCTTATGTTTTTGAAGCAAGACCTTGGGAGTTAAAAAAAACTGAAACAATCGATGTAATGGATGCCGTTGGTTCAAATATTAGAGTTGATACATATGGATGGGAAGTAAAAAGAATTTTACCAAGAATCAATGAAGATATAAATGAAGAGTGGATTTCTGACAAAACAAGATATGCTTGTGATGGAATTAAAAACCAAAGATTAGACACTCCATATATTAAAGTAGAAGATAAATTTGAAAAAACTTCATGGGATTCCGCTTTAAAAATTATTGTTGAAAAAATTAAAGAAAGTCCTTCTGAAAAAATAGCAGGAATAACAGGAGACCTGTCAAATATGGAAACTTTATATATTGCTAAAGAATTTTTTCAAAAAACACTTAAGTCAAAAAACCTAGAATCTAGAACTGAAGATTACTATGTTAACAATAATGATAGAAAAAATTATATTTTTAATTCGACAATAAATGGAATTGAAGAAGCTGACTTAGTTATTTTAATTGGAACTAACCCTAGATATGAAGCAACTATTTTAAACGCAAGAATTAGAAAATCATTTTTAAAAAATAAAACTGAAATATATTCTTTAGGTGAAATAGGCAACCAAACATATCCCTACAAAGTATTAGAGAATGATACAAAAATTATTAAAGATATAATTGAAAATAAGCACGAACTATCAAATAAAATTAAAAATTCAAAAAAACCAATAATTATTATCGGTCAATCGGCACTTAAATTAAAATCAAGTAAATTTATTTTTGAAGAATTTAAAAAATTTCTTATAAAAAATGAAAAAATAAATAATGAATGGAATTCTTTAAACATCATTTCTAACAATGCATCAACAGTAGGTGCTTATGATTTAGATATTTTAAACTCTATCAATAATGATGAATCAACATTAAAGAAAATTAAAAAAAATTATTTTGATATATTGTTTTTATTTTCTCAAGATAACATCAATTTTACTAAAAAGAATGAATTTATTATTTATATTGGGTCACATGGTGACAGAGGTGCAGATTTAGCAGATATTATTTTACCAGGAGCTACATATACAGAACAAGATGGCTATTATACAAATTTAGAAGGAAAAATTCAGAAAGCCTTTAAAGCATCATACCCACCTGGAGAAGCTAAAGAAGATTGGGAAATAGTTAATAATCTTTCAGAACTTGTTAAAAGAAAAAAACTTTACAAAAATAAAGAGGAATTAATAGATTCTATGATGAATTATATAAAATTGAGTAATAAAAATAAAATTGATGAAATTGAAAACACAGAATTTTTTAATGAAAAAATTTTAATTGATCCAATTGATTATTACTACTCAAATGTGATTGCTAGATCGTCAGTCACAATGTCCGAATGTAGAAATGAAAAAATAAAAAATAAATCAACAGGTACTAATGGATAATTTTTTTTATTATTTAAACCTACTTTTTATTGAAACTTATAAAATATTATTTTTATTAATTCCGTTACTTGTTTCAGTCGCAATGATAGTCTGGCTTGATCGTAGGGTTTGGGCTTTTGTTCAAAAAAGGAGAGGACCTAATGTAGTAGGTCCGTTTGGTCTTTTTCAATCATTAGCTGATGCCCTAAAGTATATCTTTAAAGAAATTATTATTCCCGCAAGTTCTAACAAGGTAATATTTGTTCTTGCTCCAATAGTAACTATGACTTTGGCTTTAGTCGCATGGGCTGTAATACCTTTTGGAGAAAGCTTTGTATTATCAAATATAAATGTTGGTATACTTTATCTTTTCGCAGTTTCATCATTAGGTGTTTATGGAATAATAATGGGTGGATGGGCCTCAAATTCTAAATATCCATTTCTTGGAGCAATAAGATCAGCTGCCCAAATGGTTTCTTATGAAGTTTCAATAGGTATAATAATTATTAATGTATTAGTATGTGTAGGTTCTTTAAATTTAAGTGATATTGTTTTAGCACAAGAAAAAATTTGGTTTATTATTCCTTTATTCCCAATGTTCGTAATATTTTTTATATCAGCATTAGCTGAAACTAATAGACCACCGTTTGATCTTCCAGAAGCTGAGGCAGAATTAGTGGCAGGATATCAAACTGAATATTCGGGAATGATGTATGCTATGTTTTGGTTAGGAGAATATGCAAATATTTTATTAATGTGTGCTATGGGGTCAATTCTTTTTTTAGGTGGATGGTTGTCACCAATTGATATTTATCCTTTTAATTTATTACCAGAACCTGTCTGGTTAATATTTAAAATTCTTTTTTTATTTATTATTTTTGCTTTAGTAAAAGCAATTGTGCCTAGATATAGATACGATCAATTAATGCGTTTGGGCTGGAAAATTTTTCTACCATTTTCACTTTTTTGGTTAATTTTGACATCAAGTTATCTTTTTTATTTTAATTTATTACCTACAAGTTGATTATGAAATTTTTAAGGATTATTAAAACTATTTTTTTATTAGATTTTTTAAATGCAATGTTAATTGCTATTAAAGAAATTTTTAAATCTAAAAAAACAATAAATTACCCGTTTGAAAAAGGTCAAATAAGCCCAAGATTTAGAGGCGAACATGCATTAAGAAGATATCCTAATGGAGAAGAAAGATGTATAGCTTGCAAATTGTGCGAAGCAGTTTGTCCCGCTCAAGCAATAACAATTGAATCAACAGAAAGAGATGATGGCAGCAGAAAAACAACCAGATATGATATTGATATGCTTAAATGTATTTATTGTGGACTTTGCGAAGAATCTTGTCCTGTTGATGCTATAGTCCAAGGGCCCAATTTTGAGTTTGCGACAGAAACGAGAGAAGAACTTTATTATAATAAAGAAAAATTGCTTGATAATGGAGATAGATGGGAAAGTATATTAGCCGCAAATATTAAAGCCGACAATCCTTTCAGATAAAATTTATGATAGCTCACTCATTATTTTTTTACTTTTTTTCATTTATTGCAATCGTATCTTCAGTTATGGTTATAAGCTCAAAAAATACAGTCCATTCAGTTTTCTTTTTAATTTTAGATTTCATTAGCATTTCGTGTTTATTTATAATGGTAGGGGCAGAGTTTTTAGGAATGATTATGTTAATTGTTTATGTAGGCGCTGTAGCTGTACTTTTTTTATTTGTCGTAATGATGTTGAATGTTGCTCAGCAAGGTAAAGAATTATTTGAAAATATAAATACATATTCACATTTACCTATAGGATTAATAGTTGGTTTAATTATTTTTTTTGAATTAATAATTGTTGTTAGTGGTTGGAAATATAAACCTGAACTTTTTTCGATCGACTCATTAAGCCTAAATCAAAACATCACAAACACTCATTCAATAGGCAATGTTTTATATACAGATTATATACATTTATTTCAATTAAGTGGAATGATTTTATTGGTAGCCATGATAGGTGCGATTGTTTTAACTTTTAAAAAAAAATCTGGAATAAAAAGACAAAGTTACATTGAACAAATATCAAGAGAAAAAAAATCAGGAGTTTCATTGGTTGAAGTTGAAAGAAATGTGGGAGTTAAAATTGATGAATGAAATTAATTTAATACACTACTTAACACTCGGCGCAATCATATTTACCATTGGTATTGTAGGAATTTTTTTAAATAGAAAAAATTTAATAGTAATATTAATGAGTATAGAACTTTTATTACTTGCAGTGAATATTAACTTAGTTTCATTTTCAATTTTTTTAAATGACCTAAATGGGCAAATATTTACTTTGTTCATTTTAACTGTTGCTGCAGCTGAAGCAGCTATTGGTTTAGCAATAATTGTTGTCTACTACAGAAACTCAGGAACAATACGCGTTCAAGAAATAGATAGTTTAAAAGGATAAAATGGAATATACACTAGTTTTTCTCCCGCTTTTAGGAGCTTTACTTTCAGGATTCTTTGGTCGTCTCATTGGAGATAGAAACTCAGAAATTTTAACAAGTCTTTTAGTTTCTATTTCAGCAATATTATCATTTATTATTTTTAAAGAAGTAACATTAAACAATTATGAAAATAATTTAGTTATTTTTAAATGGATCACTTCTGGTTTATTAGAAGTAAACTGGTCAATTAAAATAGATGCTGTTTCCTCAGTTATGTTGGTAGTCGTTTGTTTTGTTTCATCACTCGTTCATATTTATTCTATTGGTTATATGTCTCATGACCCCCATAAAACAAGGTTTATGTCATATTTATCATTATTTACTTTTGCTATGCTTATGTTGGTAACTTCTGATAACTTTTTACAGCTTTTCTTTGGCTGGGAAGGTGTTGGTCTTTGTTCTTACTTTTTAATTGGTTTTTGGTTTAAAAAAGATTCAGCTAACAAAGCAGCAATCAAAGCTTTTATTGTTAATAGAGTAGGTGATTTTGGTTTTGCTCTAGGTATTTTTTTAATTTTTTATTTATTTGGAACAGTTAATTATGATGAAGTTTTTTCTCAAATTCCTCAATATATAAATAATGAAATTTCATTTTTTTATATTAGTTTAAATGCAATAAATCTGATTTGTATACTTTTGTTTATCGGCGCTATGGGAAAATCTGCGCAATTTTTACTTCATACTTGGTTACCAGATGCAATGGAAGGGCCTACGCCAGTATCAGCATTAATTCATGCAGCTACAATGGTTACTGCAGGAGTTTTTCTTGTAGTTAGATGTTCACCAATATTTGAGTATTCGCAGTTAGCATTGAATTTTATTTGTTTAGTTGGAATGACCACAGCTTTTTTCGCAGCAACTGTTGCAATAGTTCAAAATGATATAAAAAAAATTATAGCATATTCAACTTGTAGTCAGCTAGGATATATGTTTTTTGCAGCTGGTGTTGGTGCTTACAATGTTGCTATGTTTCATTTATTTACACATGCTTTTTTTAAAGCTTTACTATTTTTAGGATCAGGATCAGTTATTCATTCTTTTAAAGATGAACAGGATATAAGAAACATGGGTGGTGTATGGAAAAAATTACCATACACTTGGATTTTGATGATAATAGGAACTCTAGCGTTAACAGGTTTCCCTTTCCTATCTGGCTATTACTCTAAAGATGCAATTATAGAATTTGCATATATGCGTGGAAATTTTTTTGGAACTTTGGCAGCTTATATAGGAATTTTTACTGCATTATTGACAGCTGTATATTCTTGGCGTTTAATTTTTAAAACGTTCCATGGAAGTTACGAGAACAAAAATTTAAAAATTGAAAGTATACACGAATCTCCACATATAATGGTAATACCACTTATAATTTTAGCTGTAGGCTCAGCTTTTGCAGGATATTTATTTAAAGAGTTATTTATTGGACCACTTAGTTCAGAAAACTTTTGGAAGGATTCCATTAAATTTATTATCCCGTTAACTACTGACCATCCACCTTATTGGGTAATTTATTTAACTCCTATAATTGTAGTATCGGCTATACCTATTTCCTATTATTTGTTTATTAAAAACAAAAGTATAACTTTATGGTTAGTTAACGAAAATAAACCTTTATACAAATTTCTTATTAATAAATGGTATTTTGATGAATTGTATAATTATATTTTTATTTTACCTTCAAAAAAAATTGGAATCTTTTTATGGAAAAATATTGACGTAAAAACCATTGATCGCTTTGGACCAGACGGAATATCCAGTATAATTAAAAAACTTTCAGATAAAGCAGTTAAATTTCAAAGTGGTTATATTTATCAATATGCATTCATTATGCTTATTGGTTTTTCTGCACTGTTAACTTACTTGATTATTTTATAATGAATTTTCCATTTTTATCTTCTTTGATTTTATTACCTTTAATTGGATCTTTTTTTATATTGATAACTAAACCAGGTAAAAATACTAACAATAAAAGTGCAAAATATGTTGCTTTATTTACTTCATTTTCAAATTTTATAATCTCAATTTATATTTGGTATATTTTTGACCCGCATATATTTGATTTTCAATTTGTAGAAAATAAATCGTGGATAAATGGCTTTATTAATTATAAAGTTGGCATAGACGGTATATCTATACTGTTTATTATACTTACAACTTTAATTTCTCCGTTATGTATAATTTCGGTTAACAATACAGTTACAAACAAATTAAAAGAATTTTTGATTGCCATTCTCGTAATGGAAAGTTTGATGATTGGAGTTTTTTGTTCACTAGATCTAGTAATCTTTTATTTATTTTTTGAAGGTGGTTTGATACCGATGTTTTTGATTATTGGAATTTGGGGAGGATCTAGAAGAGTTTATTCCGCATTTAAGTTTTTTTTATTTACTCTTTTAGGTTCAGTTTTAATGTTAGTTGCGATTATTTCTATATTTTGGATAAATGGTACAACTGATATTGTTGAATTATATAAAACTGGGATTCATGTAAAATATCAATATTTACTTTGGCTAGCTTTTTTTAGTTCTTTTGCTGTCAAAACACCTATGTGGCCTGTACATACATGGTTACCTGATGCACACGTTGAAGCTCCTACTGCTGGCTCTGTATTGTTAGCTGCAATATTGCTAAAGATGGCTGGTTATGGTTTTATCAGATTTTCAATAGGGTTATTTCCAGTCGCATCAGAATATTTTATTCCATTAATTTATTTTTTAAGTTTAGTTGCTATTGTTTACACTTCTTTTGTTGCTTTAATGCAAGATGATATGAAAAAATTAATAGCATACTCATCAGTAGCTCATATGGGTTATGTCACACTTGGCATATTCACAATGACCCAACAAGGACTTGAAGGTAGTATAGTTCAAATGATTAGCCATGGTTTGGTTTCAGCTGCGTTATTTTTATGTGTTGGTGTGGTTTATGAAAGAATGCACTCTCGATTAATAGCAAGTTACGGGGGCATTGTATCAATTATGCCAAGATATGCAGTGTTGTTTATGATATTTACTCTTGCCGCGATAGGATTACCCGGAACAAGTGGTTTCATTGGAGAATTTTTAATACTTATGGGTGCTTTTAAAAAGAGCATCATAGTAGCAACTATTGCTACCTTAGGAGTTATATTAGGTGCCGCATATATGCTTTGGTTATACAAAAGAGTAATTTTCGGAAAGTTAAACAATATAGAATTGATTAAAATGTTGGATTTAAACAAATCAGAAACTTTTATTTTAGTTTCTCTTGCAATACCAACTTTAGTTTTTGGATTTTATCCAGAACCATTATTGAACACAATCGAAGTATCTATTAATAATTTAATCGATACATATAACTATCAAATATCATTAATAGAATAAAAATGGCAAATATTATTTTTATACTACCTGAAATTTTTATCTCTTTAAGCGCAATGTTTTTATTAATATTTGGAGTTTTTAAAAAAAATAGTTCAGCTACAGTTTATATTCTCGCTATAATAACTTTAATAATATCTTTGATTTTAATAATTAACTCTCAAACAAATCATGAAATTTATTTGTTCAATAATAGTTACAAAATAGATCAGTTATCAAATCTTATGAAAATAATAGCAATTATATCTGGAATTTTTTTTATGTTAAGTTCATACGATTATACAAAATTAACTAATTTATCCAACGTTGAATATTCCACTTTAATATTATGCTCAATTTTAGGAATGTTAGTAATGATAAGCTCATATGATTTAATAGTTTTTTATATTGGCTTAGAACTTCAATCTTTACCACTATATGTGCTTGCAGCATTCAATAGAAACAAAATTCAATCATCCGAAGCTGGATTGAAATATTTTGTTCTTAGCGCTCTATCTTCAGGTATATTGTTGTATGGCTGCTCTTTATTGTATGGTTTCTCTGGATCAACAAATTTTTATACTATTTCGCAGAATATATATTCCCACGAAACAAAAAATGTTTTTGGTTTAGTTTTTATTTTAGTTGGATTAGCATTTAAAATATCTGCTGTTCCATTTCACATGTGGGCACCTGACGTATATGAAGGTTCTCCCACTTCTGTAACTTTATTTTTTGCTATGGTTCCAAAAGTAGCTGCTTTAACTGTATTTATTAGGTTTTTATATGTTCCTTTTGTAAATTTAATAGATCAATGGCAAGCAATAATTATTTTTTTATCTTTATCTTCAATGATATTTGGAGCAGTAGCAGCAATAGGTCAAAAAAATTTAAAAAGACTTATCGCCTACAGCTCAATTGGTCATATGGGTTATGCACTAGCAGGTCTTGCTGTTGGGACTAATTCAGGAATTCAAAATTCAATTATATATATATGTATTTATTTAATAATGAATTTAGGTATTTTTTGCTGCTTATTTATGATGAAAAGAAATGGAAAATTTTTTGACAATTTGGAAGATTTGTCAGGATTGTCAAAAAACCATCCAGTTATTTCTTTGTCATTATTGATACTATTATTTTCTTTAGCTGGAATACCGCCAATGGCAGGTTTTTTTGCAAAATTTTATGTGTTTATGTCAGTCATAGAAAAATCGATGTATTTTTTAGCAATTGTTGGACTTATTTCTACAGTTGTATCAGCATTCTATTACTTAAAAATTATAAAAATTATTTATTTTGACGAACCTAAAGAAAAATACGACAATGTAAACTTTATTGGTGTTAAAATTTCATTAACTTTATCAACGTTATTAATACTTTTATATTTTGTTTATCCAAGTGGATTAATAAACTTGATTTCAAAAATTAATATAATTTAATGAATATTAAGAAATTTGTTTATAAATCGACAAATAGCACTAATGATATTGCTATTAATTTAATTAAAAAAAAAAATATACAAAAAGGATTTGTTATCTCAAAAATACAAAAAAAGGGTAGAGGGCAAATGGGAAAAAAATGGATTTCTTATAAAGGAAACTTATTTGTGTCCATTTTTTTTAGTTTAAAAAACATAAATTTAACATTAAGAGAATTAACTAATATTAATGCAAAATTAATAATAAAATTTATATCTTTTTACTGTAAAAAAAAAATAAAACTTAAATTACCCAATGATATTATGATAAATAAAAAAAAAGTGTGCGGAATTTTACAGGAAGTTGTTCAAAAAAAAAGGGATCAAATATTTAATAGTAGGTGTTGGGCTTAATTTAGTTAAAAGTCCTTATCTAAAAGATTATCCAACTACTAATTTATATGAATTAACCAAAACAAAAATTAATGTTAGCAATGCATCAAAAAGACTTATATTAATTTATAAAAATTTTTTAAAATCTCAAAAGGCCTTTTAATG
>CACPLE010000017.1 GCA_902634695.1 uncultured Pelagibacteraceae bacterium
TTATTGCAGATGGAGAAGCAGGATTTGGCGGACCTTTGAATGTTTTTGAACTAACAAAAAAATTTATTAAAGTAGGTGCGGCAGGTGTTCATTTTGAAGACCAACTTGCAAGTGAAAAAAAATGCGGACATATGGGAGGAAAAGTATTAGTTCCTACAGGTACAATGATAAAAAATTTAAAAGCTGCTAGACTCGCAGCTGATATTGCAGATGTACCTTTAATTATTTTAGCCAGAACAGATGCTAATGCTGCAAAATTAATTACTAATGATCATGATGCAAATGACAAACCTTTTTTAACTGGAGAAAGATCGCCTGAAGGTTTCTTTTATGTAAAACATGGAATTGAACAAGCGATTTCTAGAGGTTTGGCTTATGCTCCATATTCAGATTTAATTTGGTGTGAAACTGCAACACCCAATATAGAAGAAGCAAAAAAATTTGCTGAAGCCATTCATTCTAAATTTCCAGGAAAACTTCTTGCTTATAATTGTTCTCCCTCATTTAATTGGAAAAAACATTTATCAGATGAAGAGATTGCTTCTTTTCAAGTAAAAATAGCAGAGATGGGTTACAAGTTTCAATTTATTACTCTTGCTGGTTTCCATACACAAAATATAGCCGTATTTGAACTTGCAGAAAAATATAAAAAAGAAGGCATGGCCGCATATTCTAGAATTCAAGAAAAAGAATTTGCTCGTGAGAAAGATGGATATACAAGCGTTAAACATCAAAGAGAAGTTGGAACATCTTATTTTGATGCAGTATCAAATACTATAAGTTCAGGAAAAAGTTCCACAACCGCTATGGAAGGGTCAACAGAGACTGAACAATTTTAAATAATTTTTTTAATGGTTACTTCTGCATTACTGTTAATAATTACTTATATTTTATTTAAATATGTAGTTGCATGGATAAACTATTATAATCAAACCGATCCAAGAATGCCAGACTCTCTATGGAGATATACTTGCGATTATAAAGCAAAAGATAAAAAAGATCTGTATGATTTAGATGATAAACCATTTGTTATGCTAAGAAACAAAAGAGATAGAGTGGTAACTATAATGTATTTTATTGTCATTCTTGCTTTTGTGTTTTCGATTTATTTGATTACAGGTTTAGTAGATATAATTTTAACTAGTTTTTAATTTTTGAATTTGATCCCAAGCTGAATTTATAGATCTCATTTTCTTTTTACTTTCTTCAATTACTTCCAAAGGAACACCTTTACTTGTTAATATATCTGGATGATGTTCCTTGCTTAGCTTTAAATATTTTTTTCTTATGGACTGTAAATCATCTTCTGGTTTACATTCTAAAACAATGTAGGGGTTTAATTTGTCTGAACTTTTTCTACTTTCTCTAATTGAATTGAATTGAGCTTGGTTTAAACCAAAAATTTGAGCTATATTTTGGATCATATCAAGCTCCGAATTGCTAACATTTCCGTCAGCTTCTGCTATATAAAAAAGTATATTAATTACCTCTTCTAATACATTTAAATTATTTCTATAAATCTGTGCTATTTGTTGAGCATAAGGTTGATAGCCTGTACTTTCCTCTTTGGCTTTGTTAAATATTTTGCCAACATTTTCTATTTCATTTTCAGGGATTTTTAACTTGTCTTTTACCGCAACAAGTTCTTCTTTACTAACTTGACCATCAGCTTTGCTAAGTTTTGCCGATAAAACAATTAAAGCTAATGCAAAAATTTGTTGAGGCTGTGCAAATGCTCCAAAATTTCTTGCAGAACCAGATCTTGCCCTTGATATTTTTCCTCCAATTAATGAACCCAATAACATTCCAAAAGGTCCACCTAATGAAAAACCAACCATCCCACCTATTAAACTTCCCCAAATTGACATAATATAAATGAAATATAGTTTAGATATTAAAAGTTACAATCTTTTATTGATAACTTTTTAATCTGTACTCCCAGTCTCCCATTCTTTTATATGTAACTTTTAAAATTAAATTATTTTTTCTATCTAACCAAATATCAAAATCTAATTTTTTATCATCAGGCAAGTTATCATCCTTAGATTTTAACTTGTAACGGGCTGCAGAAAAATTTTTTCCGTATAAAGTAATATTTTCATAACCTATAAATTTAACTACTTGATCTTTTAAGCTACCAGATAAAGGACTAATTTGTCGATTAGCCTCTAGTATTTTATGATTCCACCAATTTCCTATTACACAATCTAAATTTGCTTTTCCTTTATAAGAGGATCCATTAATTATTAATTTGTTTATTTTTTCATCATATTTTAAATTGACATATTTTTCTTTGTCATTTTGAAACGTTGTAGATTTAAAATAAATTAATTTATCGTTTTCATATTTTTCGATACCTTCGCTGGATATAGAGAAAATTGTAGCACCAAATAATTTAACCTTAAATTGTGTGTAGTTCTTAACGGTCATTATATTTTTATCATGTTCAAAAAAATAATTACTATAACCAATAGTTTCATCATTTCTAAGCACTTCAAGTTCAAGTTTAATTAATCCTTTGTAATGCTTAGTGTGTGCTTGTGCGTAAGATGCTAAAAAAAATAAAAACAAAATATAAATATATTTTTTCATAAAATTATAAATAGAAAAATTTGAAGAATTATAATAATAATAAAATATGTTTCTTTCTATTAAAAAAATTCCTAAAGTTTCTTGGAGCTCAAAAAAACCCTTAAACTTTAAACCAAAAATATCTACCTTTTTGTTTCTTTGCTTTGGATTAACTTTATTTGGCTTAGGAGAAGGACTGTTGCTCGTATCACTAACTGGCGCTTCACCATGGAGCGTGTTGGCACAAGGCATATCGTTGCATATCGATCTATCAATCGGAGTTATAACTTTTTTTATAAGTTTGTTTGTTATTTTCCTATGGATTTTCTTAGAACAAAAACCTGGCATGGGAACAATTTTGAATGCAATCATAATTGCTCTTATGATTGATTTATCAATTAATTTTGTTGGAACACCGAATAATTATTTTTCTCAAATAATGATGGCCGTTATTTCAGTTTTGCTAGTAGGTTTGGGAAGTGGTTTTTATTTAATTGCTAACTTAGGACCAGGTCCCAGAGATGGTTTAATGACGGGTTTGCAAAGAAAAACTAATCTCCCAATTGCCTCTGTGAGAGCATCTATAGAAATTTCGGTTGTATTCACTGGCTGGTATTTAGGGGGAACAGTTGGAATAGGAACTTTATTGTTTGCGTTCGGGGTAGGACCTGCTGTCGCGCTAGGACTTTACATTGTAGATAAATTTTCTAATTCCAAGTAAAAAATATTGTCGAATGTTTAAATATATATTTGCATTAACACTTTTTTTTAATATTTTAAATACAATGTCCCAAGCTATAGAAAAACCTTACCATCACATTACAGATGAAAAAGGGAATACAATTTCTTTTAGAAACCCAGAAGGATCTCCAGAGAGAGACTCTTCGTTTAATTGGAGTTTTAAATTATTTAATGAAGAAAAAAAAAAACTTAATATGGATATACCAACTGATCATGTAATTAATAAGAAAAAAGTATTAGAAAATATTGAAAAAAATAAAAATAACAACTACGTAGCTTGGATTGGACACGCTACATTTTTAATTAAACTTGGCAATACAACTATTATTACTGATCCGGTTTTTGAAAAAAATATGGGTCCTTTCATTTTCGGACCCAAAAGATTTGTAGATCCTGCAATTGATCTTAAAGATATTCCAGAAGTAAACTTATTTTTATTAACACATAATCATTACGATCACTTAAGCACCAGAACTATACAAAGATTTCCTTATAAGAAGGCTAAAGTTTTAGCTCCATTAAAGCTTGGAAAATATTTTACGAGAAATGGTTTTTCTGATGTTAAAGAAATGGACTGGTATGAAGAGATAATAGTAAACGATTTAAAAATTACCTTTTTACCTGCAGTTCATTGGTCAAAAAGAAGCTTGTGGGACACAAACAAAACATTGTGGGGAAATTTTTTAATTGAATATAAAGGTAAAAAAATATTTTTTGCTTGCGACACTGGTTATGGCAATATTTATCAACAGCTAGGTAATAAATACGGTCCTATTGATTTAACATTTATTAATATAGGAGCATATAATTTTTATCCCATGGCTAAACAAAAAGATAAATCTATTTATCACACAAATCCTGAGGAGGCACTAAATATTGGAAAAGATTTAAAAAGTAAAAAAGTTTTAGGAATGCATTGGGGGACTGTAGTATTGTCTTTAGAGCCAATATTCGAACCATCGCAGCGTTTTAAAAGTTCTTCAAATCAATATGGATATCACCCAGATGATGCCATTATATTTAAAATTGGTGAAGTAAAAGATATAGAATCTTTAATTTCTAATTAAATTTATTAAAAAAAAAGGGCAGTAAAAACTGCCCTTTTTGAATTTTGATTTTGGTTGGAACGATTACATTCCCATACCACCCATTCCTCCCATGCCACCCATTCCTCCTGGCATTCCACCGCCAGCAGGACCTGAATCTTTTTCTTCAGGTTTGTCGGCAATCATAGCTTCAGTAGTTACAAGTAAACCAGCTATAGAAGCCGCGTCTTGTAAGGCTGTTCTAACAACTTTTACTGGGTCTATAATTCCTTTTTCAAACATGTCGCAATATTCTTCATTTTGGGCATCATACCCTTGAGAAGGTTTATTTTTTTCTAGTAATTTTCCTACTACCACTGAACCATCTACTCCAGCATTTTTTGTAATTTGTCTAATAGGAGCTTCCAAAGCTTTTTTAACTAAATCAACACCAGCTTTTTGATCATCTCCTTTGACTTTTACTTTATCAAGGTCCTGAGCAGCGTAAAGAAGAGCACATCCACCACCAACAACTATTCCTTCTTCAACGGCAGCTCTTGTTGCGTTTAAAGCATCTTCTACTCTATCTTTTTTTTCTTTAACCTCAACCTCAGTAGCACCACCTACTTTGATAACAGCAACTCCTCCGGCAAGTTTAGCCAGTCTTTCTTGAAGTTTTTCTTTATCGTAATCAGAAGTTGTTTCGTCAGCTTGCTGTCTTATTTGTGTACATCTAGCTTCTATATCTGATTTTTTTCCCGAACCACTTATAATAGTTGTATTTTCTTTATCCACTTTAGCTCTTTTACATGAACCAAGATCAGTAAGTTTTACATTTTCCAACTTAACACCTAGATCTTCAGAAATTACTGTTCCACCTGTTAAAATAGCAATATCCTCTAACATTGCTTTTCTTCTGTCACCGAAACCAGGAGCTTTTACTGCTACAACTTTTAAGCCACCTCTAAGTTTGTTTACAACTAAAGTTGCAAGCGCTTCACCTTCCACATCTTCTGAAATTATCATTAGTGGTCTTCCAGCTTGAACAACTGCCTCTAACAACGGCACCATTGGTTGTAAGTTAGTTAATTTTTTTTCATGTAATAGAATGTATGGATTCTCAAGGTCTGTAACCATTTTATTAGCATCAGTAATAAAATATGGTGATAAATAACCCCTATCAAATTGCATACCTTCAACCACATCAAGCTCTGTTTCAATTGATTTTGCTTCCTCAACAGTGATCACACCTTCGTTACCAACTTTCTGCATAGCTTTTGAAATCATTGTTCCTATTTCTTTTTCACCATTTGCAGAAATAGTACCTACTTGAGCAATCTCATCGCTTGTTTTTACTTTTTTTGCAGATGAAATTAATTTTTCTTTAACATGGCTTACCGCTGCTTCAATTCCTCTTTTAACATCCATTGGATTCATTCCTGCTGCAACATATTTGCTTCCTTCTTTAACAATTGATTGAGCTAGAATAGTAGCTGTAGTTGTTCCATCACCAGCTTCATCATTTGTTTTGCTAGCAACTTCTTTAACCATTTGAGCACCCATATTTTCAAATTTGTCTTCTAAGTCTATTTCTTTTGCAACCGAAACACCGTCTTTAGTAGTTCTTGGAGCACCATAAGATTTATCAATTACTACGTTACGTCCTTTAGGTCCAAGTGTAACTTTTACTGTGTTAGCAAGAACATCTACTCCTTTAATCATTGCTGATCTTGCTTCAGAGTCGAATTTTACAATTTTTGCCATATTTTTCTCCTTTAATTAAAATTATTTGCTTGAAATTCCCATTATGTCTGATTCTTTCATTATACTGTATTCTTTTCCATCAATTTTGACTTCTGTTCCAGACCATTTTCCAAAAAGAACTTTATCGCCAACTTTAACATCCATTGGAATTATTTTGCCATCTTCTGTTTTTGCACCTTTGCCAACAGCTATTACTTTTCCTTCTTGAGGTTTCTCTTGAGCTGTATCAGGTATAATTATTCCCCCTGCAGTTTTTTCACTGCTATCTAAAACTTCTATTAAAACTCTATCATGCAATGGTTTAAATTTCATAAATTCTCCTATTTATATGCGAGTCATATAGCTACACCTCCTTGCTATTTCAAGGTAATAGATCAAAAAATTAACCAGTCAAAAAACCAGAGAAATTGTTACTTTTTTAGGCTATATCTGATCTAATGACCAAAAATTTAGACGGCGAAGGCTTTAAATCAGTTTTAAACAAATATGATCTATTTTTTATAGATTTGTGGGGTGTTATACACAATGGAATAGAGCTTTACGAAGAAGCAGTCAATGTTTTGATGAAGATTTCAGAAGCAAAAAAAGACTATGTGCTTCTTACCAATGCCCCAAGACCAAAAAAAAATGTAGAAAATTTTTTAGAAAAAATGGGTTTAGATAAAAATAAAAGAGAAAAAGTTTTTACTTCTGGTGAAGCAGCACTAAATTTTTTAAAAAAAAAAAAATTGAATCAAATTTTTTATCACTTGGGACCACCGAGAGATTTTGATTTATTTATTGATTTTAAAAAAAATAAAACTGAAGATATTAGCAAAAGTGACTATTTATTGTGTACAGGTTTATTCGACGATCATGATCAGGATTTGAGCTATTATAAAGATTTGCTTTTAAAACATATTTCAAAAAAAATGATATGTACCAATCCAGATTTAATTGTCGATCGAGGTAGTAAAAGAGAATATTGCGCAGGTTCCGTGGCAATGGTCTTTGAAAAGCTTGGTGGGAATGTTATTTATTTTGGAAAACCACATCCAGAAGTTTATAATCAGTCAATAGAAACATCTGATAAAAGAATTATTGCCATTGGAGATAATTTAAGGACAGATATAAAAGGTGCAATTAATATGAATTATGATTCATTGTTTATAACGGGAGGGATTCATAATGAAGAAATAAGAAATAAAGGAATAAGCAATGTATTAAAAAAATATAATGTTAAAACAACATATTATCAAAGCACACTAAAATGGTAAAAAAATTAAAATTCTATACTAATTTTAAAGTAAGAAAGATCCACAAAAAATCAATTTTGTTAATAGGAAATTTTGATGGACTTCATCTAGGTCATCAAAAATTATTTAGCTTAGCTAAAAAATATAAGAAAAAATCCAAACTTAATATTGGTGTTATTACTTTTGAACCAATGCCAAAAATGTATTTTAATAAAAATTTGAAAAATTTTAGAATATCAAATGTTTCACAAAAAATTAAAATTTTGGAAAAACTCGGAATAGATTTTGTAATTATAAAAAAATTTGATAAGAAATTTTCTAAAATAAAATCTCATAGTTTTATAAAAAATATTTTACAAAATAGATTAAATGCTAAATATATTTTTGTTAGTAATAATTTTAGATTTGGAAATAAGAGAGAGGGCGATGTAAGACAATTAATTCAATATGAAAAAAAATACAAATATAAAATAATAAAACCAAAACCATTTAAAAAAAAAAATAAAGTAATTTCCTCAACACTTGTTAGAAAATTATTATCTAATGGAAAAATAGAAGCAGCAAATAAATTATTAAATAGAAATTGGAGTATAGAAGGAGTGGTTAAAAAAGGAAGACAAATGGGAAAAACAATAGGATTTCCAACATGCAACATAGACATAAAAAATTATGTTCTTGCCAAACCGGGAGTTTATGCGGTTAAGATTTTCCAGAAAAATAAAAATATTTCCTTAAAAGGTATAGCTAACTTAGGATATAGGCCAACTTTTAAACAAAAAAAATTACTTTTAGAGGTTCATATATTTAATTTTTCTGGAAATCTTTATAATAAGCACTTAACTATTGAACTCATAAACTTTATAAGAAAAGAAAAGAAATTTAAAAATATAAACCAATTAAAAAAACAAATTAACTTAGATCTTAAAATAGCAAAAAATAAATTAAATTAAAATAATGAGCAAAAACAATATTAATCTTCCAAAGACATCGTTTTCTATGAAAGCGAATTTGCAAAATAAAGAACCCGGAATAATTGATTATTGGGAGAAAATTGACTTGTATAAGATGCTAAGATCTGCAAGTAGCGGAAAGGAAAAGTTCGTTCTTCACGACGGTCCCCCATATGCGAATGGAGATATACATATGGGCACAGCTTTAAATAAAATACTAAAAGATTTAATAGTAAAATTTCATCAAATGAATGGAGAAGATTCGGTTTATGTACCAGGTTGGGATTGCCATGGTTTGCCAATTGAATGGAAAATTGAAGAGCAATATAAAAAAAATAAGAAAAATAAAAATGAAGTTCCAATAAATGAATTTAGAAAAGAATGTAGAGATTTTGCTACAAAATGGATAGGGGTACACAAAAAACAATTTAAAAGACTTGGGGTAATAGGGGATTGGGAAAATTATTATTCTACGATGAGTTTTGATGCTGAGGCTCAGATAGTAAGAGAATTAGGAAAATTTTTAAAAGAAGGAAGCCTTTATAGAGGTTATAAGCCTGTACTTTGGTCTACAGTTGAAAAAACAGCTTTAGCAGATGCCGAAGTAGAATATATGGATCATAAATCTGATACAATTTATGTATCTTTCAATGTTAAAAAATCGAACAATGAAAAACTTTTAAATAGCGAAATTATAATTTGGACAACAACTCCATGGACTATACCCGCAAATAGAGCTTTAGCTTATAATGAAAATTTAAAATATGTAATTATTAAAATTGAAGACGATACAGATTTTAAAAATAAACAAATAATAGTAGCCGAAGATTTGTTAAAATCTTTGGTTGAAGATTGCAATATCAAAAAGTTCTCAAAGATTTTAACTTTTTCCGGAAAAGATTTTAAAGGAACTATATGTGGCCACCCATTTTCGAAAATTGGATTTGATTATGATATACCAATGCTGGAAGCAAATTTTGTTACCACAGA
This sequence comes from uncultured Pelagibacteraceae bacterium, assembly GCA_902634695.1. Classification (GTDB taxonomy): domain Bacteria; phylum Pseudomonadota; class Alphaproteobacteria; order Pelagibacterales; family Pelagibacteraceae; genus Pelagibacter. The sequence goes on from CACPLE010000017.1 coordinate 9,277, forward strand.
ACAAGGCTCAGGAATTGTTCATTGCGCACCAAGCCACGGACCTGATGATTTTAATTTATGTTTAAAAAATAATATTAGAGCAGAAGAAACAGTAGATGATGATGGAAAATACACCAAACATGTTCCGGTATTTCAAGGCATACATATTTTTAAGGCAAATAAAATAGTTATAGAAAAATTAAAAGAACAAAAAAAATTACTTTCAAATGGTGAACTAGTTCATTCTTATCCTCATTCTTGGCGTTCAAAAGCACCTTTGGTTCATAGAGCAACACCCCAATGGTTTATTTCAATGGAAAGCCATGGTTTGAGAAAAAAAGCTTTAAAATCAATTGATGAAACTAATTTTTATCCTAGCAAAGGAAAAGAAAGATTAAGATCAATGATTGAACTCAGGCCCGACTGGTGTGTTTCAAGACAAAGAGTATGGGGCGTTCCAATTCCTGTCTTCTTATCAAAAAAAACAAATGAAGTTTTAATTGATCAAGAAGTTACAGACAATATTGCTAATATATTTGAAAAAGAAGGAGCTGATTGTTGGTTTGAAGGAGACACACAAAGATTTTTAGGTAAAAAATATAAAAGCGAAGATTATCAAAAAATGACCGATATAGTGGAAGTTTGGTTTGATAGTGGCTCAACTCATGCGTATGTTCTTGAAAAAAGAAAAGATTTAAAATGGCCAGCTTCGATGTACCTTGAAGGTTCAGATCAACATAGAGGTTGGTTTCATTCTTCTTTACTTGAGTCTTGTGGCACAAGAGGTAGGGCTCCATTCGATTCTATTTTGTCCCATGGATTTGTTGTTGATGGCAAAGGTTTAAAAATGTCAAAATCTCTTGGAAATATTATTTCGCCAGAAGATATTTTAAAAAAATATGGAGCAGATATTTTAAGAATTTGGGTTGCAGCTTCTGATTATGCTGAAGATTTAAGAATTGATTACTCAATTTTAGAACAGCACGCCGAATCTTATAGAAAAATTAGAAATACTTTTAGATATATTCTTGGAAACATAAATGACAAATATGAAAAAATTGATTTTGAAAAAATTAAAATAAAAGATTTTCCAGAACTTGAGCAATACATGCTCCATAAAATTTACAATCTTAACATTATATTTGAAAAGAATTTTGAAAAATATAATTTTCACACCATATATAAAGAGCTATTAAATTTTTGCACTTCAGATTTATCAGCTTTTTATTTTGATATTAGAAAAGATACTTTGTATTGTGACAAATTAGAAAGCAAAAAAAGAATTTTAACAATAAAATTTTTAAATATTGTACTTGAAATATTGTTGAAATGGTTTGCACCAGTATTATCTTTTACTACTGAAGAAATTTTTTCACTTTTAAAAATTAAAGAAAAAGGAAGTATTCATCTTGAAAAATTTCCAAATATACCATCTAACTGGAACAACCAAGATCTTAGCAATAAGTGGGCTGAACTTATAAAGATAAGAGATAAATGTAATAGTAGCATAGAGCTTAAAAGAGCTTCAAAGGAAATAGGTTCAAGTTTAGAAGCCAATTTAAAAATCCTTTTAAATGAAAAATTAATTACACTTTCTAAAGGAACAGATTTTTCAGAATTATGTATAACTTCAGGTGCAAAAATAGATAAAATTAATGATAAAAATTCTGAAGAAATTATTATAGAAACAAGCAAAGCTGAAGGACAAAAATGTCCAGTTTGTTGGAAAATAAATACAAAACCATGTGAAAGGCATTTGTCTTAAAAAAAGTTTTCAATGTTTAAAAATAATAAAAAAAAACTTATTTTAAGTCTTTCAGTCATTATAGTTATTTTTATTTTAGATAGAATTTCAAAATTACATATTTTAAATTTGGCAGAAGTAGAAAATAATGTGGATATTTATATTAATTCTTATCTTAATTTTCATTTAATTTGGAATACAGGTATTGGATTTGGTTTATTTTCTTCAGAGAATAATTTTTATTATAACTTAATTTCTATTTTAATTTTTATAATAAATGTAATTATTATAATTATGATACTTAAGACAAAAGATTATAGGGTTTTATTTTTGACTATGATCTTAGGTGGATCACTGGGTAATTTCTTTGATAGAATTTATTATAGAGCTGTTCCAGATTTCATAGACTTACATTATACCAATTTTCACTGGTTTATTTTTAATGTAGCTGATATTTTTATAACAATAGGTATAATATGCCTTATTATTGTTGAATTTATTTTAAATAACAAACAATTAAATAATGAAACAACATAAATTTTACATCATTTTTCTAAGTTTCTTAATTTTGCTAACAGGATGTCAAAAACTTTCTGAGGCTATGACTGGTTCAAAAAGATCAAAATCTGGTGATGAGTTTTTTGTTCACAAGAAAAAACCTTTGGTTTTACCCCCACATTTTAATGAAATGCCTTCTCCAAAAGTAATTAAAAAAGAGAATAAAAAAGTTACCAAGTCAGGTGCTACTATTGAAGATTTACTTAATATAAAAAAAGAAAGTAATGAAGGTACACTCGATAGCAAAAATAATCAATCTTTAGAACAATCTATCTTAAAAAAAATTAAGAAAAATTGATGATATCAAGAAACATTAAGTTTAAAAATTTTTCAAATAACTCAAATAATAAGAATATAAAAAAAATTTTTAATGAAGTTAAAAATAAATTAATAACAGAAAAAAAGGGAATATTTTTAAGTTTAACAAAAAAATATAAATATAGTTATGATAGAAAAATACTTAATAAATACAAAAAATTTAACAATTTTAACTTAATAGGCATGGGAGGATCAATATTAGGAGCTAAAGCAATTAATCAATTTTTAAAACATAAAATAAAAAAGAATTTTTCTTTTATTGATAATTTACATTCTAATCTAGCTATCAAAAAAAAAAATTGTGTTAATTTAATTATTTCAAAGTCTGGAAATACATTGGAAACTATTTGTAATTCCAATCTTTTGTTAAACAAAACAAAAAATATTTTTATTGTTGAAAATAATAATAATTATTTAAGGAATTTAGCTTTTGAACTTAAATCAGATATCGTTAAACATAATAATTTTATTGGAGGTAGATACTCCGTTTTATCTGAAGTTGGAATGCTTCCAGCGGAACTTATGGGTCTTGATAATAAAAAATTTAAGAGATTAAATTATTTAATAAATAATAAAAGTTTTATGCACAATTTA
>CACPLE010000018.1 GCA_902634695.1 uncultured Pelagibacteraceae bacterium
TGAAATAAAAAATCTTTCTAAGAATTATGTAACTAATAAAAAAAATGTAATTCTAAAAAAAATAAATTTTAATTTTAAAAAAGGCCTGATCTATTCATTGGTTGGACCTTCTGGTTCAGGAAAATCTACTTTATTAAATCTTTTATCTTTGATTGATAAACCATCTTCTGGTGAAATAAAAATTAGTAATAATCTTATTAAATATGATCATATTTCTAAAAATGATAAATTAAGAGCTGATAAAATAGGTATCATATACCAACAAAATAATTTATTGCCTGATTTTACTGCGCTTGAAAATGTTTACTTAGCTAGATTAGCTGTTGAAAATAATAAATTAAAGGCAATTTCTGAAGCAACTAAACTTATAAAAAAATTTGGATTAGCGAATCGAATTAATCATTTTCCATCTCAATTATCTGGTGGTGAACTTCAAAGAGTTGCAATTTCAAGAGCACTAATTAATAAACCAGAAATAATACTAGCAGACGAACCAACAGGCAGTCTTGACCATGTAACTGCAAAGGAAGTTTTTAAATCATTATATAAATTGAAAGATAAAAATAGATTACTAATTTATGCAACTCATAATAGATTATTTGCTAATATGGCTGATTGCAAACTTGAAATGATTGATGGTAATATAAAACCGTCAAATGGAACAAAATAATAAAAATTCATTTAATCATCTCAAAATACATACTCAATACTCTATATGCGAGGGTGCTTTAAAGATTGAGGATTTAAAAAATTATTGCAAAGAAAATAAAATTCAGTCAGTAGGACTTTCTGATACTTCTAATTTATGTGGAGCATTAGAGTTTTCTGAAAATCTATCAAAAATTGGAACCCAACCAATTATTGGAACACAAATAAATTTTAAATTTAAAGACATAATTGGTTTATTGCCTCTGTTTGCTCTTGATATAAGCGGATATAAAAGAATTATAGAATTGTCGTCAAAATCGTATTTATACAATGACACATTATCAGATCCTCATTGTAATTTATCAGATTTACTTGAAAATAGTAAAGGACTTTCTATATTTTCAGGAACAATTGATGGCTTAATAGGAAAATTATTCAATCAAGGAAAATATAGTGAAATTGATGAAATTTATACGAGTCTAAAATCATCATTTAATGATCGCTTTTACTTAGAGATACAAAGGCACGGTGATTTAAATGAGAAAGATTTTGAAAATTTTAATTTAAAAAAATCTCAAGATTTAGATTTACCAATTATTGCTACAAATGAAATTTTTTATTTAAATAAAGACATGCATGAAGCGCATGATGCTTTAATATGTATAGGAAATAAAACTTATGTAAATGAAAAAAATAGAAAAAAATTTTCCAATCAACATTATTTTAAAACTAACAAAGAAATGTCAGAATTGTTTTTTGATATTCCTGAAGCACTTCAAAATAATTTTAATTTTCCTTATAGGTGTAATTTTAAACCAAGTCATACAAAACCTGTCTTACCAAACATAAGCTCCGAAAGAGGAACTGACGCAGACGAACTTTTAACCATCGATTCTATCAAAGGATTAGAAGATAAATTTGTAAATTATTTTAAAAAAAAAAAAGAAACTTTAGCTTCTGACAAAGATTATCAAATTTATTTGAAGAGATTGGAACATGAAATTAACATTATCAAAGAAATGAATTATTCTAGTTACTTTCTAATTGTTTCTGATTATATAAAATGGGCAAAAAATAATGATATACCTGTTGGCCCTGGTAGAGGTTCAGGAGCTGGTTCGTTAACAGCATGGTGCTTATCTATTACAGATGTAGATCCAATAAAATTTAATTTGATTTTTGAAAGATTCTTAAATCCTGATCGTATTTCTATGCCTGATTTTGATATTGATTTTTGTGAAGAAAAAAGAGATTTGGTTTTTGAATATCTAAAAAAAAAATATGAAGATAGTTGTGCTCACATAATAACTTTTGGTAAACTAAAGGCCAGAATGGTTGTACGTGATGTTGGTAGAGTTTTAGGATTACCCTACGGCTTTGTTGATAGTATTTCCAAAATGATTCCATTTGACCCTTCTAGACCAATGAGCTTAATAGAATGCATAAACAGAGAACCAAGATTACAAAAACTAATAAATGATGACCCACGTGTAAAAAAATTAAGCGAACATTCTTTAAAACTTGAAGGTTTGAATAGAAATGTTGCAACTCATGCAGCCGGAGTAGTTATTTCAGATAAAAAGCTTACTGAAACAGTGCCACTTTATAAAGATAGTGGTGCTAATTTATTACTACCATCCACACAGTTTGACATGTATTCCGCTGAAAGTGCAGGGTTAATAAAATTTGATTTTCTTGGATTAAAAACTCTCACAGTAATAAACAATACACAAAAATTAGTAAAAAAAGTTAAGAAAGATTTTGATATAAAAAATATAGATTTTGAAGATCCAAAAGTTTTTGATTTGTTATCATCAGGTAAAACTGTCGGATTGTTTCAGTTGGAAAGTTCTGGGATGAGAGAAGCTCTAATACAAATGAAACCAAATCATTTAGAAGATATTATTGCTTTAGTTGCTTTATATAGACCAGGACCCATGAGCAACATACCTATTTATAATGACTGCAAACATGGTAAAATTAAACCTGATTACCTTCACCCATATTTGGAAGAAATTTTAAAACCTACTTATGGTGTAATTATTTATCAAGAACAAGTTATGCAAATTGCCCAAAAGTTGTCTGGCTTTACAGCTGGTGAAGCAGATATTTTGAGAAGAGCTATGGGTAAGAAAAAAAGAGCTGAACTAGAAAAACAAAAACAAAGATTTATTGAAGGTGCTTTAAAAAACAACATTAGAAAAGATATAGCGGCAAATATTTTTTTAAAAATCGAACCTTTTGCGGAATATGGTTTTAATAAAAGTCATGCAGCAGCTTATGCAATAATTGCTTACCAAACAGCATATCTCAAAACTCATTTTCCTAACGAATTTTTTGCGGCTTCAATGACTATGGATATTTCAAACCAAAATAAACTAAGTGAATTTTACGAAGAATTAAAGAGATTGAATATAAAAATAATAAGACCAGATATAAACAAATGTTATGCTGATTTTAAATCTAAAAATGAGAATTATTATTACGCACTTGGAGCTATTAAAAATGTAGGATATGAAGCTATCAACAATATAGTAAAAGAACGTGAGCAAAATGGTAAATTTAATTCAATAAGTGATTTTATAAGTAGAGTTAATCCTAAAGATATAAACAAACTTCAATTAGAAGGATTAGTAAAAGCAGGATGCTTTGATGAGTTATACAATAATAGAAAATCGATTTATAACTCAATACCAAATATAATCCTAAAATCAAAAAATATTTTTGAAAACAAAATCGCTAATCAAATTGATCTTTTTGACATAGAAAACGAATCTACAGAAGAAGAGATTTTAGAAAATACAAAAGATTGGGAATATGAAGATAAGCTTTCAAAAGAATTTGAAGCTGTTGGTTTTTTTATTTCAGGTCATCCACTCAATCAGTTTAAAGAAATTTTTAATGATTATAAAGTAAACACATTTAGGGAATTTAGTTCTGAAGATAATACAAATGAAACAAACGTTGCTTGCACTTTGCTTAAGATACAAGAAAAAAAAACTCAAAAAGGCAACTCTTATGCAATAATAAAATGTTCAGATTTGAATAGTGTTTTTGAACTATTTATCTTTTCCGATATTCTTGAATTAAATAGAGATATTTTAATTGAAGGAAATTCGTTATTGATTACTTTATCCAAGAATTTATCTAGCGAAGAAAATAGGTTTAAAAGAATTAATGTGCAAAAAATATCAAGTTTAAAAAAATTGATTAATAAACCAATCAATGAAGTTAAATTTTCTTTAAATGATGTCAAAAAATTTGATAATCTTTACGAAACTTTAGGGAAAGAACCTGGAAATTCCGAAATTCAAATTGAAATTGGTGAATTGGAAAAAAAATTATTATTTAAACTAAAAAACAAACGTCAACTTGATAGAAAAACTGTAAATTTATTAAGAAATAAGGATATTTCAGCAATAATTAACTAAAAAATACTTGTTTTAAGATAAATAAATTTGTAAATAATCATCTAAATTAACACGCACACAATTTGTGGTTTTATACCTCCGGTCCTTAAGTGGCAACAATTGTGGTGGCATAACCGGGAAAAAATATGAAGATACCAACTATAACAATTCAACAATTACTTGAAGCTGGAGTTCATTTAGGACACAAGACGCTTAGATGGAATCCAAAGATGAAAAAATATATTTTTGGAAAAAGAGATTCTATACACATTATAGATTTAACCCAAACACTAGAGCTAACGAATATTGCTTTAGAAAAAGTTTACAACACCATCTTAAATAATGGAAAAATTCTTTTTATATCAACAAAAAAACAAGCCTCTGAATCAATAGCAGCATTAGCAAAAGATACTGACCAATATTATGTTAATTATAGATGGTTGGGAGGAATGTTAACTAACTGGGGAACAATATCTAATTCTATAAAAAAACTTCACAAACTTAATATTGATTTAGTAGCTGAAAATAGAGGATTTACAAAAAAAGAATTACTCAAAATGACAGTTCAACGAGATAAATTACAAAGATCTCTAGGCGGTATTTCAGAAATGAAAAAGATTCCTGACCTTGTTTTTATAATTGATACAAATTACGAGTCACTTGCAATAAAAGAATCTATAAAACTTTCAATACCAATAATCGCTATATTAGATACAAATTCAAACCCTGAAGGAATCGATTTTCCAATACCAGGAAATGATGACGCTAGAAGATCCATAGATCTTTATTGCAATTTAATAAAAGAAACCATATTAAATGCTAAAAAAGAAACTCCTTCAAGTATAAATAAAGAAACCAAAACAGAAGTAAAGCAAGATAATAAAAAAAAGGAAAACAAAGTTACTCTCAACTAAAATGAGTGATCTTGATAAAATAAAAAAATTAAGGCAATCTACTGGAGCTGGTTTTAAAGATTGTGGTGCTGCATTAGAAGAGTCGCAAGGTGATTTGGATAAAGCCGCAGAAATTCTCAGAGTTAAAGGAATTGCTAAAGCCTCAAAAAAAATGTCACGTACAGCAAAAGAAGGAGTTATAGCCGTTAGTGGAAATGAAAAAAAAATATCTCTATTGGAAATTAATTGCGAAACTGACTTTGTTGCTAAAAATGAAGATTTTATTAATTTTGTAAAGGAAGTAAGTGAAATAAATAATAAAATTTCATCAAATGCTGAAATACTTGATAAACAAAGTATGAAAAATTCTAAAACTGTTAATGAAAATTTAGTTGCTTTAATTTCTAAAATTGGAGAAAAAATTACAATTGGAAGAACAAAAACATTTGAAAATAATGGTGCTTTGAACTTTTTTTATTTACATACTGTTGTAAAAGACAATTTGGCTAAACTTGCTGTTATAGTTTCTTTAGAATCAAAAAATAATGCAGATGATATGAATAATTTTGGTAAACAATTATCTATGCATATCGCAGCTTCAAATCCGTTAGCAATAGAATCTAACATGATTAAAAAAGAAGTTTTGAATAAAGAAATTGAATTAATTTCAGAAGAACTCAAAAACACTGGAAAACCTGATGATATTATTAAAAAAATAAGCATTGGGAAAATTAATAAATTTAAAGAGGAAAATACTTTATTAACTCAACCATGGGTTATGGAACCAAAAAAGAAAGTTTGTGATATAATAAAAGAACTAAATATTAGTGATTTAAAAGTTAGAGATTTTTATAGATTAAAGATTGGCGAATAAATGTTTGATGATAAAACTTACAATCAAAAAATGGATAAAACCTTTGAGGTTTTTATAAAAGAGCTTGGCTCATTAAGAACAGGTAGAGCAAATTCAAACATGTTAGATCTAATTAAAGTTGATGTTTACGGTCAAAAAATGCCAATTAATCAATTAGCAACAATCTCAACACCAGAATCAAGAACTATTTCAATACAAGTTTGGGATTTAAACAATGTAACATTAATTGATTCAGCAATTAAAAAATCTGACTTAGGCCTTAATCCCCAAATTGATGGACAATTAATAAGATTACCAATCCCAGATCTAAGCGAAGAAAGAAGAAATGAAATAAAAAAAATGATTAGTGTTATGGGAGAAAAATGCAAAGTTTCAATTCGAAATATTAGAAGAGAAGCTAACGACCAATTAAAAACTCAACTTAAATCTAAAGAAATTAGCGAAGATGAAGAAAAAAAATTTGAAAAAATAGTTCAAAAATACACAGATGATCATATAAAAAAAATAGATGAAAAAGTAATTTCAAAAGAAAAAGAAATAATGACAATATGAACCATCTAAAACACGTGGCCATAATAATGGATGGAAATGGTCGTTGGGGAATAAAACATAAAAAATCAAGAAATCTAGGACACAAAGCAGGGTTAAACACAGTTGAAAAAATAATTAGATCTTCAGTAAAAAACAAAGTTAAGTATTTAACACTTTACGCATTTTCGACAGAAAACTGGAAAAGACCTACAAATGAAATAAATTTTTTATTTAATTTGCTGAATGATTTTATTGACCAAAAAATCAATGATTTTATTAAAAATAAAATAAAATTAAAAATTATTGGAAATATTAATCCTTTTAAAAATAAACTTAAAAAAAAACTTAAAAAATCTGAACAATTAACAAAAAAAAACAATAAACTTCAAGTTAACCTGGCTCTTAACTATGGTTCAAAATTTGAATTGATTAATGCCTTCAAAAAAATAAGCAAAAATAAAAAAAATATAAACGTTAAAAATATCGAAAAAAATTTATATACATCAAGCATTCCAGATCCTGACATTTTGATTAGAACTGGAAACACTAATAGATTAAGCAATTTTTTACTATGGCAGATAGCATATTCTGAAATATTCTTTGAAAAGAAATTGTGGCCTGACTTCAATGAAAATGATTACAATATAATATTAAAAAAGTTTAGAAAAACAAAAAGAAATTATGGTAATATTTGATGAATAAAGAAACAATTAATAGAATTATAAGCTCAATAATTTTAATTCCACTAGCATTTTTTTTTATAATTAAAGGATCCATATTTTTTATTTTTTTTATTTCACTTTGCTTTTTAATTACTTCTTATGAATGGCATATGATGAGTAAAAAAAATTCTTATAATATATTTGGATTTATTTTTTTAATTTTTTCTTTTTATACTATTTATAAACTTAGAATTAATCCAAGTAATGACTATTGGTTTTTATTATTTATAACAATAATATGCGTATCAACTGACATTGGTGGATATATTTTTGGCAAAATATTTAAAGGACCAAAATTAACAAAATTTAGCCCAAATAAAACTTATGCGGGCATGATAGGTGCATATTTATTATCAATAATATCTATAACAATTTTTGCTAATGATATGTTGATAAAAGGAGATCTGCCAATTAATTGGTTTGTTTTTGTACTATTGGTTTCAAGCATAAGTCAGTTAGGAGATATCATTATTTCTTATTTTAAAAGATTATCAAAAATTAAAGATACTGGAAAAATTATTCCTGGACATGGAGGTTTATTAGATAGAGTTGATGGAATGTTATTTGCATTTCCATTTTCATATATAATTCTTTTAACAGATTTTCTTTAAATGAAAAAAAAAATAGCAATTCTTGGTTCAACTGGTTCGATAGGAAAATCAACTATTAAAATTCTAGAAAAAGATAAAAAAAATTTTGATATTGTTTTACTCACTACAAATAATAATTATAAAGAAATATTAAAACAAATATCTAAATTTAATGTAAGAAATATAGTTATAAATAATAAAAATAAATATTTACTACTAAAGAAAAAACTCAAATACAAAAAAATAAATATTTTTAATAGTTTTTATTCATTTTCAAAAAAAAATAAAAAAAAAATTGACTTCACAATGTCTGCTATTTCTGGACTTGATGGGTTGAAGCCTACACTAGAAATAATCAAATTTAGCAAAACAATAGCAATAGCAAATAAAGAATCAATTATTTGCGCATGGAATTTAATAGAAAAAAATTTAAATAAATATAAAACAAAATTTATTCCAGTTGATTCAGAACATTTTTCTATATGGTCATTATTAGGTGGAAAAAATAATTCAGATATCGAGCAAGTAATTATTACAGCTTCAGGTGGTCCATTTTTAAAACTTCCATTATCAAAATTTAGTAAAATTAAACCTATGATTGCAATCAAACATCCTAATTGGAAAATGGGTAATAAAATATCTATAGATTCAGCAACTTTAATGAATAAAGTCTTTGAAGTTATTGAGGCACAAAGAATTTTTAACATAGACCTGAAAAAATTCAAAATTATGATTCACCCAAAGTCTTATGTTCACGCGATAGTTAAATTTAATAAAGGAATAACTAAAATTTTAGTTCATGATACTGATATGAAAATACCAATATTTAATTCAATATACGAAAAAAATAACATAAATTTAAATAGTTCTAATTTAGATTTTAAAAAACTTAATAATTTAGAATTTGATATAGTTAACTCAAAAAAATTTCCTTCAATAAATATTTTAAAATATATACCTAAAAAAATATCATTATATGAAACAGTATTGGTTAGTGCCAATGACGAATTAGTAGAATTATTTCTGAAAAAAAAAATTAGTTTCCAAAATATTACAAATAATTTAAAAAAAATATTAAGAATAAAGAAATTTTTAAAATATAGAAACAGAACACCTAAAAACTACAATGAAATAATCAATCTAAGTGATTATGTTAGATTGAAAACTAGGTTTTTATGTATATGATAATAAACTCATGTATAAAACAATTTTAATTATAATATCTTTTTTACTATTTTTTATCAAATCAGCAGTAGCTGAAAAAATTGATAGTATTAATATTTCAGGTAATGAACGAATTTCCAAAGATACTATTATTATTTTTGGCGAAATAAATACTGAAGATGATTTTAACGAATATAAATTAAATCAAATTTTAAAAAATCTTTATGATACAAATTTTTTTAAAGATGTTAAAATCAGTCTTACTAATAAAACTTTAAATATCAAACTTGTTGAGCATCCGATTATTCAAAATATTGAAATCCAAGGAATCAAAGCTAATAAAATGAAAGATCCTATTTTAGATGCTTTAAAATTAAAAAAAAATAATTCTTTTAATGAGTATTTTGTAAAAATTGACACAAATACTATTTTAAATATCCTTAAAGCAAATGGATATTATTTCGTTGATGTTAAAGTAAAAAAAATAGAAAACTCAAATAGAACTATTTCTCTGATTTATGATGTAGACATGGGTAAAAGAGCTGAAATAAGAAAAATTAAATTTATTGGAGATAAAAAATACAAAAACAGAAAATTATTTAGAATTATTGCTTCCGAGGAAGATAAATTTTGGAAATTTATTTCTGGTAAAAAACTTTTAAATGAAAGTAGAATTAATTTAGACAAAAGACTCTTAGAAAGTTATTATAAAAATAAAGGTTATTATAAAGTAAAAGTTGAAAGTTCTTTTGCAGAATTTCTTGATGAAGGATCTTTCGATTTAACTTTTACTATTAATGCAGGTGAAAAATTTTATTTTAATAACCTGAATTTAGAAATTCCAAATGACTATGATAAAAATAATTTTTCAAAAATAACCTCTCTTTTTGACAAACTTAAAAATGAACCATATTCTTATAATGCTATTAGCAAAATAATTAAACAAGTTGAATATATAGCTTTGCAAGATGAGTATGATTCAATTAATGCATTTGTTGAGGAACAAATAGTTGGTGAGAATAAATTAGATTTTACCGTTTCAATTGATGAAATTCAAAAACAATTAGTCGAGCGTATAAATATAATTGGAAACAATATTACGAGAGAAGATGTTATTAGAAATAATTTAATTTTAGACGAAGGAGATACATTTAATAAAATTTTACATAGTAAATCTATAAATAATTTAAAAGCATTAAATTTTTTTAAAGATGTAGATAGTGAAATTGTTGTTGGTTCAAGTAAAAATTCTAAGATTATAAATATTGAAGTTGAAGAAAAACCTACAGGTGAAATATCCGCAGGTGCAGGTGTTGGTACAAGTGGTACATCAATTGGTTTTGGTGTAAAAGAAAATAACTTTTTAGGTAGAGGTATACAGTTTGCCACAAATTTAGAACTTACCGACGAAAGTATTAGAGGAAAATTTGGAGTTTCAAATCCTAATTTTAAAGGATCTAACCAGTCAATTTTTGCCAATGTACAAAGTGAAGAAACTGATAGACTAACTAACTTTGGTTACAAAACAACAAAAACAGGATTTACTATAGGTTCAAGATTTGAGTACTTTGAAGATGTTTTTATATCACCATCTATTGATACTTATTACGAATCTTTAAAAACTGATGCATCTGCATCAACCAATTTACAAAATCAAAAAGGTACTTACTTTGATACAGATATTAATTACTTATTTGATTATGATAAAAGAAATCAAAAATTCCAAACAACAGAAGGTTTTAGAAGCAGATTCAGGCAATCTGTTCCAATAGTTAGCGATACTTATGCTTTAATGAATGGTTATGAATTTAATTATTACGAAGAATTAGCTAACGAAATGATAGCAACTTTTACATTTTATGGAAAAACGATAAATTCAATCACAGGTGAAGATGTAAGAATATCTGAAAGACTTTATTTACCAAGTAGCAAACTTAGAGGTTTCGAAAGAGGAAGAATTGGACCAGTTGACAGTAATGACTATGTTGGTGGTAACTATGTATCTTCAGTAAATCTCGCCGCTACACTTCCTAATGTTATGCCAAACTGGCAAAATGCAGATTTTTCAGTATTCTTTGATGCAGGTAATGTTTGGGGAGTCGATTATAGCTCTACAGTTGATGAATCAAATAAAATTAGAAGTGCTGCAGGAGTAGCTTTAGATTGGCATACTCCAGTAGGGCCATTAAGCTTTTCATATGCCGGAGTTTTATCAAGCGCTACAACAGATAAAAAAGAATCTTTTAGATTTAATCTAGGAACTACTTTTTAATGAAATATCCTGTAAGGATTTTTGTTATTATTATAATAACATTCTATACTATTGTGCTTAAAGCTGCAGAGACATCTTCTGCTATAGTTTATATAAATATGGAAAAAGTTATGAATGAAACCATTGTAGGTAAATCTATAAAAGACCAATTAGAAAAAATACACAAAGCCAATATAACAGAATTTAATCAAATTGAATCTGAGTTGAAAAATGAAGAGCAAAAAATATTTTCA
>CACPLE010000019.1 GCA_902634695.1 uncultured Pelagibacteraceae bacterium
ATAAATTAGTTAATTTAATAAACCCAAAATCAGGTGATAGAATTTTAGAAATTGGCTGTGGCTGGGGAGGCTTTGCTGAGTATTTGGGTAAAAATTTTGATGTAAAATTAGATTGTATTACTATTTCAAAAAAACAATTTGAGTTTGCAAAAAAAAGAATTCAAAAAAATCAACTCAATGAAAAAATTAATATTTTCATGATGGATTATAGAGATATAAAAAAAAAATATGATTCAATTGCTTCTATTGAAATGATAGAAGCAGTTGGCCAAAGCTATTTGAAGAACTATTTTAAGACTATAAAAGAAAACTTACAATGTAATGGCACTGCAGCAATACAAGCTATAACAATAGATGATAAATTATTTGATAGATATAAAACTAAAGAAGATTTTATTCAAAAATACATATTTCCAGGAGGTTTTTTACCATCAAAAAAAAGTTTGTATAAATATGCAAACGAAAATGGATTAGAGGTGGACAAATATAATTCTTACGGACTACATTATTCAAATACGCTAAGCATTTGGAGAAATGAATTTACTAAAAAATGGGAAGAAATTTCAAAACAAGGTTTTGATTTAACATTTAAAAGAATGTGGAATTTTTATTTATCTTATTGTGAAGCTGGATTTAAATCTAAAAATATAGATTTAATTCAATTTTCAATGCAAAATAAATAATAAATTTAATGAAAAAAAAATTACTTATTTTTTTAATTATACTAGTTATTTTTTTTTCTATGTAT
Organism: uncultured Pelagibacteraceae bacterium; assembly: GCA_902634695.1. GTDB lineage: Bacteria > Pseudomonadota > Alphaproteobacteria > Pelagibacterales > Pelagibacteraceae > Pelagibacter. The sequence goes on from CACPLE010000019.1 coordinate 749, forward strand.
AAAACATACTTAAATAATGAAAATATGAAACCAGAAGATTTCAAAAACACAGAACCAGTAATAAAAATAGAAAAGTATTTTGAAGGTGAGGTTGAAGCATGGGGAATACTACAAAATAGAAAAGGGAAGGTTACTAGACAATTTAAAGCAAATATGAGTGGTAAATTTGAAAATAATATTTTGACATTAGAAGAAGATTTTTATTGGAAAGATGGAGAAAAACAAAAAAGAATTTGGAAAATTGAAAAAATTGATGAACATAATTATTTAGGAACTGCACCAGATGTAATTGGAAAAGCTAAAGGATTATCTTACGGATCAGCTTTTAAATTTGAATATGATTTAATGGTACCTTTTAAAGGAAAAAATATTAAAATTAGCTTTGATGATTGGATCTTTAAACAAAACGATAAAATTGCAATCAATCGAGCTACACTAACTAAATTTGGATTTAAAGTTGGTGAATTAACTGTTGTATTTCAAAAAAACTAATAGTTAATTAATTTCATTCCTTTTTTGACAAGCTTTAAGTAAAGCCAATTAGGCATAATTTTTAGGACTTTCATAATAAAGGTAAAACTTTTTGGAAAATGAATTTCAAAAGAATTTGACTTAGTTAAACCTTTAAACATTTCATTAGCAGCAAATTCAGATGTTTTTATCATAGGCATAGGAAAGTCATTTTGATCAGTCATAGGTGTTTTAATAAATCCAGGGTGAACAACTGAAACTCTAACATTAAAACGTTTCATATCAAAATATAAGCTTTCAGCATAAGTTGTTAGCGCAGATTTTGATGCGCAATAAGCTCCTCCAGCAGGCAAACCTCTATAACCAGCAACTGATGAAACCATTGAAATATGACCCGATTTTTTTTCTTTAAAATAGTTATATACAGAATTAATAGAGTTAATCGTCCCGAAGTAATTTACTTCCATAATCTTTTTTATTTTTTCTAAGTTTAAACTTTTTTCTGATTTTGGATCATGAATTCCAGTACAAAATACACAAATTTCAATATTATTTAATTTTTTTATAACTTCATTAAATACAGTTATACATTTTTCATGATCAGTTACATCAAGAGGGAAAGGATGTATATTGGGTTTTTCATCATTCAATTCTTTTAGTAAATTTTCTCTTCTAGCAGAAGCTGCAACCTGCCAGCCTTCATTAGCAAACTTTATTGCTAACGATCTGCCTATTCCACTACTAGCTCCAGTAATCCAAATAACTTTATTATTCATTAATATTTATTATATAATATGAATATAAAAATGATTCTATAATTACTTTTTGTAGTTTTATTGAGATAATTTTTTTATTTATGGATGATGTTGTTATAGTTGGAGGAGGAATAATTGGTGCTGCAACAGCTTACTTTTTGTCTAAAGAAGGAAGAAAAGTCAAAGTCATTGAAAGAGACCCTACTTATAAAAATGCATCATTTCCATTGTCTTTAGGTGGTTTTAGAAGGCAGTTCTTTCAAAAAGAAAATATTTTATTAGGAAAATTTGCAAGGGAATTCATATTTCAAATTCCAGAACTATTAAAAACCGAAAAAAATCCAAACCCTACTGCAAGCATGGTTCCTAATGGCTATTTATTAATGTTTGGACCTGAGCATGCTGAAGAACAGTATAGAGCTTTAGAAAATCATAAAGCTTGCGAAGCTGGAACTAAAAATATTAAAGGTTCAGAGCTAAATAAAATATTTTCATATGTTAATAATGAGGGCATAGAAACAGCAACTTATACAGACAATAAAAGTGAAGGTTGGATAGATCCATTTATGTTTCACAGCGCTTTAAAAAGTAAAGCAATTGAATTAGGTGCAGAATTTGTAAAAGGAGAAATAAAAAGCCTTAATGAAATAAAAGCTAAAACGATAATTTCAGCGGCGGGATGTTGGACTAAAGAACTCTTGGATGATATTCCGGTAGTTCCACAAAAACATACTGTCTTTAGAGTTAAATGCCCTAAACATATTCCCGAAATGCCTTTGTGTGGAGATTTAACAACTGGAGTGTATTGGAGACCAGAAGGTAAAGAATATTTAGCTGGCTCGCCAATTTCAGTTTTTGATTCTAATGACCTTGAACCTGCTTGGAATGATTTTGAGGAATTAGTATGGCCAGCGCTTGCGAAAAGAATTCCTGCATTTGAAGAATTAAAATTAACTGGAGGCTGGGCTGGATATTATGATTGCAATAAATTAGACAATAATGCAGTTGTCGGCAAACATCCTAAATATGAAAATGTTTATCTTGCATCTGGATTTACTGGAAGAGGATTAATGCAAGCACCAGGAATCGGTAGAGCCTTGACAGAATTAATTACAACAGGTTCTTATCAAACTATAGATATAAGTGTTTTTGCAGTTGATAGAGTATTAAAAAAAAATGCAAGACCCGAGCCTTATGTTTTGTAAAAGATTTTATTTTATTTCTACTCGCTTATCTTCTTTGTAATGATCAGTTTTAAATTGGTTTGAAATTTTTTGCACTTCTACCGAAGAAACTTTATATTCTGCACACTTAGTTTCCTCATCTTTTCCATGTCCTGTAACCATATTAACCATATGTTCTGGAAAATGAAATGTTGTAAATACAACCCCTTCTTTAACTTTGTCTGTAACTTCAACTTTTAAGGCCACTTCACCACGCCCAGAATATAGTCTTGCTATGTCTCCAGTATTTAATTCTCTATATTTTGCATCTTGAGGATGAACTAATAAGATATCTTCATCAACAATATTTATATTTTTTGTTCTTCTTGTCATTGTAGCAGCATTATAATGTTGAAGAACTCTACTAGTAGTTAAAATTAAAGGGTATTCTTTTTTGTTCTTATTAATTTCACTACTCTCTTTCCAATCAAAGTACTTCAATCTTCCTTTTCCTAATTTAAATTCTTTTTCATGAAGTATTTTAGTATCAGTTCCATCTTCTTTTACTGGCCATTGCAACCCTAGTTTACCTAGTCTTTCTCTAGTTATACCTTTAAAGAATGGTACGATATCTGCTATCTCAGCTAAAACTTCATCTGCATTATATGTTTTTTGATCAAAACCAAGTTTTTGCATCATTTCTGTAACAATAACTCCATCAGGTTTTGTTCCTGGTAACGGTTCAGCTGCACGATTAACTCTTTGAACTCTTCTTTCAGTATTAGTAAAAGTTCCATCTTTCTCTAAGAAAGTTGTACCTGGTAGAACCACATCGGCATATTTTGCAGTTTCGCTCATGAATATTTCTTGAACAACTAATAAATCTAAAGCTTTCATTGCAGCTATAACATGGTTGCTATTAGGATCTGTTTGGACAATGTCTTCTCCTATAATCCATAAACCTTTAATTTCTTTATTTATAGCAGCATCAAACATTTCTGGAATTTTTAAACCAGCTTTTGTTGGGTGAACTACACCATATTTTTCTGTATAAAAATCTTGTATTTTTTGATCAGCAACTGGAAAATATCCTGCACCTTGATGAGGTTGACATCCCATATCAGCTGCGCCTTGTACATTGTTTTGTCCTCTTAAAGGATTAACCCCAACACCTTTTCTACCAATATTTCCAGTTATCATTGCAAGGTCAGCAATAAGCATTACTGTTTTAGATCCTTGTTCATGTTCAGTAACACCTAAGCCATGGAACTCCATTGCATTTTTAGCTGTAGCATAAGCAATGGCAGCTTCTTTAACTAATTGTTTATCTACTCCCGCGACTGCTGCTAATTTATCTACATCTTGATTTTCAATGTGTTCTAAAAATTTATCAAATCCTTCAGTTCTTTTTTCAATAAAATCTTTTTTATATAGCTTTGATTTAACTATGAAATGTAACATCATATTAAGAACTGCTACATTTGTTCCAGGTCTCAGCCTTATATGATAATCAGCAAGTTTTGCTACTTCTGTTTCAATTGGATCAAGAACAATAAGTTTTTTTCCTTTCATAACCTGTTGCTTAATTTTTGCGCCAGTTACTGGATGGGCATTTGTTGGGTTTGCACCTATCACTAAAAATAAATCAGCGTGATAAATATCTTCAGTTGAGTTTGTTGCTGCACCTGTTCCAAATGTTTGTTGCATACCCCAAGCAGTGGGTGAATGGCAAATTCTTGCACAACAATCAATATTATTTGTTCCAACTGCTGCCCTAATCATTTTTTGAAATATATAATTTTCTTCATTTGTACACCTAGCTGAAGAAATACCAGCTATTGCATCAGGTCCATTTTCTTTTTTAATTTTTTCTAATTTGTTTTTTATAAACTCATATGCTTCATCCCAAGAAGCTTTTTCAAATTTACCATCTTTTTTAATTAAAGGACTTCTAAGTCTATCTGGGTGATCATAAAAACCGAAAGCATATCTGCCTTTTACGCAAGTATGTCCGGCATTTACTTCTGTTTGTTTAGGTGTGTCTATTGACACAACTTTTCCATCTTTAACTGAAGCTTCCAAATTACATCCAACACCACAATAAGAACAAGTTGTTCTAATTTTTTCATCATAGTTTGCTGATTTTGAAGCAAATACATCAGATATAGCATCAGTTGGGCAGGTATGCGCACAAGCTCCGCACGATACACATGAAGAGTCCCCAAATAACATATCGTTATCAGTTGTTATTCTAGATTCAAATCCTCTACCACTCATCGTAAGTACAAAAGATCCTTGAATTTCATCACATGCTCTTACACATCTTCCACAATTAATACAGTTATCCAAATTCATTCTCATATAAGCATGAGATGTATCTTTAGCAATTCCTTTGTTTTGTTTAGGATTGTTATACCTATGGTCAGATATTCCCAAATCGTTAGCGACATCTTGTAGCTCGCAATTTTTATCAACTTCACATGTACTACAATTCATTGGGTGGTCTGTTAGAACTAATTCAACAATATTTTTTCTTAAGTCAGTTAGAGCTTTATTGTTGGTAAAAATATGATAATTTTCAGCAACTGGAGTATGGCAAGACGCAACCACTTTTGTTGGGCCATCTTTTTTTAAAGCAACTTCAACAGAACAAACTCTGCAAGCCCCATAAGGAGCTAAATTTGGATCATCACATAAAGTTGGAACTTTTTTTTCTCCAACATAACTTTTTACAAATTTTAAAATTGAACTATGATTAGGGCCAATTTCGTAAGGCTTCCCATCAATATAAGCAATTTTTCTTTTTTCTGAGCTCATTAATTTTGTGTAATTATATCATTTTTTAATTCTTCACCAAAATATTTTAAAATATTCATTATTGGAGTAGGTATAGCGCCGCATAAAGCACATAAACAACCTTTTTGCATAGTTATAAGCAATTCATTAAGCAATTTTAAGGGAATTTTTGCACTTTTATTTTTTACTTGGTCAAACATTTCCTTTCCCCTATAAGATCCAAGTCTACCTGGAAAACATTTTCCACACGATTCTTCGGCAGAAAATTCAAACAAATGATGAATATAATCAATCATACTAAAATCTTTAGGTATACTAACTACGCTTGCATGACCCAACATAAATCCGCCAGCACTAAATTCTTGAAAATCTAGATTTAATTTTTCTATTTCAGCCAAGGGAACAACTCCACCAAGTGGACCTCCAATTTGAAATGCTTTAATAGGTTTTTTATATCCTCCACCAATTTCATTAAAAATTTTTTTCATAGGTGTGCCCATATCTATTTCATAAACTCCTGGATTTTTAAAAAAACTATCTAGACAAACTAACTTAGTTCCTGCTGATTTTTTATTACCTATTGCTGAAAATTTTTCGGCTCCATTAATTAAAATTCCTGTGGCGGCAGCTAAACTTTCTACATTATTAACGACAGTCGGTTTTTTGTATAATCCTTCAGTAACTGGGAAAGGAGGTCTCACATCAACTTCTGCTCTTCTTCCTTCTATTGATGCAATTAATGCGGTTTCCTCTCCACATATATATGCACCTTGTCCAATGCAAATATTTAGATCAAAAGAAAAATCTGTTCCAAGAATTTTTTCTCCTAACAATTTTTCACTTTTTAATAAATTGATTGATCCATTAATTGCTTCTATAGACTTTGGATATTCGCCTCTAATATATAAAACTCCTTCATTTCCTCCAATTACATATCCACATATAACCATACCAAACAATACTTTTAAAGGCTGATCTTCTAACAAATAGCGATCAGAGAAAGCACCAGAGTCACCCTCATCTGCATTACAAACAACATATTTTTTTTCAGAATTTGTTTTGCTACAAAAATCCCATTTCGTTCCCGTTGGAAATCCTGCTCCACCCCTGCCTGTTAAATTTGAATCTAAGAGCGATTTAATAATTTCTTTTTTATCAGTTTTTAAAAATTTATTTAAATTTTCTTTAAACTGATCTACTGTTGACAACCTATCATCCATTAAAAAACTTGTAGTAGCATAACTTTTCGAAAAAAATTTTTCCTGTTTAATTTCATCACCGTTTACAATTTGATCTATTTTTTTTATATCTTCACCCGAATAATTTTCTCCATTATAATGAAATGCATGATTTTCGTAACAATGACCTAAACAAAACATTGTTCCAACTTTTCCTTTGCCAAGTTTGCTTTCTAATTTGTTCTTTAAATTTTTTTGAGTTCCAGCACACATGCAAGCACTACCATTACAAATGAATGCTTTTTTCTCTCTGTGGCTTGGTCTTAAAAATTCATAGAAACTTTCAGCTCCATGGATAGTTGACACACCCATATTATATTCATCAGCCAAAGCTTTCATTCCTTTATCTTTGTTAGGTTTTAAATTTCTTTCAGATATTTTTTGAAATAAGTTATTTTTTAAACCAATTCTTCCAGAAAGTTTGCTAATATTTTTAGACATTAAGGTCTTATAATATAATTCTTTCTTTATTTGAATATATATTAAAACTGCTTTTTTTTACAAAACCAATAAGTGTCATTCCAAAACGTTTTGCGGTATCTATTGCAAGGCTTGTTGGGGCACCTACTCCAGCCATAACTCCTATATTTGACATTAAAGCTTTTTGCACAAGTTCAAAATTTAATCTCCCCGAGCATGCTATGAATTGAGAACGATTATCAATTAATTTATTTTTTTGTGAATAACCGATAAGTTTGTCTAATGCGTTATGTCTTCCAACATCTTCTCTTGTTGCGATTATTTTTCCAGAATCATTAATTAATGAACTTGCGTGTATGCCGCCGGTTTTTGAAAATTCAGACTGTTCACTTGTTAATAAATTTGGAGATTCCATTATAGTTTCTTTTTTTATTTTTGGATAGGATAAATTTAACTTTTCATGTTTAATTATTTCAATCGCATCTAGTGAAGTTTTTCCACAGACTCCACAAGAAGAGTTTGTTAAAAAATTTCTTTTTATTTTGTCAATGTCAATATTTTTTATATCTTTAATAGTAGCTTCAATTTTGTTTTGAATATTATAATCTCCAACTTTATCCCCTTGTTTTTCTACTTTTACTAATTCATTAATGTTTTCAATTATTCTTTCATTAAAAAGAAATCCTAAAATAAGATCTTCATCATTTCCAGGAGTTCGCATGGTGATTGACAAATTTTCTGTTTGCCAATTACCATTTTTTTTATATCGTAGATTCATTTCTAAAGGCTCTTCTACAGATATGTGATCTTTTATTTCTTCTTTTTTATTATCTTTAAAATTTATGACGTTGTATTTTATGTCCATTTATAAAGGATATTTCTTTTTTAAAATAAGTCGATTTAAAATTATCCCAAAAATTAATATTATTAATGTACCAGTTATTATTGGATTTATTAAATAATCTAATGATACGCTGCCCATTATTACTATAATAGGATTTGCACCTGCTGGAGGGTGTACAATTTTTAACAATATCATTAACGCAACAGAAAAACCTACAGACAAAGGTACGAGTATATAGATTGGTAGAGGCACGATATATAGAAATAAAATACCAATAATTGAGGTTAGCAAGTGTCCAAAAAAAATATTTTTTGGTTGTGAAAAGGAACTTTCCGGATATCCATAAAGTAAAACCATTGAAGAACCAAATGATGTTATTAAAAAAATACCATACTCAGTTTTATACGTTAGTATGGTAAGAACTCCAATTGTAATTGCCGAAAATATTCCTGCTAAAATAGATTTTGTAATGTCCATTTTTTTCATTGTAATTAAGATTTTAATGCCTTGGCAAGAGCTTTAAAAGGTAGCAATAAACATTCTTTTCTAGAAATATTTTTTTTATTAAATATTTTATTAAAAATAGACCATTCTTTTGTAAAAATAATATTTTCTTTTTCAAAAAAATTTTCTGCTATATTTAACAAATCTTGCATTTTATTTATTGATTTGTTTATTGAACTTTTGGATAGCAAACTTACTGAGGCTTGACAATAAACACATGATTTACATTGATATCCAAAATCAACAATATTATTTTTGTTTATTTTTAATGAAATTTCCATTTCATCACCACAAATTGGATTTTTTAGTTTTGAGCCGTGAGTATGGTTAATTAATATTTTATGATTATCAGTATTTGATGCAATTTTTAAAATTTCTAGATCCATTTATATTCTTTAATTAACTAATTAATGTTTTATATTTGTTTTTATGACTGAAAACAATATTTTAGGTGTGGTTTTAGCAGGTGGAAAATCTAAGAGATTTGGTGAAGATAAAACTAAAGCTAAATTTAATAATAAAACTTTATTAGAACACACTCTAGATAAAATTAAATCTAAATTTAATAAAATTATAATTGTTTCAAACAATAAATACTTAAAAGATTATACTACCATAAGCGATTGTATTGAAGGCCAACTGGGACCTTTGGTAGGAGTTTTATCAGCAATGAAATGGGTAAAAAAAAATAATTATCCTTATGAATGGGTTGCTACCTTTCCATGTGATACTCCTTTTTTTAACATTACTATAATAGATAAATTTATTGAGGCATCAAAAGATAAAGATAGTTTACTATATTTTGCCAAATCGAATAAAAAAAGACATAATATTTTTGGACTGTGGTCTTTAGAGCTAATTGAAATTTTAGAAAAAGACATTGTAAAAAAAAATCATAGAAAAGTAGAAGATTGGGCTAACAAAATTGGAGTAAAAACAATAAATGTTAATTACAATGAAATAGATCCTTTTTTTAACATCAATACAAAAGAAGAACTTGCAGAAGCAGAAAAAATTTTAATAAAATATAGAAATGATAGAATATAAAAAGGCTCAAAAAATACTTACAAAGTCAAAAATAAAAATTAAGGATGAGTTAATATCCATAACAAAATCATTGAATCGAGTATCTACAAAAGATGTATTTTCTCCAAACAATTATCCTGCTGCAAATAATACTGCTTTCGATGGTTATGCAATAAATTATAAGGAAACGAAGGGGTTAAACAAAAAAAATAAAAAAAAATTTTTAATTTTAAGAACCATTGCGGCTGGTGATAACCCAAAGATAAGTAAAATCAAAAAATATAGCACTGTAGAAATAATGACAGGAGGCTTAATCCCAAAAAATTTCAATACAGTGATACCGGTAGAAAAAATAAATTATTATCCAAATAAAAATAAACCAA
>CACPLE010000020.1 GCA_902634695.1 uncultured Pelagibacteraceae bacterium
TTAGATTCAACTATTTCACTAATTTATCTTGGAATATTTCCAACTGGCATTGCATGGTTATTGAGATTCCATATATTAAAAAGAAATGGATTGGTGTTCCAAGCTCAAGTGGCATATTTAATTCCGATATTTGGAGTTATTCTTGGATATATCTTTTTAAAAGAACTAATTACAATTAAAGTCTTAATTGCGTTAGTGGCAGTTATACTTGGATTTTTCTTTGTAAGACGCTCTATAAAAGAAAACCTTACTTCAACTTAGAAATTTCTTTTATATGTGAAGGTTTTATTTCGCAGCATCCACCTAGAATAGTAGCGCCATTTTCTTTAAAATTTTTTGCATAATTGAAGAATACAGACTCATTTAAATCCGTGTTTATTCCTAACACAGTGTTTGGATTTCCAGCATTTCCCCAAGCATCTTTCGACGCAACTGTATAACCTGCAGGTATTTTTTTAAAAGCATTTAACTTAAAACCGTATGCAATACCTATATTTTTTAATTCATTAATGACAGCTTCATAAGCTTTTGGAGAAATACAAGCCATAATAATACCAAGCCAATTATTATTTTTGTATTTTTTAATTATATCTTCAATTTTTTCTTCTGAAGGTAGCTTACCATTATCTCTTAAATGTACTCCGACTAAAACTGGTAAATTAAACGATTCAATTGCATTTAGAGCAATTTCACATTCTAATCCACTACCCATTACATCGAGATAAAAAAAATCAATTCCATTTTTAAGAATTTTAGCTTGGTCATAAAAATTTTTTTCTATTGAATTTAAATCTTTTCCTAGGTTAGCTTCATAAGTTTGTTTTTGATTAGGCAAACCCCCAGCAATTAGAATTTCTTTTTTTGATAGATCCCTTGCTTTTTGTGCTAATTCAACAGCTATAACATTTATTTTTTCAAAATATTTTTCACAATTATTTTGTATTAATCTATTTCTTCGAGCAGTAAAAGTTGAGGTAACTATTACTTCGGCCCCAGCATTTATAAAATCTAAATGTGTATCAATAACTAATTGGTGACAATTTTCATCAATTAGAGCATGCGCAGACCATAAAGTTCCCTTTGGTTTTAACCCTTTACGAAGCAATTCTTGCCCCATACCACCATCAAGAATTCTTGTTGTTTTAAAATAATTTATATTCATAGAAATGATTTGGTAATATAATTTAAATTTGTTAACTTCATTTTTATGAAAGTAAATATAGCACTTTTAACCGTAACTGACACCAGAACTTTAAAAAGTGATAAGTCAGGCTCAATTCTAGTGGGCAAAATTAAAAAAGCTAAACATGAATTAATCGACCGTAGAATTTGTAAAGATAATAAAAAGGATATTAAAAAAATTTTAAAACAGTGGCTTAAGAAAAAAAATATAGATGTAATAATAACTACTGGCGGAACAGGGTTAACTGGTAGAGATATAACTCCAGAAGCTATAAGTGAAATTGCAGAAAAAAATATACCAGGTTTTGGAGAAGTTTTTAGAACTGTTAGTTTAAAAACAGTTGGAACATCCTCAATTCAATCAAGAGCTTGTGCAGTATTGGCAAAAGGTAAATATATTTTTGCACTTCCCGGTTCTTCAGGTGGAGTAACGGATGCTTGGGATAAAATTTTAAAATTTCAATTAGACATCAATCACAAACCTTGTAATTTTGTAGAATTATTTCCTAGGTTAAAAGAAAAATAATTATTTTTGATATTTTTCTTTCCACTCAGAATAAGGCATACCATAAACATGTTCTCTTGCTTCAGGATCAGTAATCTTAATACCTTTTTTTTCAGCTTCTTCCCGGTACCATTTTGATAGGCAATTTCTACAAAAGCCAGCCAAGTCCATTAAATCAATATTTTGAACATCTTTTCTTTCTCTTAAATGATTGATTAATCTTTCAAAAGCTGCTGACTGTAATTCTTTTTTTATGTTATCATCCATATAAATTAATATATATATTTGTAAGTATTTATGAAACTTTCTGGATCATATCAAATTAATTTAGAAAAACAAAAAGTTTGGGAAGCTTTAAATAATCCTGAAATATTAAAAAAATCTATTCCTGGATGTGAAGAATTTAAAAAAAATTCTGAAAATGAATTTAGCGCAACTGCAACAAATAAAATTGGCCCATTTAATGCAACTTTTACTGGGGATATTGAGCTTAAAGATTTGAATCCACCGAATAGTTATAAAATTTCTGGATCTGGAAATTCTCCAGTTGGATTTGCAAATGGTGAAGCATCCGTAACTTTAGAGGATTTTGAAGGAGGAACAAAACTTAGCTATACTGTTGAAGCTAATGTCGGCGGAAAAATTGCTCAAGTTGGCTCTAGATTAATAGATATGACAGCAAAAAAAATGGCTGATATTTTTTTTGGAAATTTTTCTGAATTAATTTCTGTTAAAACTGCAAATAATAAAATTGAAGAAAAAGAAAAAAACAAAATTCCATCAAAAAAGAAACCAATGAATAAAATTATACTTATTTTGTCTGCAGTAATAATCGTTGGAATTACAATGTATTATATAAGCTAATCGCGCGTAGGTAGAATTTTCCTTTTTTTTATAGTTGTAGATAATATTTTATTATGTTTAAATTAACCAAAGCATTAAGAGGGGGTAGACTTAATGAAGAAGGTATCGTTAGAAATTAATGGGAAGAAAGTTACTAAAGAGATTCCCGAGCACACAACATTATCAACATTACTAAGAGATATATTAAATTTAACCGGAACACATATTGGCTGTGACACTAGTCAATGTGGAGCATGTGTAGTTCATGTTGATGGAAAATCTATAAAAAGTTGTACTGCATTAGCATTAGAATTAGATGGATCGAAAGTTACAACAATTGAAGGTCTTGCTACAAATGGAAAAATGCATCCAATGCAAGAAGCATTTAAAAAACTTCATGGTTTGCAATGTGGTTTTTGCACTCCAGGAATGGTTATGAGTGCAGTTGATTTATTAAAAAATAAAAAAAATCCAAGTGATACTGAGATAAGAGATTGGTTAGAAGGGAATATCTGTAGATGCACTGGATATCAAAATATTGTTGCGGCAGTTAAAGAAGCTGCTTCGAAAATGTAATTGGAGATGATTATATGGCTAGTTTAGTTGGATCGAGAGTTGAAAGAAAAGAAGATAAAAGATTTTTAACAGGTAAAGGCAGATACACAGCGGATATAAATCTTGCAAATCAAACATATGCTGTGTTTATAAGATCACCACATGCGAGAGCCAAAATTAAAAAAATTGATACATCAAAGGCATTAAAATCTTCAGGAGTTGTAGATATTTTAACTGGCGAACATATAGCAACTGATAAAATTGGAGGATTAATAGCTGGTTGGGCTATTAGAAGTGAAGATGGCTCAGAAATGAAATGCCCAGCGAATCCACCGTTAGCAAAAGACAGTGTAAATTTTGTGGGAGATCCCGTAGCAGTTGTTTTTGCAGAAAGTTTAGATGAAGCAAAAGCGGCAGCTGAATTAGTAAAGATAGATTATAAAGTCTTGAAAGCTGTAACGAGTTTAGCCGACACTATGAACAGTGAAGCTATCCACGATGGTATAGATAAAAATTTATGTTACGACTGGCTACTTGGAGATAGACAAAAAGTAAAAGATGCTTTTGATAAAGCTGATAAAATAATTAAACTTGATATTACTAATAATAGACTTATTCCAAATGCAATGGAGCCTAGAGCGTGTGTAATAGATTATAACACAGCTTCAGAAGAAATTACCTGCTATACAACAAGTCAGAACCCTCATTTATCAAGACTGATTATGTCAGCATTTGGTGGAGTTGCTCCTGAAAACAAATTAAGAGTGGTTGCACCTGATGTTGGTGGAGGATTTGGTTCAAAAATTAATCTTTATAATGAAGAAATAGTTTGTAGTTGGGCAGCTAAAAAAATTGAAAGACCTATAAAATGGGTTGCTGAAAGAACTGAATCTTTTTTAACTGATACTCATGGAAGAGATCATATTACTCATGCAGAATTAGCGGTTACTAATGATGGTAAATTTTTAGGATTTAAAAATGAAACTATTGCAAACCTGGGAGCATATGCAAGGGTGTTTGGTACAGTAACTCCTACATATCTTTTTGGTCCTTGCGCTACAGGAGTTTATGTAATGCCTGCAGCATATTCAAATGTAAAAGCTGTTTATACAAATACTGCTCCAGTTGATGCGTATAGAGGAGCAGGAAGACCAGAAGCTACTTATACGATTGAGAGAATTGTTGATAAAGCAGCTATTGAACTTGGTATGGATCCAATTGAAATAAGAATGAAAAATTTTCCTACTGAATTTCCATTTAAACAAACTTTAGTTCACCAAATCGATTCTGGTGATTATGTAGCTGGACTTAATAAAGCAAAAGAAATGTCAGATTATGATGGTTTTGCAGCTAGAAAAAAAGATTCTGAATCTAGAGGAAAACTTAGAGGAATAGGAGTTACAACTTATTTCGAAGCATGCGGTATAGCACCATCTCCTGTTGTTATGATGTTAGGATGTGGAGTGGGATTATGGGAATCTGCTGAAGTAAGATTTAATCCAACTGGACAAGTAACTGTTTATACAGGATCCCACAGTCATGGACAAAGTCACCAAACTACTTTTGCTCAAATAACTGCAGATGAATTAGGTGTACCAATAGAAAACATAGATATTGTTCATGGTGATACTGACAAAGGTACTTTTGGAATGGGAACCTATGGGTCAAGATCACTAACAGTTGGCGGTATAGCAATTGTTAATGCATGTAAAAAAATAGTTGCCAAAGGAAAAAGAATTGCAGCAAAAATGCTTGAAGCGAGTGAAGACGATGTTGAGTTTAAAGATGGTGAGTATGTAGTAGCAAAATCAAATAAAAAGAAAACAATAGGAGAAGTTGCTTTTGCTAGTTATTTACCAGGAGTAAGAGATGAAGTAAAATCACCTTTACCTGAAGGAGATGAACCAGGTTTAATAGAGTCATCTTTTTTTGATCCAGCAAATTTTTCATTTCCAGCAGGATCACATATTGCTGAAGTAGAAGTTGATCCTGAAACAGGCAATGTTAGACTAGATAAATATACCGCAGTTGATGATTTTGGAACCATAGTAAACCCAACTATTGTTGAAGGACAAGTTCATGGTGGCTTAGCACAAGGAATAGGACAAGCTCTTACTGAAAATGCAGAATACGATGAAAGTGGTCAGCTTATTACAGCATCCTATATGGATTATACAATGCCAAGAGCAGACAACTTTCCAGAATTTAATTTAGGTTTTACTTGTACAAAGGCAACAACAAATCCACTTGGCGTTAAAGGATGTGGTGAAGCAGGAGCTATTGCTGCTCCCCCAACAGTGATGAATGCAGTAATAAATGCTTTAGGTGGAAGAGAAATACAAATGCCCGCTACAGCAGAAAAAGTTTGGAAAGCATGCCAACAAAATAAAAAATCTAATTCTGAGGCTGCTTAAGGAGAAATATGAAAACATTTAATTATCATTCAGCAAAAGATGTCAAAGAGGCTTCAAAACTAGCTTCACCTAATTCAGCTTTTTTAGCAGGTGGAATGACAACTCTACCTTCGATGAAATTAGGTTTAGCTTCTTATAAAGATATTATAGATATTAAAAAAATTAAAAAACTGTCAGGCATTAAAGTTTCAGCTAAAACAGTTACAATTGGCGCAACTACAAAACATGTTGAAGTTGCAAATTCAAAAGAAATTAAAAAAGTAATTCCTTCATTAGCAGCATTAGCAGAAGGAATAGGAGACCCACAAGTAAGAAACAGAGGAACTATAGGAGGATCTATTGCAAATAATGATCCAGCGGCAGATTATCCATCAGCTTGTATCGCACTAAATGCAATGATTATTACAAACAATAGAAAGGTTATTGCAGATAAATTTTTTAGAGGAATGTTTGAAACATGTTTAAAAAAAACAGAAGTAATTGAAGCAATTGAATTTGAAATTCCTCAAAAATCAAACTATCAAAAACTTCCCAATCCAGCATCACGTTATGCAGTAGTTGGAGTATATGTTGCTAAACATAAATCAGGAATAAATGTAGCAGTAACAGGTGCAAAATCATGTGTATACAATGATTCAGATATATCTGATGCTTTAAAAAAGAATTTTTCAGCATCAGCAATTGATAATGTTAAAGTATCATCTTCAGGAATGAACTCTGACATACATGCTTCTGCTGACTATAGAGCAAACATGGTTAAAGTTTTTGCAAAAAAAGCTGTTGAAGCTTGCTAATTAGTTATTTCAGTAATACCTTTTACATCTAATGAAAAATTCATTTGATGAAAAAATTCTAGAAGAAGCAAATGATTGGATAAAAGCCAATCAAAATGTTGTTTTGGCAACAGTAATACAAACATGGGGATCTTCACCAAGACAAGTAGGAAGTAGAATGATTGTAAATGAAAAAGGTGATTTTTCAGGATCAGTTTCTGGTGGATGTGTAGAGTCGGCAGTTGTAAGAGAATGTATTGGAATAATAAAAGAAAAAAAACAATTTAAAAAAATAGAATTTAAAGTTTCAAATGAAAGTGCATGGGAAGTAGGACTTGCCTGTGGAGGAGAAATAGAAGTTTATTTAGAACAGATTAGCTAAAACACATGATTGAATGGCATAAAAAATACCTAAACTGGTGGAAAAATTTTTTAAACATTTCTGATTATGGAATTCTTTGGATAGCTTTCATCAAAGGTTTAATTATTGGATTACTAATATATCATTTCTTTATCGTTTAATGAAAAAACAATTACTTGATCAAATTATAAAAAAAAAGAAAAATAAAAACGAGTTTGCAATTATTACTAATATTGAAAACGGAGAAAGTTGCATTTATGAAAAAAATAAACCTATAGATAAAAATTTTGAAAAGTACCTTGATCAAATAAACAGTTATTATGATAAAAAGAAAAATGGAATTATTGAAAACACAGATATTTTTGTAGAAACATATATAAGACCAATAAGAGTTATAATTGTAGGAGCAGTTCATATTGCTCAATATTTAGTTGATTATGCAAAAAGTTTAAATTTTGAAATATCTATTATTGATCCAAGAGGTTATTTTGCAAGTGAACAAAGATTTCCAGATTTAAAAATTATTAATAAGTGGCCTGAAGAAGCATTCAAAGAAATAGAAACAAATTCAAACACAGCTTTAATTGCATTAACACACGATCCAAAAATAGATGATCCAGCGCTTCAACACGCATTAAAAAATAAATTTTATTACATTGGTGCCCTTGGCAGTAAAAAAACTCATGAGAATAGATGTAAAAGATTAAGAGATGCAGGATTTAGTGATACCGAAATTAATTCAATACATGGTCCAATTGGTATAAAGTTAGGAGGAAGGTCTGCCCCTGAAATAGCATTATCAATTATTGCTCAATTAGTTGCAGAAACTTATAAAAAATGAAAAAAATTTTTATATTTGAATTGTGATTTCAGCAATTATTCTAGCAGCAGGCCAGTCAAAAAGAATTGTTAAAGAAAATAAACTTCTAAAAATTTACAAAAAAAAACCATTAGTCAATCATGTCTTAAATTCTATAAAAAAAAGTAATGTTGATAAAATTATAATTGTTTTGGGTCATGAAAGTATTCAAGTAAAAAAAACTATTAAAAAAAATAAAAAAACAATATTTATAGTTAATAATAATTATAAAAAAGGAATGTCAACTTCTATAAAAACTGGAATTAAAAGATTATCAAAAAAAAATATAGGTTTTATTATTATTCAGTCGGACATGCCTTTTATTAAAACTAAGCATATAAATAAAATTTGTAGATCTATCCAAAAGAAAAAATACTTAGTACATGCTTTAAGATTTAAAAATAGAATAGGAAATCCAATTGGTTTTGACATTTCTGTTTTAGGTAAATTTAAAAAAATTAAAGGTGAGCATGGTGCTAAATTTATGGTAAAAAGATTAAAGAAAAGAACAAATTTTATAAAAGTTAGTTCCAGTAAAGTATTTAAAGATTTTGATTTAAAAAAAGATTTTAATTAGCTTGAATTGGGTTTCCCTTTAACCATTCACTTTCTTTATTTTCATAGTGTTCTTTCTTCCAAATTGGAGATCTTTTTTTAATTTCCTCAATGATGTATCTTGATAAATCATATGCCTCTGATCTATGAGGGCAAGCTACAGCAATTATAATACTTATTTCACCAAGACCAACATAACCTTTAACATGTTCAATAAATACAGATTTATCTTTAATATTTAGTTTTTCATCTGCTTCATTGTAAATTTCTTTAAAACTTTTAATTACTAGTTGATCGTGACTGTCATAAGTAATTCCAGTGACTTTTTTGTTTTCATTATTTTCTCTTACAGTTCCGTAAAATACTATTGAGGCACCAAATTTTGATGAAGCAATGAACTCTTCGGCATTTTCTGGTCTAATTTTTTCTTTTGAAAGATCTATTATTTTTGCATGAAGCATTAACCACCTCCAATAGGGGGAATCATTCCAATTTTTTTATCTTTTATAATTTTATAATTGTCCGAAACAATATTATTATCTTCCGAACAAAATGCAGATGTTTCAATTATTTTTTTAAAATTATTGTTACCTTTAAAATTATCATCAACATAATTTATTAACTTTTTTCTTAGCTCTTTGATTGAACTTTTTTCATTAATATTGAATTCTAAATAATTTTTATTACTCAAATCTCTACTTGCTCCAAATAATTCAAGTTTTATTCTCATATTAAAATATATTTTCTAGAAACTTGGGTAAACCATTTGGGTTTTTCCATAAGCCACTTTTTCCACCCTCTTTAATTAACAATTTTACGTTATCTATTTTTAAGTTTGGATTAACAATTTTACTTAAATCATAAATAGTAATTAATGCAGCGTTTACCCCCATAATTGCTTCCATCTCAACACCTGTTTTTGCAACAGCTGATACTACACAAAACACTTCTAATGAATGATCAACTTCATTCATTACAATTTTTGTTGCTGTATGATCAATGGGAAGTGGATGGCACAAAGGTATTAATTCGCTTGTTTTTTTAACACCTAGAACCGCTGATACTTCTGCTAGGCTGATAGGATCACCTTTTGGCATTTTTTTATTTTTGATTAGATCAAAAACTTCTTTACCAACATAAATCTTTCCTGACGCTAGAGCCCTTCTAAAAGTTTCTTTTTTTGATGAAACATCAACCATATTAAATGAATTTTTTTTAAAAATTTCTTTAGCCCAATCTTTTAATTCGTCTTTATTTATTACTTTCAAGTTTTTCATTAACCACCCGTTTTTGATAAATTTTTAGTTGAACCCGTGTCTCCAAGTTCTAAATAATGAGACTCTTTTTTAAATTGCATTTGTCCTAATATTAAATCTTTTAATTCTGCAAGCTGACCATCTTT
>CACPLE010000021.1 GCA_902634695.1 uncultured Pelagibacteraceae bacterium
AACGCAGAAGATCAATGAATGCAAAAAGAACTTTCGAAAATTTGTTTGAATTAGGTTTTGTCCCAATTGTAAATGAAAATGATAGTACGGCAACCACAGAAATAAAATATGGTGATAACGATAGATTGGCTTCTAGAGTTGCTCAAATATCGGGAGCGGATTGTTTAATTTTATTATCTGATGTGGATGGATTGTATACGAAAAATCCAAAGATAGATAAAAATGTAGAACTAATAAAGGAAATAAAAAATATTGATAATAATATAGAAAAAATTTCAACAAATAGTATCAGCGAACATGGTACGGGTGGTATGAAAACTAAAATAGATGCTGCAAAAATTTGTCAATTATCTGGATGTTTAATGGTTATTGCTAATGGTCTTTTAAAAAGACCTATTCAAAAAATTGCAAAAAAAAATAACTGTACCTGGTTTTTACCAAAAATTTCTAAACTAGATGCCAGAAAAAAATGGATAATTGGTTCTGTTGCCCCAAAAGGACAATTAACTATTGATGATGGTGCCAAAAATGCATTAAAAAAAGGTAAAAGCTTATTGGCAGCTGGAATTATAAATGTTTCTGGAAAATTTAATAAAGGAGATCATGTCAAAATAGTTGACAAAAAAAATGACGAATGTGCTAGAGGTTTATGCTCATTTTCCTCGGATGAAATAAACAAAATTAAAGGTCATCACTCAAGCAATATTAGAGAATTGCTTGGTTATATTGCAAAATCTGAGGTTATACATAAAGATGATATGGTGGAAATATAAATGAAAAATTTTATGTATTCAGTTGGGAAAAAAGCCGCAGTTGCATTTAACAATAAAATTAATTCTAAATTAAAAAATAAAGTTTTAGATAATTACATAAAATTAATTAAAAAAAATAAAAGATTAATAATTAAAGAAAATAATAAAGATATTAAGTTGGCAATACAAAAGAAAATTAAAAACAACCTGCTTAAAAGATTAACTATAGATGTAAAAAAGATAAATGTTATATGCTCAGGTATAAAAAATGTTAAAAGATTGAGAGATCCAATTGATATTACTTTAAAAAAATGGAAAAGACCCAACAATTTGTTAATAAAAAGGGTTTCAATACCTTTGGGTGTTATTGGAGTTATATTTGAGAGCAGACCAAATGTAGCTTCTGACATTTCTTGTTTGTGCTTTAAATCTGGAAATCCAGTAATTTTAAGAGGAGGTAGTGAAGCATTAAATTCAAATAAAATATTAGTTTCATTATTTAGGAAAGCTTTAAAAATAAATAAAATTGATCCTAATTATGTACAACTAATTCAAAAAAAAGAACGTAATTATGTAAATTTTATGCTATCCAAAATGACTAATTATATTGATGTAATAATTCCAAGAGGTGGCAAAAGTCTAGTAGCAAAAGTTCAAAAAATGTCAAAGATTCCTACAATTAGTCACTTGGAAGGTATTTGCCATACTTATGTTGATCATTACGCAAATCTAAAAATGGCAATTAAAATTATACAGAATGCAAAACTTAGAAACACTAGTATTTGTGGTGCTACAGAAACAATACTTATGCACAAAAAAATTGTAAAAAAATTCTGTAATCCAATACTAAACCAACTTGCGGCTAATAAATGTAAAATTATTGGAGATAAATATTTGAAAAAATATTATAAAGGAAAAATTTATTTAGCTAGTGAAAAAGATTGGTCAACAGAATATTTAAGTGCAACTGTATCAGTAAAATGTGTAAATAATTTGGAGGATGCTATAGAGCATATAAATAAATATGGAACAATGCATACAGATAGTATCATTACTAAAAATAAAAAAGCAGCAAATAAATTCTTAAAAAATGTTAAAAGTTCAATTGCAATTCATAATTCTTCAACTCAATTCGCAGATGGTGGAGAGTTTGGATTCGGAGGAGAGGTTGGAATATCAACAAACAAAATTCCTCCAAGAGGTCCAATAGGGCTTGAACAATTAGCTTCATATAAATATGAAGTTCTTGGAAAAGGTCAAATTAGGAAATAAATTGGTTGCAAAATTAAAAAAAAAATTAAAAATTGGCATTTTAGGTGGAACTTTTGATCCTGCTCACAAAGGCCATATAAAAATATCTAAAGAGTCAAAAAATAAATTTAAATTAAATTATATAATTTGGGCAATTACCAAAAAAAATCCTTTCAAAGGAAAAAGCAATTTAAATTTGAAATCAAGATTTAAATTTGCAAAAAAAATTACTCAAAAAAAAAAATTTATTAAAGTTAAATTTTTTGAAAAACAAATAAAATCAAATAAAACTATAAATCTTATAAATTATTTAAAAAAAAATAATAAAAATTCTCATATTTATTTTATTATGGGTGCAGATAATCTTATTAATTTTCATAAATGGAACAAATGGAAAACTATAGCAAAAAAAAGCAAAATTTTGGTATTTGATAGACAAGGATATAAATATAAATCTCTAAAATCAATTGCATATAGACAAATAAATAAAAAAAATTTGAAGTTTATTAATTTTAAAAAAGTTAATATTTCATCTTCTAAATTAAGAAAAATTTGATACAATTTTTAAAATTAAATGGATAAAATATTTGATCTAAAAAAAGAAATAATAAAAACTTTAGATTCAAATAAAGCATTAGATATAGTTGAAATAAATTTAGAAAACAAAAGTTCCATGGCAGACCATTTGATTATTGCTAGCGGCACTTCATCAAGACACTTGCAAGCACTTTCAGAAACCGTTTTAGAAAAATTCAAAAGTAGTGGTGTTTTTAATTCTAAAATTGAAGGAAATGAAAGTAATGATTGGAAATTAATTGATGGTGTTGATATTGTTGTACATATATTTAATCCTGAAAAAAGAAAATTTTACGATTTAGAAAAAATGTGGTCAGAGTTAATACCTAAGGAAAAAGTTTTAATATGAGATTTATAACTTTATTTTTTTTATCTATTTTATTTGTAAATAAAAGTTTCGCTGAATCTCAAAACACTATTTATGATAAAATTGATCTGTTTAGCGATGTCCTTAGCAAAATTGATAAAGAATATGTCGAGCCTATTAACCAAAACGATGTTATGGATGCAGCAATTAATGGAGTTCTACAATCTTTGGATCCCTATTCTGCCTATATGCCTCCTGAAAGTTTTGAAGACATGCAAACAGAAACAAGTGGAGAGTTTGGTGGCCTTGGAATAGAAATTAGCATGGAGCATGGTGTAGTTAAGGTAATTTCTCCAATTGACAATTCTCCAGCATCAAGAGTTGGAGTAAAAGCTGGCGATTACATTGTAAAAGTTAACGATATACAAATTCAAGGAAAATCTTTAACTGAAGCTGTTGAGATGATGCGTGGACCTGTCGGTTCAGAAATTGAAATTACTGTTAGAAGAAGAGGTGTAAAAAAAGCAATTATTTTTAATATTATTAGAGAAATAATAAAAATAGAGTCGGTAAAATCCAAATTAATAGATAAAAATATTGGGTATCTAAGACTAACAGCTTTTAATGAAAATAGCGCAGAACAAATAAAAAAAAAAATTAATGAATTTAAAAAAGAAAAAAACCTTAAAGGTTATATTTTAGATTTAAGAAATAATCCTGGTGGACTATTATCTCAAGCTATAAAAATTACAGACTTTTTTCTTGAGGATGGTGAAATTGTATCGACAAAAGGTAGAAAAAAATCTGAAAATAGAAGATGGTTTGCAAAGAAAGGTGATTTAACTAAAGGTGAAACTTTAATTATTTTAATAAATTATGGTTCTGCTTCAGCTTCTGAAATTGTAGCAGGTGCCTTAAAAGATCACAAAAGAGCTATTGTTATAGGTGAAAATAGTTATGGAAAAGGTTCTGTTCAATCAATAATTCCATTAAAAAATAAAGGTGCAATAAGATTAACAATTTCAAAGTATTATTTACCATCAGGAAAATCAATCTCTGAGGTTGGTGTGACACCTGATATTGAAATTGAAGAAAATTCAGATAGTTTTGTAATTAATACGGAAACCGATAATCAATTAAATTTTGCTGTAAAACTTTTCAACGGATAATTATGAATAAAAAATACGAAAATTTACCATTAAGAAATGGTGTTGGAATTATATTGTTAAATAAAGAAAACAAAATATTTGTTGCAAAAAGAATTGATAATCCAAAAAACTTTTGGCAGATGCCCCAGGGAGGAGTTGATAAAAATGAAAATTATTATAAAGCCGCTTTAAGAGAGTTAGAAGAAGAAACTAGTATAAAAAGTGTTAAACTGATAAAAGAAATTGAAAGAAAATTTACATATATTTTGCCCGATCACTTAATAGGTATTATTTGGAAAGGCAAATTTAAAGGTCAGAAACAAAAATGGTTTGTTATGAGATTTATAGGAAAAGAATCGGAAATTAATATTAATACTAAACATCCAGAATTTTTAGATTGGAAATGGATAGATTTGGAAGATTTGACTAAAATAGCTGTAAATTTTAAATTAAACGTCTACAAAGATATTAAGCAAGAATTATCAGAAATACTTCATTAATTCAAAGTTAAAGACTTTAATACTTCAATCTTTTGGTCAAGTAAGTATTTTTTTTGATCTGAAATATCAGAGCTCTGTGTATCTTTTTCTGCATTTGCCAAAGCATCTTTTACAAAATTTTTATCTATTTTTTTAATATCAAAAATATTGCTTGTTAATATTGATAAACAATTATTCTTAAATTCTATTATGCCATCTTCGACATAGTATGTTTCTTCACTAGATCCTGAATTAAATACTTTTACTAGTCCTGGTTTTAAAAAAGATATTATTGATATATGATCTTTTAATATTCCCATATTTCCTTCATAAGCAGGTACCATTACTTCTAAAACTTCTTCTTTAGACAAAAATGATCTTTCGGGATTTACTATTTCAAGTTTAAAACCATTGCTCATTATGCTGCTGCTTCTTTAGCCATTTTTTCGGCTTTTTCAATTGCCTCTTCTATCGTTCCTACCATATAAAAAGCTGCTTCTGGTAAATGATCGTACTCACCTTTGCAAATTGCATCAAAACCTTTAATTGTAGATTCTAAATCAACAAGTTTTCCTGGTGAACCAGTAAATACTTCTGCAACGAAGAATGGTTGTGATAAAAATCTTTGAATTTTTCTAGCTCTTGCTACAGTCAATTTATCTTCTTCAGATAATTCATCCATTCCCAAAATTGCAATTATATCTTGTAAAGATTTATAGGTCTGTAATACTTTTTGTACTTCTCTAGCAACTCTATAGTGTTCGTCGCCAACAATCCTGGGATCCAATATTCTAGATGTTGAATCTAAAGGATCGACAGCTGGATAAATTCCAATTTCTGCAATTTGTCTAGACAAAACTGTTGTTGCATCTAAGTGTGAAAAAGATGTGGCAGGTGCAGGATCTGTTAAATCATCAGCTGGTACGTATATGGCTTGGACAGATGTAATAGATCCTTTGTTAGTAGTTGTAATTCTTTCTTGAAGATTTCCCATATCAGTAGCTAATGTCGGTTGGTATCCTACCGCAGAAGGAATTCTTCCTAATAACGCTGATACCTCCGATCCAGCTTGAGTAAATCTGAAGATATTATCTACGAAAAAAAGTACATCTTGCCCTTCTTGATCTCTAAAATATTCAGCTACTGTTAACCCAGATAATGCAACTCTGGCTCTTGCCCCAGGTGGTTCATTCATCTGACCATAAACTAATGCAGCTTTTGATCCTTCTCCTTCTGTTTTAATTACTCCTGACTCTATCATTTCATGATAAAGATCATTTCCTTCTCTAGTTCTTTCACCCACTCCTGCAAAAACTGAAAATCCTCCATGTGCTTTTGCAACATTGTTAATTAATTCCATTATAAGTACTGTCTTACCTACCCCAGCTCCACCAAATAAACCAATTTTACCACCCTTTGCATAGGGTGCTAGTAAATCAACTACCTTAATACCGGTTACTAAAATTTCAGTTTCTGTTGATTGATCGTTAAATTCTGGTGCTGATCTATGTATAGGCCAATTTTCTTTAGTTTTAACTGCTCCTTTTTCATCAATAGGTTCACCGATCACATTTATAATTCTTCCTAAAGTTTCTGGGCCAACAGGAACTTTTATTGGAGCTCCAGTGTCTGCTACCTCGTCTCCTCTTTTTAGACCTTCTGTTGCATCCATAGCAATTGTTCTTACACTTGATTCTCCTAAATGTTGTGCAACTTCCAAAACTAACCTATTACCACTATTATCACACTCTAATGCGGTTAAAATTTCTGGTAGTTCTCCATCAAATTTAACGTCTACTACTGCTCCAATAATTTGTGTAATTTTTCCTTTTCGCATAGTTATAAACTTTCTGCTCCTGATATAATTTCAATTAGTTCTTTTGTAATTGCTGCTTGACGACTTCTATTATACTGAATAGTAAGCTTGTCAACCATTTCACCTGCATTTCTTGTTGCGTTATCCATTGCGCTCATTCTTGAACCCTGTTCGCTAGCTGAATTTTCTAACATAGCTTTAAAAATCTGTGTAGATACATTTTTAGGCAACAAGTTGCCTAAAATTTCATCTTCTTCTGGTTCAAATTCATAATTATCTTCAAGCGAATTTCCTTCTGTTTCGTTAGATTTTAAAGGAATAATTTGCTGTTCTTGAGGTATTTGAGTTATTACATTTTTAAATTGATTATAAAAAATTGTACATATATCAAATTCTTTTTTTTCAAATTTATCAATAATTATTTTACCTACCTTGTCAGCATCAAAATAATTTGCATATTTAGATTCTTTGAAAGAAATTTTTTCAATTATATTCTCTTTATAAGTTCTTTTTAGCTGATCATAACCTTTTGATCCAACAGTAATGATTTTTAAGATTTTTCCACTATCTGCAATTTTTTGAAAATATGATTTAGCTTTTTTGATGATATTTGTATTAAATCCTCCACACAGTCCTCTATCAGAAGTCATAACAATACATAAATGAACTTTATCTTCACCAGAACCCACAAGTAGTTTAGGCGAATTTTCTTTGTCCGAAATACTGTTTGAAAGGTTAAGAATAATATTATTCATTTTATCGGAATACGGTCTTCCTTTTTCTGCGCTTTCTTGAGCTCTTCTTAATTTAGATGCGGCAACCATTTTCATTGCCTTTGTAATCTTTTGAGTAGATTTAACGCTTGATATTCTTTTTTTTAAATCGTCTAAACTTGCCATTTTCTATGAATTAAAGTTTTTTTTAAGTTCCGTAATAACTTCTGTTAAAGATTTTTCTGCACCTTCCTCAAGTTTGCCTGAACTTGATATTGAATCTAATATTTCTGGTTTGTCAGATTTACATTTTTCTATAATTTTACTTTCAAAATTTGCTATATTTTTTTGTTCAATATCATCCAAATAACCTTTAACACCACAAAATACGGAAATTACTTGCTCTGCTACTGTCATAGGAGAGTATTGTTTTTGCTTTAATAATTCTGTTAATTTAGAACCTCTATTTAAAAGCTTCTGAGTAGATGCATCTAAGTCAGAACCAAACTGTGCAAAAGCTGCCATTTCTCTATATTGAGCAAGTTCAAGCTTCATAGATCCAGATACTTTCTTCATTGCTTTTGTTTGTGCAGAGGATCCAACTCTTGAAACCGATAATCCTACGTTGATTGCTGGTCTTATACCTTGATTAAATAGTTCTGTTTCTAAGAAAATTTGACCGTCTGTAATTGAAATTACATTGGTAGGTATGAAAGCAGAAACATCGCCACCTTGTGTTTCAATTATTGGAAGAGCTGTTAAAGATCCCCCACCATGATCATCACTCAATTTAGCTGCTCTTTCAAGAAGTCTACTATGTAAATAGAACACATCTCCTGGATATGCCTCTCTTCCGGGAGGCCTTCTTAGTAAAAGCGACATTTGTCTATAAGCAACTGCTTGTTTTGAAAGATCATCATATATAATTAATGCATGCATTCCGTTGTCTCTAAAATACTCTCCCATCGCACATCCAGTATAAGGAGCCAAAAATTGGAGTGGAGCTGCATCTGAAGCTGTAGCTGCAACTATTGTTGTATATTCCATGGCACCTGCTTCTTCTAAAGTTTTTTCAATTTGCCTAACTGTTGATCTTTTTTGACCTATTGCCACATAAACGCAGTATAACTTTTGTTTCTCATCATTAGACTCATTAATTTTTTTTTGGTTTATAATTGCATCAATAGCAACTGCTGTTTTACCTGTTTGTCTATCCCCAATAATCAGTTCTCTTTGACCTCTTCCGATTGGGACTAAACTATCAATCGATTTAAGACCAGTTTGCATTGGTTCACTAACAGATTTACGAGGAATAATTCCTGGAGCTTTTACTTCAACTCTGCTTCTTTTAACTCCTTTATTTAATGCTCCTTTTCCGTCTATCGGGTTTCCCAATCCATCAACAACTCTACCTAGCAACTCTTTTCCTACGGGAGTATCAACTATTGCTCCTGTTCTCTTAACAGTATCTCCTTCTTTAATTTGCTTGTCATCTCCAAAAATTACAACACCAACATTTTCACTTTCTAAGTTTAGTGCCATACCTTTTGATCCATCAGAAAATTCAACCATTTCTCCAGCTTGAACATTGTCAAGTCCATAAATTCTAGCAATACCATCTCCAACAGATAAAACTTGGCCAACTTCCGTTACTTCTGCTTTATCTCCATACTTTTTTATCTGTTCTTTTAGTATTTTTGTAACTTCTGAAGGATTAATTTCCATTTAGGCCTCTATCATTTTATTTTCTAATTGCTTTAACTTGTTTTTGATTGATGTGTCTATCATTACACTTCCATCTTTGGAAAATATT
>CACPLE010000022.1 GCA_902634695.1 uncultured Pelagibacteraceae bacterium
ATTTGGTAATATGTGTTTAAACATAATAAGTACATTTGAAACACCGATAATTGTTGAAGCAGAAACATAATCTTTATTTTTTTCAACCAAAGTGGCAGCTCTTGATACTCTTGCAAACTGCGGCCACTCAGAAATACCTATTGCAAAAATTAATACATAAATTGCCATTTCATCATGCATCTCTCTTGAAATTATTCCTCGTGCAATCCCGTCTACTAGAAGAGCCATTAAAATACTTGGTACAGTTAATTGTACATCGGTAAATCTCATAACAATCATTTCGTATTTTCCTCCAAAATATCCCGCTGTTAATCCCAATGTCACTCCTAATACCAAAGCAAATATAACGGCTGAAAAACCTACAATTAAAGAAATCCGTGATCCATAAAGAATTGTTGACAACATATCTCTCCCTTGACCATCAGTTCCTAAAATAAATTTTGCAAGACCATCTTCTGTCCATGAGGGTGGTGTGAATGCATCCATTAAAGATAGAGATGAGGGATCAAATGGATTGTAAGGCGTTACAAATTCAACAAAAAAAGAACAAAAGAAAATTATGATTAATATAATAGTTGATACGATAGCTGTAGGAGATTTTATAAAGCTAAAATAAATATCACTGTCTTTAATTCTATCCAGGAAAGTTAATTTTTGATTATCCACTTACAGCCTCCGCCTTAACTCTAATTCTTGGATCAATAAAATAATATAAAATATCAACTACAAAATTTATCATTACAAATACGAAAGCTATAAAAACTAAGTAGGCAGACATTATAGGTATATCTACAAATTGAACTGCTTGAATAAATAAAAATCCCATACCAGGCCATTGAAAAACTGTTTCTGTAATTATTGAAAATGCTATTAATGTTCCAATATTTATTCCTGCGATAGTAATTACAGGTATTAAGCCATTTTTAAGCGCATGTTTATAATGAATACTTTTTTCACTTATGCCCCTTGCTCTTGCAAATTTAATATAATCGGTTTGCAATATTTCCATCATTTCTGCTCGGACTAATCTAATGATGTAAGTCATTTGAAAAAGAGAGAGTGTGACGGATGGTAATATTATAGCTTTTAAACCTGATATTGTTAAAAAACCAGTTGACCAAAAACCAAGATCAATAACTTCGCCTCTTCCAAAAGAAGGTAGTACCCCTAAAATTACAGCAAATAGATATATAAATAGTATACCTATAACAAATGTAGGGAGCGATACTCCTAATAAAGAAATTGCTAATATAATATCACTTAAAAAACCTCTTCGATTTATACCTGTATAAACTCCTAATAAAGTTCCAGATACTAATGCAATTAACGCTGATACTAAAACTAGTTCAATGGTTGCTGGTAATCTTTCAGTAATTAAATCAGAAACCGGTCTTCTTAATTGATAAGATATTCCAAATTCTCCTTTTGAAGCATTAACTACAAATCTTGAAAATTGAATGTGAATGGGATCATTCAGTCCTAAAGTTTCTCTTAACTCTGATCTTTCCTCATCTGAAGTTTCTTCACCAACCATGTTGTTAATTGGGTCACCAACAAAATTAAATAAAGAGAAAGAAACAAAAGCAACAACCAGCATTACTAAGACTGATTGGAACAATCTTTTTAAGGTATACTTAATCAATTTTCGAAAGTTTTAAATTACAAGCCCTTTTAAAATAAAAGGGCTTGTAAAGATTAATTTAATTTACACTAGAAAAACGGAATAACGGTTCGTTATTCGGTCTTATTGGGACATTAACGTTTGTTTTAGATGCCCAAGAAATTACTTGGTGGTGTAAAGGTAGATAAGCAATATTATCTCTTACAATTTTCCAAGCTTTAGCTATTGCAGCATTTCTTTTATCTAGGTCAACTTCACCTTCCATTACTCTAATTGCTGCATCAACATCAGCATCGCTGAAGTTAACTTTGTTCCAGCTTGCGCCAGATTCATAAAGATAATGGAACACATAGTGACTATCCAAAGTAGGAACACCCCAACCTAGCATATAAAAATCGCCTTGGTTGTCTTTAAGTTCTTTAAAGTGTTTGCTTTTAGTTTGAGCGAATAAATTTACTTTCACTCCGATTTTTCCTAACATTCCCACAACAGCTGTACAAATTGCTTCATCATTTACATATCTGTCATTAGGACATCTAAGTTCTACTTCAAAACCATCTGGATAACCTGCATCCGCTAAAAGTTGTTTTGCAGCGTCAACATCGTAAGGTAATCTTTCATCAAGGGCTTTAGTGTATCCTGTTACACCTGGAAAAGTTATAATTCCTGCTGGTTCACTTAAACCTCTCATAACTTTTTTCTTGATAGCCTCTATATCAATTGCTTGATAAAGAGCTTGTCTTACCTCTTTTTTCTTAAATGGATTATCTCCAGTGTTACCTGTTCTAAGTTGGTCTGCAGCTTGATCCATTCCAAGGAAAATCGTACGCATTTGTGGAGTACTTTCTACTTTATGTCCTGCAGAAGCTGCTATACGATCTAAGTCTTGTACTGGAGCATCAGTAACTACGTCAATTTCTCCAGATAACAAAGCAGCAACTCTAGTTGCAGCATTCTTAATTGGAAGTAATTGTATTTCTGTTAAATTGTGTTCTACGTTACCCCACCATTTATTATTCTTTTTGAAAACTGTTTTTGTATTTGGTTCTCTCAAAGTAATTTTAAATGGACCAGTTCCCATTGCATTAGTTGCTGAAAAAGTTTCTTGTCCAGCGTCCCAGTTTTGTGGAGCTATTACAAAGTTATCCGTTGACCATTTTTTAGACATTATAAAAATGTTCGACAATTGGTTCAAAAGAATTGGATTTGGCTTACTTGTCTTGATTTGAATCGTATAATCATCAATCGCTTTAACTCCAGAAATAGTACTAATGTATTCTTTAAAATCAGATGTAGGTTGTTTTGCTCTTAATATACTGAAAACAACATCTTCAGATGTCATTTTTTGTCCATTAGAAAACTTTACATCTTCTCTCAAATAAAAATACCATGTATTTTCATCTACAGCTTTCCACTTTGTTGCTAGTTGTGGTCCAATAGACATATCTAAACCTCTAGTAACAAGAGCTTCATAAATTTGTCTTGAAACTTGAGTAGTTGGACCTTCGTTTTGTGCATGAGGATCTAGCGTTAAGCTATCACCTTGCATTGACCACTTAATTGTTTTTGCCCAAGAAATTGAAGTTGCAAAAACAAATAGTACGGTTAAAAAAATTTTTAATAAATTTTTTATTTTCATTACCCCTCCTAATTATATTTTATAAAAATCTAGCTTAATAATTGAAGAAACTAAAGAAGAATTAATGCACTGTTTTTTTGAATTTTTGCTGTATAAAATTCAATATTTAAAGCACTGGTTTTAAAAACTTTAATATTTTTTTGTGTATAGATTTATTTGCAGAAAATAAAACATTGCCAGCGTATTTTGCATCTTTATTGTTCCAAGTAGAAGCAATACCACCAGCAGCTGAAACAATGGGAATTATTGCATGCAAATCCCAAATTTTATTTTGACACTGCATAACTGCATCAATTTTCCCTTCACAAAAATGGACATAGCTTAATGCATCAAAACAAGGAAATTGCATAAGTTTTAAAACTCTAGGAATTTTACTTTGTTTTTTTAATGACAACCATCCGTGAAAAGCTCCTGCAACTTTAGCAGTTTTAAAAGTGGCTTTTTTATTTACTGATAATTTTCTTTTTTTACCATTCTCAACTACATAAGAGTTATTTTTTGAAGTATTAAAATAATATTTATTTAATTTTGGAAAATTTGCCAAACCAACTATTGGATTTCCTTTATAGTTTAAACCAACTAAATTACTCCAAGTAGGGTTACCAACTATAAATGATCTAGTTCCATCTATAGGATCAATTACCCAAGTAAAATCACTTTTGCTTTTTTTATGGCCAAACTCTTCACCAATAATTTCATGAGTTGGAAACTTCTTTTTAATTTTAGATCTTATGAATTTTTCAAAAGCTCTGTCTGCTTTGGTTACTGGATCATAACCTTTGCCTCTGCTTTTGTTCATTGCTTTAAAAGGTTTGTTTAGTCTTTGGTAATAAAACCTTGTCATATCCTTTGCTAGTATGCTTAAAAAATTAGCAAAAAATCTGATATTTTTTGTACTTAATTTATCCATAGCATGCATCACTTACTATTTTATTTATCTTGATTAAAGCTAAATTTTAAATAATCCTCAAAAAGTCTTATGAAAATTGAACTAAATGAAAATAAAATCTTATTTAATAATGGTAAATCAGTTCAAGAGATACATCCTTTTTGGTTAAGAGAAAGAGTGGATGGAGATGAATTTTTAGACAAAGGAACTCAACAAAGGTTATTTGATCCTTCAACGATGGATGGTGAAATAATTATAAAGAACGCTGAAATTAAAAATGGTTTTCTTGAAATTAATTTCAACGATGGTGTAAGCTCTAAGCTAGATATAAATAAACTTGAATCAGAATTTTCAAATAAAGATACAGTAATAAAATCAATTCCTAAAAAAAAATGGGACTCAACATTAAAAAATGTAAAAAATTTTGAATATAAAGAAAATTTTTTTGAAACAAAAGAAATGTATGATTTATTAGTTTCTTTTTATGAGTATGGCTTTGTGATTATAAAAAATGTACCAACTGAAAATAATTTTATTGTTAAATTTGCTAATTCTATTGGTAGTGTAAGAAGAACTAATTTTGGTGAACATTTTAATGTTAAATCAAAATCAAACCCTAATGATTTAGCATATACAACTTTACACTTAAGCCCACATACAGACAATCCATATAGAAATCCTGTCCCATGTATTCAAATTCTTCATTGTATTGAAAATGAAGTTAGTGGTGGTTATTCAACATTGGTAGATGGTTATTCAGTTTCTGAGAAATTAAAAAAAAAAGATCCCGATGTTTATAAAATCCTTACTGAAGTTAAAGTGAGATTTAAATTTACTGATAAAAATGTAGTGTTAGAAGATTGGTCAGAATTAATTCATCTGGATGATGAGAAAAATTTTAAACAAGTAAGGTTTAGTCCAAGATTGGATTATGTTCCAATGCTAGAAAAAAGTAAATTGGATAAATATTATAAAGCACGAAAAAAATTATCTGATTTATATAATTCTGAAAAAAATAGAATAGAATTTAAATTAATGCCTAAAGATCTTATGATGATGGATAATTATAGAGTATTACACGGAAGAACAAAATTTGATCCTGAAGAAGGAAAAAGATTTTTACAAGGTTGCTACATTGATTTTGATAGTACCGAAGGAAAATTAAGACATTTAAAAAGAAAATTTAGTCTTTGACTCTTCGCGATTCCTTAATAGCTGCGATAGTTCCAATTTTTTTAGGATTTGGTTTTGTTATTGCTAAACCTGCAATGGAGTATTTGCCTCCTTTTTTTATTGATGGGTTTAAGATTTACTTTTGTCGCATTACTTTTGGTTTGGTGGTTTCCAATACCAAGAGGTTATCTTAAAAAAATATTTTTCGCTTCTCTTATAGCAAATACAACTCAGTACAGTATTACTTACACGGGGTTAAGTTTTATAGATGCTTCAGCAGCTGTGCTACTTGTTCAAACTGAAGTTCCTTTTGGAGTTTTATTTGCTTACTTTATGCTTAAAGAAAAAACCAACTGTACGGGCTTTAATAGGAATAGCCATTGCATTTGTTGGAGTGTATATTTTAACTGGCTCACCTAATTTAGATGGTAAATTCATTGGAGTAAGTTTAGTAATTATAGGATCAGGTGTTTGGGCTCTAGGGCAAGTTTTAGTAAAACCTTTAAGTAAAGAAATAAATCCATTAGCGCTCGTTGCTTGGTTGGGTTTATTTTCTGGTCCAATATTAATTACTCTTTCAGCTATTTTTGATGGCAATCCAATTAACTACTTTAGGACCGCAACTTTTGAAGTTTGGATGATTGCGATTTATTTAGGATTTATTATGCAGCCAATTACATATGGTTGCTTCTATTATGTTTTAAAAAAATAACCCTTTATACAAAGTTTTACCTATAGTTACTATGGGTATACCCCCTACTGGATTATTAGCTGCAATTTTTCTTTTAGGTGAAGAGCCAACTAAAGAGTTATTTATTGGGGGGGCTATAATTATTGTTGGAGTAATACTGATAGTATTTAATAAGCCAAAAAAAAATTAACCTAAACTTTGCATAAAAGGAAAGATTTCTAAAATATAATAACCTAGACTTTGTAATTTGTTAGTTATTATTAACACTCCAGTTAGAAGCAGTGTAATTCCACCTAACTTTAAAACTATATTTATATTTTTTTTAAAATTTTTTGAAAATAATAAAAATTTTTGTATCAAGAATCCAGACAATATAAATGGTATCGCTAAACCTAAAGAATAAAAACTTAACATAATTATGCCTCTTGAAATATTTTCTTCTGTTGATGCTAATGCAAGAATTGATCCCAGTATTGGACCAATGCAAGGTGTCCAACCAAATCCAAAAGCCATTCCTACTATAAATACAAATAATGGTTTAGTAGATTTTTTTGTATAATATTTTTTTTCATAGTTTAAAAATTTAATATTAATCACTCCAAGTAACTGCAGAGAAAAAATTACAATTATTGTTCCTGCAACAACTCTTAGATAATTTGAGTTTTGAAGTAATATTTTTCCTAAAGCTGAAGCTGCAGCACCAAATATTATAAATACAAAAGAAAATCCTAATGAAAATAATAGTAGTGGAATTAAATTTACTTTTTTACTTTCAATTAGTTCATTTAATGACTGTCCAGAAATAAATGAAATATAGCCTGGTATCAATGGCAGTACACATGGAGACAAAAAGCTTATTAACCCAGCTCCTAAAGCTATAAATAGTTCAATCATAATTTAATCTATTTTGATACAACTTTTGAATTTTGTTCACCTAAACAATCTATGGTCAGTTTAATACTATCTCCAGATTTTAAAAATACTTGAGGATTCATTCCCATTCCAACTCCTGCGGGTGTTCCTGTTGTAACCAAATCTCCCGGCTGCAACGACATAAACTTACTTAAATAAGAAATTAAAAAATTTGTATTAAATATCATATTTTTAGTATTGCCTGATTGCATTGTCTTTTTATTTATTTCACTGGTTAAATTTAAATTATTAATATCTGAAATTTCATCTTTAGTTACTAAATATGGTCCAATCGGCCCAAATGTATCACCTGATTTTCCTTTAACCCACTGTCCCAGTTTTTCAATTTGCCATTCTCTTTCACTAATATCGTTAACAATGCAATAACCTAAAATATGATTTGGTGCTTCTTTCTCTGAAATATTTTTAGTTTCTTTTCCAACAACAAAAGCTAGTTCTACTTCCCAATCTAATTTTTTTGAATTTTCAGGCATCTCTATATTGTCATTTGGTCCTGTAATAGAGCTTGTTGCTTTCATAAAAACTATTGGTTCTGTTGGTGTCTTTGATCCTGTTTCTTTTGCATGATCAGAGTAGTTTAGCCCTATAGCTACAAATTTTCCTGGCTTATTTACACAAGCGCCAATTCTAATTGATTTATTTATTTCAGGTAATTTTTTTAAATCTAAATTTTCTAGTTTAGAAATTGTTTCAAAATTTAAAAAATCAGCATTTAAATCTTTTATATGTGAACTAAGATCTCTAATTATATTGTTTTCGTCTAATGCTGCGGGTTTTTCTTTTCCTTTATCTCCAACTCTTAACAATTTCATTTTTTTTAAATCTAGCCTTTTATTCCAAGATGTGTGTACTTAACATTTAAATAATCTTTAATTGCCATTGATCCACCTTCTCTTCCATATCCGGCTTGTTT
Source organism: uncultured Pelagibacteraceae bacterium (assembly GCA_902634695.1). Taxonomy (GTDB): domain Bacteria; phylum Pseudomonadota; class Alphaproteobacteria; order Pelagibacterales; family Pelagibacteraceae; genus Pelagibacter. Next base: position 7,860 of record CACPLE010000022.1, read on the forward strand.
AATACCGCCAAAGGGTGCTTCGGCTATTGCAACTACAGGAGTATTCACTGCTACTGTTCCCGTTTCCATTAATTCAGATGCTTTGTGAGCTTTCTCCATAGAGTTTGTGCATATGTAGCTTGCAAGTCCTAATTCATGTTTATTAGCTCTTTCAACTACTTCATCAAAACTTTTAAATGATAACATTGGAACCAATGGTCCAAAGGGCTCTACTTTCATTATAGTAAAATCATCTTTTACGTTATCAAATATTGTAGGTTCGTAAAAATAACCTTTGTTGAATCCAGAAGGTCTTTTGCCACCTAATAATACTTTTGCTCCTTCCCTTTTAGTAGTTTCAACCAATTCTTCTATTTCATTTAATCTTTTTTTTGTTGTAATTGGACCCAATTGAACATCTGGTTCCATGCCATTTCCTATTTTTAATTTTTTAGTTTTTTCAATAAATAAATTTACAAATTCTTCTTTTTTATTTTCTTGTATGTAAAACCTATTTGGTGAAATACAAACTTGTCCATTATTTCTAAACTTAGATGCTACAGCCATGTCTGCTGCTTTTTTAATATCTGCATCATCAAATACTATAAAGGGTGAATGACCACTTAACTCCATAGTAACTCTTTGAACTTTATCTGCAGCTTGTTTTAATATTAATTTTCCTACTCTTGATGATCCTGTAATTGAAATCTTTTTTACAATATCTGAAGCAATTAATTGTGAAGCAATGCTAGGTGGATCTCCTGATAATAAATTTACTACACCAGGTGGTACTCCACATTCTCTACAGATGTCAACTAACTCCATTACAGTTCCAGGAGTTATTACATCTGGTTTAATTATAACTGAACACCCAGCAGCAAGAGCTGTGGAAATTTTTCTTGAAGATAATACTAATGGAAAGTTCCAAGGTGACAATGCTGCTACTACACCTACTGGCTGATAATACACA
>CACPLE010000023.1 GCA_902634695.1 uncultured Pelagibacteraceae bacterium
TCTATAACCGAATATATTTTTTCTTGAGTGAACTGAAATCAAGTCTGAAATTATTCCAAATGCAGGTAGTGCAACTATATAAACTTCTGGATGTCCAAAAAACCAGAATAAATGTTGGAAAAGTATAGGACTCCCTCCACTATATTCTAGAACTTCTCCAGCTTTTAAAATCGTTGGCATAAAAAAACTTGTTCCAAGCACTTTATCCAAAGTCATCATTAGCGATCCTACCAATAGTGCTGGGAAAGCTAACATTGCTAAAACTGTTGCTGTAAAAATACCCCAAACTGTTAAGGGCATTCTCATTAATGTCATTCCTCTAGTTCGCGCCTGTAAAACAGTAATTAGATAATTTAATCCTCCCATAGTAAATCCGGCTACAAAAAGAATTAAGGACACACACATTAATATTATCCCATAGCCTGAACCTGGTGTTCCTTCTAAAATTGACTGAGGGGGATACAGAGTCCAGCCTGAGCCTGTAGGTCCGCCTGGAACAAAAAAGCTTGCTAATAAAACTCCAACTGCAACGAAAAACATCCAAAAACTTATCATGTTAAGATAGGGAAAAACCATATCCCTCGCTCCACACATTAGTGGAATTAAATAATTACCAAAACCGCCTAGGAAGAGTGCGGTTAAAAAATAAACTACCATAATCATTCCATGCATAGTCACGAACTGGTAATAATGTTCAGCTGTCATAAAACCAGCTAGTTCTGGGAATCCTAACTGCAAACGCATTAACCATGAAAGAATAAGACCAATTATTCCTGTAAATGTTGCTAAAAGAAAATATTGTACGCCAATAACTTTGGCATCCTGGCAAAAAACCCATTTAGTAATAAAACTATGTGCATGATACAAATCCTGTTCAGGTATTTCTGCAGGCCTTGTATAGTCCATGTCAGGCGTAACTCCTGCTCCTCCACCGTAAGTACTTTCGGATGATTGCGTCTGGTAAGTCGTATTATTATTGCTTTCGTCTGACATAAATCTAATTTCCCTTATAATATATATCTTTTTCTATATTTAAATTGTTATTTTTTACAAATTTTGTTGAATCAATTTCTAATTTATTTTGTTTAGCTATTAAGTCTGAAAAAGTTTCTTGTTCTTGAAGCCAATTTTCATAATCCACTTCACTTTTTACAAAAACTCTTCCTCTCATAGCATAGTGTCCAACTCCACAATATTCAGCACATAAAACTTCGTATTCTCCAATTTTATTTGGTTCAAACCAATAATAAGTTATAACTCCTGGAACTGCGTCCATTTTTGCTCTAAACTGAGGGACATACCAATTGTGAAGCACGTCAACGGACCTTAATAAAATTTTTACAGGCTTGTTATTTTTTAAGTGTATTGTATCGCTTTGAATCATAATATCATCTTTTCCATTTGGGTCTTCTAAAATAATTCCAAATGGATTATTGTCGTTTATATTTACAACTTTCGTATTACCCAACTTTCCATCTTCTCCAGGCAATCTATATTGCCAGCCCCATTGCCAAGCCATAACATCAATCTCAATTGCATTTTTTGGAACATTTACATATTGATTCCAAACAATAAGTCCTGGAGCCAATAGTGCTGCTACACCTAATGTAGTTGCCCATGTAAGTATTTTTTCCAACCTTTTGTCTTCGGGTTTGTATTCAGCTTTACGATCTTCTTTGTATGAAAATTTAAAAACACAGTAGGTCATAAAAAGACAGACTGCTACAAAAACACCACCTCCAACCCAGAATGTTAAAGTAATTGTATCATCCATTGCTCCCCAGTTTGACGCTATATCCGTCCAGTACCACGGTGTAAAAATATGGAATAATACTGACCCAACTATTACTGCCAAAAAGATAAATCCAATATGCATAAAGTAAATCTTATAAAAGAAATACATATATAATCTAGAGACAAAATGTCTTAAAAAAACATCAAATAAGTGTGTATATTCAACAATATATGCTTGGTAAATTTGGAATTTTAGTTGCCATATTAATTATGGTCTTACTTTTCTATTTTGTTATATCTCTTGGGGCAGGATTCTTTTCAAGCGGTGAAAAAAAACCAGAAATTAAAAAATATTTAAGATCAGTTAATATATTATTAGTTTTAATTGCAGTTGTTGGATTTGTTCTTGTTCTTTTTATGTAAGCAAATCTTTACACCAAGCAATAACGGCGTCATTGAACACATACATAGTCAAGAAAAAAGCTAACCATACAATTAATAAAAAAGTCCAATACAAAGATAAAGCAGATATGGTTTTACTTTGGCTCATTATTTCACTCTCTTTTAATTTCAAAGTTTTTGAACATACTTTTCCCCAAAAAAATAACCCTCCTAAAAGATGTAAACCATGTAAAGCAGTAAAAAAATAGAATGAAGAAAAATAAGAGTTTGTAGAAACAAATTTTTCATCTTGCATTAATTGATACCAAAAAAATGTTTGACCAAATAAAAATAAATAACTTAGACCGCCTACTAAAATTAAATTTTTTTTAATCTTAGTTGTATTTTTTTTTTCTAAATCTTTTGTAATTTTTCCAAAAAAATAAGTTACAAAAAACAAAATGACTGTATTTATCCATAACAAATTTGGTTTTAATAAAAAATTTGTGTCTTGTTCTGGTGGTATAGTGTAAAGATAGCTAGTCAAAACTAAACTAAACAATACTGTGCTTATACCAAAAATAACAATAACCGCTGAAGTTTGTTTTGGTAAATTAAAAGTTTTTCCTAAATGCTGATTATCAATAGCTGCTTGCTCTTTTTCCCATGGTTTTTGAGCGAGTGTGCCAAAAAGTTTCTTAATAAAACTAGTCATAAAATATATATTAAGAATATAAACATTAAATTATGAAATTAAAGACATCGATTACAATAATAGCTGGATGTTTTGGTATTTTTTTATTTATTATGTTGCCAATTTTTTTATCCATTCAAAGTGATAAGGAAAATTATGTCGCATCCTTTAAAGGTTCAGAGTTTTCACTTAAAGACATGAATAACAATATAATCACAGATAGGTCTTTTGATGGCCCACTTACGGCAATTTTTTTTGGTTTTACTCATTGTCCAGATATTTGTCCAATGACATTAAATAAAATGGATATAGTTATAAGTAGACTTAAAAAAGAAAACAAATCATTAAAGTTGTTTTTTATTACCGTTGATCCTGAAAGAGATACACCTAAAATTGTTAAAGATTATTTAAGTTCTTTTGAAAATAATTTTATCGGTATAACTGGTGAGACTGAAAAAATATATTTACTTTCACAATCATGGGGAATTATAAGTCAAAAAATATTTAAAGATGATGGAGAATACAATGTAGATCATAGCTCACCTGTAATACTTCTTAAAAATGGAAAGTATATTGCAAGAATTTCTCATAAAGATGATATTAAAAGATCAATTAAAATACTTAAAAAATATTTATAAGTTTGTAAAATAACTAACTATAGATATAGCAGATATTGCTGCTGTTTCAGATCTTAAAATATTTTCATTAATTTTTAGAGAATTAACTCCTTCATAAGAAAGAATTTCTTTCCTTTCGGCTTCTGAAAAGTCTCCTTCGGGACCGATAATTATACATATTGGTTTATTGGTTAATTTATTTACATCTAATTTTTTATTTTTAGAATTTAAATCTGTAAATACTAAATTCATCTTACCTTTATTTTTACTTAGAAAATTTTTTAAATTTTGAGGTTTTTCTATTTTAGGAATATTAATTCTATTTGACTGCTCTGTAGCTTCAATTATAACTTTTTCCAACCTTTGACTGTTTATTTTTCTAACTATTGTTCTTTCAAAAATAATGGGTAAAAATTTGGTTACACCTAATTCTGTCGATTTTTGAATCATAAAATTAAAATAATTTGATTTTATTGGAGAAAAAGCCAACCAAACTTCTTTTAAATTTTCCTTAGATCTTAAATGCTTAGTAACAGTAAATTCGACCATTCCTCTTGAAATCCCATTAATTCTTGCTTCCCATTCTCCACTGTTATTAAACAATGAAAAAGTTTCATCAACTTTAATTCTCATAACTTTATTTACGTAATGAGATTGTAGTTTATCAAGTTTAGAACTTAGTTTCAAAAATAAACTTTCTGAAAAAAATAATCTAATATTGCTCATATTTATTTAATTAATTTATAAACCAGTTGCTTGATATAGTTTAGTAAATAATATAATTAAACATTTGCAAAATAATGAAAGCTGTAAAAATTCAAAAAACTGGGGGACCTGAAATTCTAGAATTGCAAGACATAACTCTAAGAAAACCTTTAAAAGATGAAGTTTTAATAGAGCATGTGGCTATTGGATTAAATTATATAGACACCTATCATAGATCTGGTTTGTATCCTCTTATATATCCTTCTGGACTTGGTATGGAAGCGTCGGGAGTTATTAAAGAAGTAGGACCTAATGTAACGAATTTTTCTGTTGGAGATAAAGTCGCGTATGCTGCTGTACCATTGGGTGCTTACTCTACACATAGAATCTTTAAAACTAATAGTTTAGTTAAAGTGCCAGATGAAATTGATTTAACTTTAGCTGCAACACTAATGACAAAAGGTTTAACAACCTTTTATTTGCTGCATAAAACATACCCTGTAACTTCTGGTGAAACTATATTGTTCCATGCAGCAGCAGGGGGTGTGGGACAAATATTCTGCCAATGGGCAAAGAGTTTGGGGTGTAAAGTAATAGGAACAGTTGGTAGTGATGAAAAAATAGTTTTAGCAAAAAAAAATGGTTGCGATGAAGTAATAAATTATTCTAAAGAAGATTTTTCAAAAAAAGTTATGGAAATAACTGAAGGAAAAGGACTTCCAGTAGTTTACGATGGAGTTGGAAAATCAACATTCGAAAAATCTGTTAAATGTTTAAAAACAAGAGGCATGATGGTTTCTTTTGGAAATGCTTCAGGAGCACTAGATCCAATAGATGTGCCAAAAACTTTACAACCAAAAGGATTATTTTTTGTAAGACCTTCTATGGGTCAATATTTACATTCAAATGAAGAATTAAATGAAGCTTCAAAAACATTATTCGAAAAAATAAGTTCTGGAAAAGTTAAAGTAGAAATATTTAAAAAATATAAGCTAGAAGATATACAACAAGCTCATATTGACTTGGAGTCCAGAAAAATTACAGGACCAGCTGTAATTATTCCCTAATCCAGATTAATTTTCATATCTGATAAATGAAGTTTTAATGTTTCAGTAGAAACGAATATATCTCTAATAAAGAAAATAACTGAAATTATCATTACCATACAGCAAGATCCAAAAATTATTCTAGCTATAAAAATTCTATCTAAATACAGAGCGAAGACTGTCATCATATTGAATAAAAAACCAAAACTTGCAAATGCAAGAGTGTATTTCATCCACTTAACCCTCTCATTTAAATTAATTAGCTGTTTTTCCCATTCTTGAGGAATATGTTTTTCCCAGATATATTCATCATGAATTTTTCTGATTAAATTACTTAAAGTATGAAATCTATTTCCATATACACTCATCAAAAGCGGAATAGCAGGAAACATCAGGGCTGTTACGGTATAATCTACATTCATATCGAATCAATTTGATTATGAATCTAGGCTTTGTTATTTACAAGTAAATTCTGATGAAACATTTAAATCTATTTATTGAATTAACCAGATTAAACAAACCAATAGGTTATATGTTACTTTTTTGGCCTTGTCTTTGGGGATTAACATTAGCCTATGACTTTAGTGCTGATCTAACAATTTACCTAAAATATCTAATTTTATTTTTTCTAGGATCAATATTAATGAGATCATCTGGATGTATAGTCAATGATATTGTTGATAAAAAATTTGATCAAAGGGTAGGAAGAACAAAAAATAGACCGATAGCATCTGGAAAAATTTCTACAACTTTAGGGTGGATATATACATTCGTTTTATGTTTCTTTGCTTTCTTAGTCTTAATAAATTTTAACAATCTTACAATTGTTCTTGCTTTAATTTCTATGCCTTTTGCTTTTACTTATCCTTTAATGAAAAGAATTACTTATTGGCCACAACTTTTTTTAGGAATAACTTTTAATTATGGGTTAGTTTTGGCCTGGATATCAATAAATAACGAAATAAGTATTGTTCCGATTATTTTTTATATCGGGGCCATATTTTGGACACTTGGATACGACACTATATATGGATACCAGGACATTAAAGACGATGAAATCATAGGAGTTAAATCAACCTCTATAAAATTTAAAAATAACCCAAAAAATTTTTTAATATTATGTTATTTAGTTTTTTTTATTTCACTTGTTTTTTCTGGAGTTTTAATGAAATTTAACAATATATTTTATTTTGCTAGTGTAGTTACATTTATACATTTATTTTTTTTTCAGATAAAAACTTTGGATATAGAAATACCTAATAAATGTCTAAAAATATTTAAAAGCAATAATATTTTGGGATTAATAATTTATTTAAATATCCTGTGCGGAAAGATAGTTTAATCTATGAAAAATGATAATACTATATTGTGGCGATTGTATAATGATTATACAAAAAAATTTTTAAATAAAATAATTATTGCAGCTTTTTTTGCTATATTAGTAGCAGGAAGCACATCTTCAATTGCGTGGCTATTAGATCCGGCAATTGAAAAAATATTTATAGAAAAAGATCAGACATTAATATTTACAATTCCAATATTAATAATTATTGCTTTTTCAACTAAAGGAATATCTCTCTACCTTGCAAAAACAACTATGATTGGAGTTGGAGAAGAAATAAAAAAAATACTCCAAGAAAATATGCTTAAATCATTTATTGAAGCAGATACTCAATTTATTGAAAATAAACACACTGGAAAATATATTTCAAATTTAACTTTTGATGTTAGCATGATTACAAATTTACTAACTAACGCATTGCTAAATTTATTTAAAGACAGCTTAACCTTAATTGGATTGTTAGTGGTTATGTTTTATCAAAACTGGAAGCTTGCTTTAATTGCAATAATAATGATACCTCTGGCTTCCTACATGGCTAGATCGCTTGGAAAAAGAGTTGGAAAAGTAACAACTCAGGCTACTGAAAAGTCTGCATTACTAACAACTTACTTAATTGAAATTTTTAAAAATCATAAACTAATTAAAATTTTTCAAAATGAAGATTATGAAAATACAAGAGCAAAAAAATATATTGATGATCTTAAAGAGAAGAATAAAAAAATTGGTATAGTTTTTGTTAGAGCAACTCCAATTATGGAAACACTTACGGGAATTATGATTGCTGTTTTAATTTTTTATTCAGGAAAATTAATATTAAATGGTGAATTAGATATTAATAACTTTTTTTCTTTTCTAGCAGCTATGATGTTGGCATATCAACCGGTTAGATCGTTAGCAACACTAAATTTAGCTGTAAATCAAGGATTGTCAGCAGCTAAAAGAATATTGCCAATAGTTGATAACCAAAATCAAATAACTGATAAAAAAGATGATAAACCAATTGTTTTATCTAAAGGAACTGTAGATTTTAAGGAAGTTAATTTTAATTATATCAAAAATTCTGAAGGTCCTATCTTAAAATCTATAAACTTAAATATTGAAGGTGGAAAAATGACTGCACTCGTAGGTCATAGTGGTGCCGGTAAATCAACTATAATGAATTTAATTCCTAGATTTTATGATGCTGTTTCCGGAGATATATTAATTGATAAGACCTCAATATATAGAACAAAAATTAAATCATTAAGAGAAAATATTTCTCTAGTAAGTCAAGACACAACACTATTTGATGATACAATTAAAAATAACATTATTTACGCAAATCGTGACGTTAGTAATGAGGCTATAATTGAGGCTGCAAAACTATCTTTTGCTGATGAGTTTATAAACAGACTACCAAATAAATATGATACAATTATAGGTGAAAACGGTGTGAGACTTTCAGGTGGAGAAAAACAAAGACTTTCAATAGCAAGGGCTATGTTAAAGGATAGTAAAATTATTCTTCTAGATGAGGCAACTTCATCACTTGACGCAGAAACAGAAAATAAAATTCAAAAAGCTATAAATATTTTAACTAAAGACAGAACTACTTTAGTAATTGCGCACAGGTTATCAACAATACTAAACTGTGATAAAATTTATGTAGTTGATAATGGCAAAGTAGTCGATGAAGGAAAACATGATGAATTAATTAATAATTCAGCAATTTATAAAAACTTTTACGAAAAACAACTTCGAAAAGATTAATGTTTTTTATATATAGAATATTAATTAACTTAGTAATTTTACTTTCACCAATAATTATTCTTGTAAGAATATTAAAAAATAAAGAAGACAAAATTAGATTTAAAGAAAAATTTTGTTTTTTTTCTAAAAATAGAAGATCGGGTAAGTTAATATGGTTTCATGGATCAAGTGTTGGGGAAATATTAAGTATATTACCTTTAGTTGAAAAATTAGAG
>CACPLE010000024.1 GCA_902634695.1 uncultured Pelagibacteraceae bacterium
TTCAATCATAATTATATCAATTCAAATTAACTTTGAATTATTTGTTAACAAATAAATATAAGGAATAAAAATGTTAAAATACATAAAACAATTGACTTCATTGTTTGCTGTACTAGCTGTTTTGTTTGCTTTTGGAACAGAAGCTATGGCTGCAAAAAAGTCTAAAACTCTAAAAAACACTCAGAAGAAAGGTTTTGTTAGATGTGGAGTTTCTCAAGGTCTTCCAGGATTTTCAAATGCTGATGCATCTGGAAATTGGACTGGTGTAGACGTTGATGTATGTAGAGCGGTTGCTGCTGCAACATTAGGTGATGCGAATAAAGTTAAGTTCACTCCACTTAGTGCTAAAGAAAGATTTACTGCTTTAACATCTGGTGAGATTGATATCTTATCAAGAAACACTACATGGACACTTTCTAGAGATGCTGACATTGGTCTTACATTCGTAGGAGTAAACTTCTATGATGGCCAAGGATTCATGGTTAGAAAAAATTCTGGAATGTCATCAGTAGATGATTTCAAAAACGGAATTTCAGCATGTACTAACATAGGTACAACAACAGAGCTTAATATGAGAGACTTCTTTAATTCAAGAGGAATTTCTTATGAGCCAGTAGCTTTTGAAAAAGCTGACGAAGTTGTTGCTGCTTATGATTCTGGAAGATGTGATACTTACACTACTGATAAATCTGGTTTAGCTGCACAAAGAACTAAGATGAGTAACCCAGATGACCATATAGTTTTACCTGAAACTATTTCAAAAGAGCCATTAGGCCCTGTTGTTAGACAAGGCGATTCTGTTTGGGAAGATATCGTAAGATGGTCTTTGAACGTAATGATTGAAGCTGAAGAATATGGTATTACTTCTGCAAATGCAGATTCTATGAAAACTTCTGAAAACCCAGCAATTAAGAGATTAGTTGGAGCAGAAGGTGAATTAGGTGCTGCTTTTGGATTAGATAATGAGTGGAGTTTGAGAATTATCAAACAAGTTGGTAACTATGGTGAAAGCTACAAAAGAAATATAGCAGACACTGGTATTTTGCCTGATAGAGGTCCTAACCAATTATGGACAAAAGGCGGAATTCTATACGTACCACCTGCAAGATAATTATTATCTTATAATAAAGTTTAAAAAGGGCTAGATTTTTCTAGCCCTTTTTTTTAGTATCTTTTTTACTATGAACATTAAAAAAATAATCCCCCAATTAGTAACAGCGCTAGTAGTAATTTTAATATTTGGTTTCTTTACATACAATGCACAAATCAATATGGATAATAGGGGTATTACGTTCGGATATGGTTTTTTATCCCAAGAGTCATCATTTGACGTACAATTTTCATTGATAGAATACGATGGATCACATTCTTATGCTAGAGCATATCTAGTAGGATTATTAAACACCCTTTTAGTTGCATTTATAGGGATTATAATTTCAACAATACTTGGAGTTATTATTGGTATAGCCCGTCTTTCACCAAACTATCTAATTGAAAGATCTGCAGCTTTTTATGTAGAATTTTTTAGAAACATACCTCTATTATTGCAAATATTTTTCTGGTATTTTGCTGCTCTTAGAGCTCTTCCTTTGCCTCAAGATGCAGATGCAATTTTTGGAGTTTCTTTTCTAACTATTAAAGGTTTATTCGTACCTCGTTTTGTATGGGAAAATTTAGATATATTTTTTTATTCTATAATGGCTGCAATAATTTCTATTATAGTAATAAGAAATTATGCAAGAAAATTACAAGAAAATGAAGGAAAACAATTACCGGTTTTTCTAATTTCATCTGGATTACTTATAGTTTTACCATTATTAACATTTATAATTGGTGGGGTTTCTTTAAATTTTGAAATACCAGTTATAAAGCAACTATCAACAACATCATTTGTTTATGAAGGTGGCTTAGGTATTCCACCAGAACTTATTGCTTTAACATTAGCTTTAGCACTTTATACAGCAACTTTTATTGCAGAATGTGTTAGAGCAGGGATACAAGGAATTAGTAAAGGGCAAAAAGAAGCTGCTGCATCAATAGGTTTAACACCAAATCAAGTTTTAAAACTAGTGATAATGCCCCAAGCATTAAGAATTATAATTCCACCAACAACAAACCAATATTTAAATTTAACAAAAAATTCTTCCCTTGCTGCCGCAATAGCTTATCCAGATTTAGTTTTGGTTTTTGCAGGAACAGCATTAATGCAAACTGGTAGAGCTATAGAAATCGTATCTATTACTATGTTTACTTATTTATCAATTAGCTTGTCAATTTCACTATTGATGAATTGGTATAACAAAAAAATCGCAATTAAAGAAAAATAATGAATAAATTAAATTTATTAAAACCTAATAAAGAAAATCTTAATACTTATTTGTATATAGGATCTTTTTTATTTTTTATTGCAGTATTAGATGTTTTTTTAGGTTCTTTTTTTCAAATAAATATAACATCTTTTTTACCAAATTTCGTTGGTTTTATTCTACCATTAATACTAGGAGTTGTAGGGTTACATTTAATTAGAATAGAATTTTCCGGAATACCAAAATTAGATTTATTAAACAAAAATATTAATACCAATACTTTTAATGCAATTTTAACATTATTAATTATTTTTGTAATTATAAAATCAATACCTCCTATAATGAGTTGGTTCATTATAGATGCGAATATTGCTGGTGACACCAAAGAAGCATGTACCGGTACTGGAGCATGTTGGACTTATATCAAAATTTGGTTAAGAAGATTTGTATACGGAATGTATCCTAATGAATTGCAGTGGAGAATAAATATATCTTTCTTTTTATTAATAGCTCTAGCATTTGTTGGTTTAATTCCTTCTGAAAAATTAAAGAAGTTTTTAACTTTATATTATGTAATAATTTATCCAATTATTGCTTTTATATTAATTTACTATTTGATTTCAGGTGGTGCTTTCGGATTAGAGTGGGTTGAGACCGGTGCCTGGGGAGGTTTGTCATTAACTTTTATAGTTTCATTCTTTTGCCTAATTTTCTGTTTTCCTGTTGGAATGTTTTTAGCATTAGGAAGGAGATCTACATTACCTACAATAAGATATATATCAGTAGGTTTTATAGAATTTTGGAGAGGAGTTCCATTAATTACAGTTTTATTCATGTCATCAGTTATGTTTCCAATGTTTTTACCAGAGGATTTTTTTATGGATAAATTAGTTAGAGTAATTATTGCAATATCTTTATTTGAAGCCGCGTATGTTGCTGAAGTAATCAGAGGAGGTTTGCAAGCGCTACCAAGAGGTCAATATGATGCTGCTAAATCTTTAGGTATGGGTTATTGGAAAATGCATATTTTTGTAATTTTACCACAAGCTTTAAAATTGGTTATCCCAGGAATAGCAAACACATTTTTAGCATTAGTAAAAGATACCCCGCTAATTTTTGTGGTTGGCTTGCTAGAAATAGTTGGAATGTTAAATTTGGCAAAAACAAATCCAAAATGGCTAGGTTTTGCTATGGAAGGTTATGTTTTTGCAGCTATAATTTTCTGGATAATTTGTTATGCTATGAGCAAATATAGTTATAATTTAGAATTAAAATATAAAACAGAAAGATAAATATTAATGTCCAATGCAATAATCAAAATTAATGATGTAAATAAATGGTTTGGTGATTTCCAAGTATTAAAAAACATTAATTTAGAAGTTCAACCTAAACAAAAGATAGTTGTATGTGGACCATCTGGATCTGGTAAATCAACATTGATAAGATGTATAAATCGACTTGAAGAGCACCAAGAAGGAAGCATTATCGTTGATGGAAATGAACTAACTGAGGATACAAAAGATATTGAGAAAATTAGAGCCGAAGTAGGAATGGTTTTTCAACAATTTAATTTATTTCCACATTTATCTATTTTAGATAATTGTACTTTAGCTCCAATATGGGTAAAAAAAATGCCAAAAAAGGAAGCTGAAGAGTTAGCAATGAGCCAATTAAAGCAAGTTCAAATTTCAGACCAAGCATCAAAATTTCCTGGCCAATTATCTGGAGGTCAACAACAAAGATGCGCTATAGCAAGGGCTCTTTGTATGCAACCAAAAATAATGTTATTTGATGAACCTACTTCAGCCCTAGACCCAGAAATGATAAAAGAAGTTTTAGATGCAATGGTTAATTTAGCAAAACAAGGTATGACCATGATAGTTGTTACACACGAAATGGGTTTTGCAAAAGAAGTAGCAGATGAAGTTATTTTTATGGATGAAGGAATGATTATAGAAAAAGCTGATACAAAAGAATTTTTTGCTAACCCAAAAAATGACAGAACCAAACTTTTTCTAAGCCAAATATTATAATATTTTCAATGTTAATTCACTGATTAAACCCATTTTGATACAAACTTATAATTTAGAATTATTAAAAAAAACCCTATGTCAAGCCTATAAATTGGGCTTAATTTTTTTTATTTTAGGGGTTGCATTCTATCTCTATATAGAGTTCAATTTGTTTTTTTAAGAGGGGTCTTAATGGAAGAAAATTTTAATAAGCACTTGGGAAACAAACTAAAACTTAGAAGATTAGCACTTGGTTTAACACAAACAAAGGTAGCTAAAGCAATTAATGTTACATTTCAACAAATACAAAAGTATGAAAAAGGCACTAATGGTGTAAGTTCTATCAGATTGCTTCAACTATCTAATTATTTAAAAGTTCCAGTTATATATTTTTTTGAAGATTATCCTGATTACTTAATCAACATTGAAAAATCAAAAGAAGGCCATATGAATGTAAATTATAATTTTTTAACAAAATTATATTCAGAACTAACACCTGAACAAAAAGTGAAATTTGAAAAAAATTTACAATCTACAGGCTTAAATATAGCTAAAACCGGATAATGTTTAATTTTTGGGTAGGTTTTAATATCTACCCAATTAAAATCTCATTCAATAAATATTTTAAAAGTTAAATTGTTTTTTTTGGCTCCTCGGGCAGGACTCGAACCTGCGACCAATTGATTAACAGTCAACTGCTCTACCAACTGAGCTACCGAGGAATATAAAATGAGAACTTACTTTTTTTTAAATCTAAAACAACTCTTTTTTTTGGAGGCAACGCCCGGAATCGAACCGGGATACAAGGATTTGCAATCCTCTGCGTAACCATTCCGCCACGTTGCCGTTTAAAATGATAATAAATCAATTTTACACACCTTTATATAATTGATTTATCCTATTAATCCATAATTTTCTTTTTATTTTCATTATTGTTTATTCAATAGATTAATTTATAAACAATTTAACCTATGAGTTCAGACAAATATATTCATTCTACCGTTGAAAGTAAAATTTACAGTTACTGGGAAAAAAACAATCTTTTCAAACCTAAAAAAAATAAAAAAAAATTTTCTATAGTAATACCACCTCCAAATGTAACAGGAAGCTTACATATGGGTCATGCTTTAAATAATTCAATCCAAGATTTACTTACCAGGTATCATAGAATGAATGAATATGAGACCTTGTGGCAACCCGGCACTGACCATGCTGGTATAGCCACCCAAGCTCTGGTTGAAAAAAAATTAGGAAATGAAGGTCTAAAAAAAAATGATTTAGGTAGAGAAAAATTCATTGAAAAGGTTTGGGAATGGAAAAATGAATACGGTGAAATAATTATAAATCAATTAAAAAAACTGGGTTGTTCTTGTGACTGGTCAAGAAACGCCTTCACTATGGATGATAACTTATCAAAGTCCGTAATCAAAGTCTTTGTAGACCTTTATAATAAAAAATTAATTTATAAATCAAAAAAACTTGTTAATTGGGATACTGTTTTAAGAACTGCTATTTCAGACCTTGAAGTTGATCAAAGAGAAGTTAGCTCTAAATTATATCACATTAACTATCCAATTGATGGAACTTCTAAATTTATAACAATTGCTACTACTAGACCTGAAACAATGCTTGGAGATACGGCCGTAGCAGTTAACCCTAAAGATAAGAGATATAAGTCTCTAATTGGTAAAATTATAACCTTACCTTTGGTAGGAAGAAAAATAAAGATTATAACTGATAATTACGCAGACCCTACCCAAGGCACTGGCGCAGTCAAAATAACCCCTGCCCATGATTTTAATGACTACGAAGTAGGCGTCAGAAATAAATTAAAAATAATTAATGTTTTTACTGAAGATGGCAAAATAAACAAAAATGCACCAGATGAATACATTGGTCTTGATAGATTTGAAGCAAGAAGAAAAATATTAGAAAAACTTAAAGCTAAAAATTTACTAATAAAGGAAGAAAATATAAAAAACAAAGTTCCTTATGGTGATAGATCTAATTCAATTATTGAACCTTTTTTAACAGAACAATGGTTTGTAGATGCAAAAAAATTATCTATTAAAGCTAAAAAAATTGTTAAATCAAAAAAAACAAAATTTTTTCCAGAAAATTGGTCTAAAACATATTTTCAATGGATGAATAATATTGAACCTTGGTGCATTTCAAGACAATTATGGTGGGGACATCAAATACCTGCGTGGTACGGTCCTGATAATAAAATATTTGTTGCTACAAATTTTAATGATGCAAATAAAATTGCAACAAAACATTATAAAAAAAAAGTATCACTTGTTAGAGATGAAGATGTTTTAGATACTTGGTTTTCTTCTGGTTTATGGCCATTCGCTACACTTGGTTGGCCTAACAACAATGATTATTTAAAAAAATTTTATCCAACAAGCGTTCTAGTTACTGGTTTTGATATTATTTTCTTTTGGGTTGCAAGAATGATTATGTTTGGAATGCAATTTCTTAATAAAGAACCTTTTAAAAATATTTATGTTCATGCGTTAGTTAGAGATGAAAAAGGACAAAAAATGTCAAAATCAAAAGGTAATGTAATTGATCCATTAGAACTAATTGATAAATATAGTGCTGATGCATTAAGATTTACTTTACTTTCTATGGCATCTCCTGGAAGAGATGTAAAGTTATCAGAAGATAGAGTTAAAGGTTATAGAAATTTTTTAAATAAATTATGGAATGCAAATAATTTTTTAATTCAAAATAAATGTAATTTTAAAAATATCAGTAAAAAACCTAAAATTAATTTAAATATAAACAAATGGATTTATTTAGAGCTATTAAAAACAAAAAATTTAGTTGAAAAAAACATTAAAAACTATCGTTTCGATGAAGCAGCAAGAAATGCATATCAATTCGTGTGGCATTCTTATTGTGACTGGTACTTAGAATTATCGAAAACAATTCTTTTTTCAG
>CACPLE010000025.1 GCA_902634695.1 uncultured Pelagibacteraceae bacterium
CTAAAAAAGTAAAAACAATAAAATATAAAAAAAAAAAAATCGTAATTAATTATGATTGAGTTTTATTCATTAAATAAATCAGATAAAAATATTAAAAAAAAAATATTAAAATCTATTAGCAAAGTTATTGATCAAAATAACTTCATAATGGGTTCTGATGTGAAAGTTTTTGAAAATAAATTTAAATATTTTTGTAGATCAAAATTTGCAATTTCGTGCGCTAATGGAACAGACGCATTGACCATGTCTTTAATTTCACTTAATTTAAAACCTGGCTCAGAAGTTATACTTCCAGCTATGACATACATTTCAACTTTTTATTCAGTGATAAATGCAAACTTAAAACCTGTACTAGTTGATATAAATGAGAATGATCCATTAATAAACATTAATGAAATTAAAAAAAAAATAAATAAATATACTAAAGTTATTATACCAGTACACTTATACGGATCAGTTGTTGAAATAAATAAGATAAAAAAAATCACTAAAGGTAAAAATATATTTATCGTAGATGATTGTGCTCAAGCACATGGCGCTGAATATTCAAATGGTGATAGAGTAGGTGGTTCAAATTTAGCAAATATTAGCACTTTTAGTTTGTACCCTGGAAAAAATTTAGGCGCTTACGGAGACGCAGGTATAATTACTACAAATAATAAAAATATTGCAAAAAAAATTGCCAAAATAAGAAATCAAGGTTTTATAAAAAAATTTAATCATGAAACAATTGGATTTAATAGTAGGCTAGATACAATTCAGGCAAGTATATTAAATCATAAAATCAATAACTTAAAAAAACTCAACAAACTACGAAAAAAAATAGCTTCAATATATAAAAAAAATATTAAAAATAAGAATATTAAGCTAATTGAATATTCAGATGGCTCAGTGTTTCATCAATTTGTTATAAGAGTTAAAAATAGAAAATTATTTTTAAAGTATTTAATAAAAAGAAATATTCAATATGGACTGCATTACCCACATACAATTAATCAAACAAAATTTTATAAAAGAAAATTTTCTAAAATTTTTTTCAAAAATGCAGAAAATTTTGCTAAACAATGCGTAAGTTTACCTATAGATCCAATGCTTACCATAAAAGAGATTAATTATATTGTTAATACAATAAATAAATATTAAGTAATTAATTTTAAAATTTTAAGACAAAATAATCCATTGGTTATTGGATTTATTTTTTTTTGAGATGATATTAAAAAATGTTTTAATTCTTCCTTTAAAGAATCAACATTTTTAACTTTAATATAATTAGTTTTTCCCGAGTAAATTCTCGCTTTATTTGATAAATAGTCTTTTTTAAATACTTTCAGCTTAGGGTAGTAGCCATATTTATGAAATATTTTTAATTTATTTGATTCATCCATTTCATTAAATACAAGCATTTTTTTTGTTCCTATAATTAATATTTTTCTTTCCTTGTATGGATTAAGCCAGCTAGAATTTATTTCACATTTTATTGAATCTATTTTTAAATTAATTGTTGATATGTCCGAAATATTATTTTTTAATATATTTCTTTTTTCAATTTTTTTTACATTAATTTTTTTATTAAATAAATAAAGCAGTATAGAAATATCATGAGAACCTAGATCTACATGTGAGTGAACTTTGTTTCTAATGGGTCCTAAATTTTTTCTTTGTATATCTATAAATTTAATTTTTCCTAATTTTTTACTATCTAAAATTTTTTTAATTTTTTTTATATATGGATTAAATAGATATATGTATCCGCCCATAAATATTTTTTTATTGTGTTTAGCGATTTTGATTAAATGTTTTAAATGATTTTTATTTTGAACAATTGGTTTTTCTACAAACAAATTTTTTTTTTTTAAAATATTTTTACTTATTTTATAATTTATATTAGGATGTGTAGCTAAAATTATATTTTTTATGCTTTTATTCTTCAAAATATCATTTATTGATTTTTCGATAATAATTTTCTTTTTAAATTTTTTTTTTAAAAGATTAGAATTGTTTTTGTCTTTGTCATAGATAATAATTTTTTGTTTTGTAATCTCTGTCAATTTTTTACAGATTATAGAGCCCCAATATCCTGTTCCTATTATAGCTGTATTAAAATATTTCATTTAGTTAAATTTTTATTTTATTTAAAGCATTGTTTTTAAACAAATTAGCTTCTTGTATATATCTTCTTACCATCTGTGTAGTTTTGTGACCAGTCATTGCCATTATATTTCGTTCTTCGGCACCAGATTCTGCAGTAGAAGTAGCAAAACCTGACCTAAGACTATGACCCCCATATCTATTTGGGTCTAACCCTGATAAAAATGCATATTTTTTAATGATTAATGCTACAGTCTTATCCGATATATTAAATATTTTACCTTCTTTAATCATCATTTTATCAATAAAAGTTTTTAGACTTACTACCGGGCAAAAGTTTTTATTTTCAAAATAGGGGATTGCTTTTATCATTCCTTCACCTGATTGATCTGTTTTAGATCTTTTAATAAATATTTTTACTCCTTCAGATACAAACTCAACATCTTCATGCTCAATATTTACGAGTTCAGATCTTCTAAATCCTCCTGAAAATCCTAAAAGTATGACTGTTTTGTCTCTAATTTTTTTATTTTCGGATTGATTACTTTGATCTATAGCATTAATAATTAATTTCAAATCGTTGATTAATATAGGTTTTTTTGCTTTTTGTTTGCTGCCTTTGACTCTTTTTATTCCATGTAAATTTTCCATTATTAATGGATGTTTTGTATCTAAATAATGTCCTTTAAGTTTATGAATTACACTTATTGACGCTATTCTTCGTTTTAATGTGCTAAATTTTGATGTCGCTGATAAATGTGTTAGGTATAATGATAAAACTTTAGGTTCAGTAGGCATTGAGTTTAATCCATTCTTTGCACAAAATGCTGAAAAATCTTTAAAATCAGCTTGATAAGCTCTTAAAGTATTAGCTGCCTTAGAGTTCTTTAAGTTTTTTAAAGTTTCTAATTCAAGGCTTTTAATATCAGTTATTAGTTCATTCATTATATTTTCCGATAACCATTAATTATCGGAAATTATATAATAAGTGATTTTTAATGTCAATATACTAAATTAAAAAAATGATAAAAGATTCTAAGGATCATTTAATATCAGCGAACCAAAGATATTTTCAACATTTCAAAGTGGCCACAGGCATTGGATTGACTATGATTGTTGGTGGATTCCAAGCTTTGTTACATGCTTTATGTCCAGGAATTTTAAAAACCTCTGCAAGCGATAAAATTAAAGATTTATATACTAAGGTTATTGATAGAACTTAATGAGAGGTACTAAATTTCAGTTAAAAGTGTGGAAATACCTTATAACTATACCTAAAGGAAAGGTTAAGACCTATAAACAGGTGGCTATAGGCATAAATAGACCTAAATCAGCCCGTGCAGTTGCAAATGCATGTGCAAAGAACCCATATGCCCCACGAGTACCGTGTCATAGGGTCATTAGGTCAGATGGTACCTTGGGTGGTTTTTCTGGTCATGGAGGAATAAGAACAAAGAAAAACCTATTGAAAAAGGAAGGTTTTTCGCTCTAAAAGCTAGCTATATCAACGTTTTTTACTTATTTGACCTTCATTATCGTGATATTTTTACTTTCACCCTTTAGTTGTACTGTATATTAGTATATCATGAAATAAACCCCTTCTATGGGCCTTTAAATGCTATATTCAGTTTTTGCAAGGCTCTAGAACTTAAGCTTATCAAGGCTTATTTTATCTCCAAAAAATATCTATTTTTAAGTATATTTCATAATCTTTTGAATTATTTTAATCTCACGATTACTTTTATTTATCCTTACCTTCTAAAAAAGCTTAATTTTATTGGATTTTTAGGCTTATATCAACGTTCACTCTATTTTTTCTTATAATTTATCTTTATTATTATATCAACTCAGTTCAATTAAAACTTTAACTTATCATAAATATATAATAAAATCAATAGTTTAAAGCTATAATATAAAGCTATACATTAGTATACTAATCAGACTTTTTAAGAGACTCTCTTCGAAGGATATAGACACCAGATGAGATTATGACAAACAGTCCTATGAATGTCCAATTATCTGGGAAGTGATTAAAGAAGTAATAACCAATTATAATGTTAGTAATTATCTCAAAATAACCAAAAGGAGCTAATTTAGAAGCATCTGCATATCTTAAAGAAAGAATAAGTAGTAAGTGCCCAATAGATGCAAAAAAACCTATAGCAAACATCATATACCACTCTGTAATAGTAGGTTGAACCCATACTGTAGGCATAATCATTGAACCGATAATGGCCCCTACTATACCTGTTAATAAAAGAGTTAAAAGAGGATGATCTGAGTTGTGTAATTTTCTAGTTACTATTAAATAAACTCCATATAAAAAACCTGTTCCTATAGCGGCTAAACTTGCAAGATTTATCTCTACAAAACCTGGCCTTAGAACGATTAAAGATCCAATAAATCCAGTAATTACTGCAGCCCATCTTCTAAAACCAACTTTCTCACCTAATAAAATTGGAGATAAAATAGTAACTATCAAAGGGGCAATAAATGCTAATGTAAGAGCTTTAGCTAATGAAATCAACGATATCGAATAAAAAAATAAAATATTAGCACAAAATAATAATAACCCCCTAATCAATTGAAGTTTTGGTTGTTCCGTCCATTTAAAATTTTTTCTAAAAAAAAATAACATTACAGGAAGAACAATAATTACAGTAAAGAAATACCTAGACCATGTTATTTGCAACACCGGTATAGTTGAGCTTAAATATTTGGCAAAACCATCCATTATAGGCAGCATTACCCATGCTGATAAATTTAATATTATTGCCTTCATTAAGTGAAGTATTTTAAAGCAATGAATACAATAATTGGTATGGTAATTAAAGACATTAGCGTTGATACTACTATCATGCTAGATATACTGTCTACAATTTCTTTAGGTGAATACATTGAGGCAATTAAATAGGTTAATATAGCGCTAGGCATTGATGATTGAATTAATAAAACACCAGCAGCAAAACCTGATAGATCAAATATTTTTATTATTAAAAAACCAATAATTGGACCAATAACAACCCTACCCACAGATGAAATTAAAGAACTTTTTAATGAAAATACCTTTAGTTGAGTTAATGAAACACCTAGTGACATTAAAATCAAAACAATCATTGCGTACCCTAGCAACATAACAGTATTTAAAATAATTTTGGGCATCTCCATTTCAAAATATAAAAAACTAACAGCAATTATTACTGCATAAGTAGATGGACTCTTTAAGATAATTTTAATGTCAAATTTTTTACTTGCTAAAAATATGTTCACAGTAAAATGAAGTAATACAACCAAAGAAGATATAGCAGCAGCGACGCCCATTCCTAAAGACCCATATGCAAAGAGGCATATTGGAATTCCCATATTACCAGTGTTAGGAAGAAAAAATGGTGGTAATTCCCTAGAAATATCTTTTTTCATAAAAAACAAAAAAATAATACCTGTTAATGCAAAACAAGTAAGAGCTATTATTGAATAGACAAAATATTCAGAAAATACACTATATGTAACTCCAGATGAAGTTATAGCAAAAATAAATAATGCTGGTGCGCCAAAATTTGCAGAATAATTAGTAATAAATGTTGTATCGAATTTTGGATCTTTTTTACCAAGGTAATATCCGATACCAACAATAAAAAAAACTGGAAACAATACCTCAAACAGTTTGCTATATATTTCCATATTAAAGAAGTCTAATTAAAGTAGGTCTTTTAATAACATTTTTATTAGATTTGAAAGATTTTAAGCAATTTTGTGCATCATTTTCATTAGATTTGTGAGTTATTATGACAATCGAAGCAGATTTTGATTTGTGATCAGGAATTTGAATTAAACGTTCTACCGAAATATTTTTTTGAGCGAGAGACTTAGTAATTTGAGACAGAACACCTGGTTTATCTTTAACTTCAAATCTTAAATATAAAGAATTATTGTAATTATTAACATTATAAATTTTAGTTTTTTTTCTCTTTTTTGAAGGAATACCAAAAGGATATTTTATATTTCCTCTTAATATAGATAATAAGTCAGACATAAGAGCAGATGAGGTAGCACCGGGACCGGCACCTTCTCCTTGAAGTATGCTTTCACCAACAGGATGGCCGCTGACTATAACAGCATTCATTACGCCACTTACATTGCCTATGTAACTGTCCTTTTTAACCATACATGGATGTACTCTTTCAAACAATCTATTGTTAATAAGTTCTGTTATACCAAGAAGTTTAATTCTATAATTAAGTTGGCTTGCAATATCAACATCTTTGAATTCTATGTTTTCAATACCTTCCATTAAGCACTTATTTTTGGAAATTCTTTTATTAAAAGCAAGAGATGAAAGAATTCTAATTTTTGCAAAAGCATCGTAGCCATTTAAATCAAGTTTTGGGTTACTTGGTTCAGCATAACCAAGTTTTTGGGCTTTTCGTAATACATTTAAAAAAGTCTCACGAGATTTTTCCATTTCAGATAAAATATAATTACAAGTACCATTCAATATTCCATAAACTTTATTAATTTTGTTTGTAACAAGTCCTTCTTTTATCGTTCTCAAAATTGGAATACCACCTGCAACAGAAGCCTCAAATTCTAAATTAACTTTATTTTGTTCAGCTAACATTGATAAATAATCACCATGTTTTGCTATTAGTGCTTTATTAGGAGTAATAACGTGAAT
>CACPLE010000026.1 GCA_902634695.1 uncultured Pelagibacteraceae bacterium
TTAATTTCAATATATATGTTAGTTGGTGAAAAATTTTTTTAAAATTTATTACATTGTATTTTTTTTAGCTTTATTTTTTTCTAAAGCTATAGCGGAGCCAACCTTTGTACAAAGTAAAACAGTCGCCGCTTATGGCGCTTATTTTGGACTTACATTTAATAATGATGGTACAAAAATGTATACTGTACATAGTAATGGAGCAAATGATGGAGTTGCCGAATATATATTAACTAGCGCATATGACATTTCAACGGCAACCCTTAATACTTCTAAAGTAACACATAGAGGTGGAGGTAGTGGCTGGCATGTACCAACACAAGTAGTGTTCAATAACGACGGAAAAAAAATGTTTATTGTTAACCATGCCGGTGTAAAGACAATAGATTCCTGGTCACTAAGTACTGCATTTGATGTTTCGACTGCTACATTTGATGTTGCATATTCTATTGCTGGTCAAGAAATAAGAGCAAATTCAGTTGCATTTAATAATGATGGTACCAGAATGGTTGTTGCTGGTGTAGGAAATGAATCCCAAAATCGTATTCATGAATATTCACTAGATACAGCATTTGATCTTAGCTCAGGAGTTACTCACCTTAATTCTGAAGACTTAAATTCTTTTCACAGTTATATCGATGGAGTTACTTTTAATCAAGATGGTACTAAAATGTATACTATTGATACTACAGACAATCAGATTTCTCAGTTTAAATTAACTACACCTTATGATGTTTCTACTTTATCCCTTGAAGGTACCTATAATGTAAATTCTGTTGGTACAGATGCAAGAGAAGTTGCGTTTAGCCATGATGGAAGTAAAATGTTTTTCATGGATGGTTCCAATAATAAAATTCATGAATTTAACCTAAGTTGTAATTGGAGCGTAATTGATGGTGCTTGTGATGACCCAGCAGATACAAGTGATGAAGGTAAAGATATTTCAAGTTCAATTGAATCTCAAACTGCAACAGCTAAACAAATTACCATACATGCAACAACTCCAGTATTAAATCGTATGTATTGGTTAAGACGTCATAGAACTAACGATAAATTAAGCAATCAAAACATTAAATTTAACTTTTCAAATTCAATGATGGCATCTCTATCAAAAGTTATTCCAGTATCTAACAAAAAAACAAATGATGCTTTAGATAAATTATCTGATAACTGGTCATTTTGGAGCGAAGGTAGCGTTAGTGTTGGTAGAGTAGGCGATACATCTTCTTCATCTTCAAAAGATATCGATAGTAAAGGTATTACAATTGGAATGGATAAAAAAATTAGTGAAAGCAAAATGTATGGTTACGCTCTTCGATTTGGTAATGATTATGTTGATGTAGGCACATCTGGGACATCATTAGATACTGATTCTTATAGTTTATCTCTTTATGGAACTTTTCCTCATGATGATAAAAGATTTACAGAAGGTATTTTCGGAATAAGCACATTGAAGACTGATCATGTTAGAAAAGGTGATTTATATACTAGAACTGGGGAAAGAGACGGTGTTCAAGCGTTTGGATCAATTAATTATTTTACAACATATAAAAAAGATGAATTTAATATTGTTCCAAATATAAGAATTGATCTTAGCTATACAGAACTATCTGAATATAGAGAAACAGGAACTAATGCATTGGTGTATAAAAAACAATATATTGAAACAGGAATGATATCTTCAGGTTTTACAATAAGTAATATTATTAACTTAAACACTATGACATTTAAACCAAATGGTGGTTTAGAAATTGGATTAGACTTTAGCCCTTCTTCAGATGCCAAATATCGTTATCTTTCTGAAACTACAGAATATACAAAAACTATAGGCCAAGACTCAAAGAATATAAGGGCAAATATTGGATTTGATTTAATAACTGAAAACGGTTTTTCTGTAATGACTATCTATGAAAGAAATCAAAGTGATAATGGTCATAGTGATACTTTATATTTAGGGTTTGGTTATGTACCAACAGACGATACTGAATACGCTATGTCTTTAGAAAATGATAAAGCTTCTTTAAATTATAAGAGAGATTTAAATGGTTTTGATATCAGAATGAGTTCAAATTATAGCTTGATGAGTAAAATACCTGATTATGGTGCAACCATAGAAGTTGCAAGAACATTTTAATAAATTTAATTAAAACTCTATAGGATAGTAAAGGATAACTTGGACATAGAGAGATAAAAATGTAAGGTAGTATAGTGAAAAAAATATTACTAATCATTACTTTAAGCTTATTAACTTCAAGCAATTCATTTGCTGAGAGATTAAATTGGTTTTTTAATAAGTGGCTTTCTGAAAACGGACATCATCAATATTTAAATGAGCAAGGATCTCACAATCTAAATATCAAAATAAAAAATAAAGCATTATCAGCTACTAATATTGCCTATCATTCAAACCCAAACAGAGATACGCTGATTTATTATTTATGGAAATATTCATATAGAGATAGAAGTCAACATTTAAAAGAGTTTAAACCGACAAATAGTTCCTACGATTTTAAATTCAACTTAATTGAGGATGAATTTATAAAAAAGCAAACGAAAACTGTAAAAAAGCAAATGAAAACCAAAGGTATCCTTAGTTATTTATATTATCAAGATGGTGAAGTATTGATTGACGAACTTTCTCCTAAAGAAAGACTGGGAGAGTTTTTGAATAATGAAACAAAATTTTATTCAATGTCAATGAGTAAGTCAGTAACTTCTTATTTAGTAGGTCACGCAATATGTGAGGGTTATATTGATGGAGTTGATGCTAGAGTAAATGACTGGCCTATAATAAAAGATTCTCTTTATCATGATCAAAAATTAATTAATTTTTTAAATATGAATACTGGTGATCAAAAATATATCGACGAGTTTGAAGATGGTACCAGTAAATTAGGCCCATATGAAGATAGGGATATTGCAACAACCATGCGCTTTCACTTTAACAACCAAAATACAAAAAAATCTAAAGAAAGATACAATTACAATGGATTTGTCACTCAGTTAATTTTAAACTACATGAAATTTAAAATCGGTGAAGATTATGACAAATTTTATAGCAGAGTTTTCAACGATAAAATAAAGATCAAAAATAGCATTCGTTATGGCTACACTAGTTTAAATGAAAATTGGGGAAATGGACATCCCAACATAATGGCAACAAGATTTGACTATCTTAGAATTGCAAAAGCTATAATGGATGATTATCAGAATGATACTTGTGTTGGAAAATATTTAAAAGAAATTTATGAAAGAAGAATACCAAAAGGAAGCAAAGAAAAAGAAGAGCCTTTATTTAATCGCACAAAATCATATGGGGGTCAATTTCATATGGATTTTCCAGGATTAGAAGACAAAATTATATTTGGCATGGGTGGCTATGGCGGGAATATGATTTTAATTGATGTTGAAAATTCAAAAATACTGGTTCTAAATTCACTTCATTATAATAATAAAAAATATAAATATAATCACAAAAAACTACTATTAGATCCATTTAAAAAAGGCAGATAAAAATTATAGGACTTTGTAGGATAACTTAGACATGACTTGGACACAGGGAGATAGATAAAATTATTAAATATGGTAGAATTTATAAGATGAAAAAACTTTTAGGGATAGTGGTTCTGGGTTTTTTATTTTTCAATATAAGTTTACCAGTCCAAGCCAAGCAACTTAGCTCAAAAAGTAGTGGATTTATTTCATCAGACCTAAAGGGCAAGGCATTTAAATTGACCAAAGGTTATAATATTGACAATCCTGAAAACAAAATATTATTGATTTGGAATCATGGTGGTAATGAAACGAAAGAAAAATTTTGTAATCAAAGCGAAGATCTAACCTTTATTTCTATGCTCTCAGGAGCAAAAATTGGAGATAAAGAAGTAGTTGTTTGGATGAATTGTTTAATTACAAACACTAGACATCTTGATGCAACAGGAGGACGAGAGGCTGGACGGAAATTTAAAGCTTCAGCTAAAAAATGTATTAAAAAGGGTTTCGGGCACACTTTAAAATGTCCTTATTGGCAAGAGTATTTAAGAAACCTCTCAACTGATGTTCGGATGAGTGTTACTGAAGAAGTTGTTAAAAAATTTAACTCCAATGGAGTTCCTTTTAAACAAATTTTTTTAGCAGGCCATTCTTGTGGTGCATGGAATGCAATAAGATATGCAGCATTTAAAAAAGAATTATTTGGGGGAACGATTGCTTTTAATCCTAATTGTTGGCCTAGTGAAGAAAATAATCCTGTTAGACAATATTTAGTAGATGAATTAAAAACTGCAGAGCATGCAAACACTTTAGTTTTTGCAAGCCCGGATGATCTTACTCATGACTGGAAAGCAACTTCAACTGACCTTAAATGGATTGCTGATATTCCAGGAGTAAAATGGTTTGAGTATGAAAAAGGTGTTAAAGTAAATGGAAAGCAATGCAAACAACGTTGGGATGGACAAAAATTAAAAAATGGTCATTGGATAGTATTTTCCAAATGTTCATGGCCACACCAGAAACTAGTTTTAGAATTTATTAAAGAAAGTCTTATTAATGATAAAATACTAACTGTTGGTAGTGAGATCTCTAGGAAGTAAAAAAATTTTACTTATTAGACTTGTTCAATTATAAATATTAGCATAAATACTCATGAAAATAACTCATGCCCTCGTGGTGAAATTGGTAGACACAAAGGACTTAAAATCCTTGCCCTTTTGGGAGTGCCAGTTCGAGTCTGGCCGAGGGCACCAAAAAAAATATGGTTAAAGCATCTTTAATTTCAGATACTAATAAAAAATCATTAAAAATTAAAAAAATACTATTAAAAAAAATTAAAATCTTTTCGATTAAAAAATCAAATTTGATTATTGTTATAGGCGGAGATGGTTTCATGCTCGAAACTCTTAAAAAAAATTATAAACTTAAAAAACCTTTTTATGGAATTAACTCAGGTGATTATGGTTTTTTAATGAACAAATTTTATAATAATAAAACAGTAAAGAAATTAAATAATGCTAAAAAAATTTCAATTCATCCTTTAGAAATGATAGTAAAAAACAATTTTGGAAAAATAAAAAAATCTATTGCTATTAATGAAGTTTCTATTTTAAGACAAAGTAGGCAAGCAGCATCTTTATCAATTAAATCTGGATCCAAAAAAATTATAAAAAAGCTAATTGCAGATGGTGCGCTTGTTTCTACGCCCGCAGGAAGTACAGCTTATAATTTGTCCGTACATGGACCAATACTTAGTTTAAATTCAAAAAAACTTGCAATTTCACCAATTAGTCCATTTAGACCAAGAAGATGGAAAGGAAAAAAGGTTAGTGATAAATCAATTATAAAAATAGAAAACTTGAATCCAAAAAAAAGACCAATTAGTTCTGTAGCTGACAATGTTGAAGTTAGAAATGCAAAAAATATTCAAATTAAAATTAATAAAAAAATAACTTTTAATTTACTTTACGATAAAAATAATAGTTTACAAAAAAAAATTAAAATTGAACAATTAAGAAGAGAAATAAAGCCAAATTGATGATTCAACGAACCTGTTGATTAATTTTATTTATTTATTATAAAAAGCTAAATGTTTAATTTTTTAAAAAAAATATTCTCAATATTTTTAATTTTTAACCTAACTTTTGTTAGCTCAGCACAAGCTGCTGCAACTTTCGATAACATAAATGGAGATGGAACAGGTTTTGATGTAAGTGATCAAGGTACAAATGCTAGTTCTGTGGCTTTTAATAATGATGGAACCAAGATGTTTGTGGTAGATAAGGCACATGAAGAAATAAATGTATATACATTAACGACAGGTTTTGATTTATCAACTGCAACTTTCAATGACATAAATGGAGATGGAACAGGCTTTGATGTCAGTGGTCAAGAAGCAAATCCTCAAGGTATTGCTTTTAATAATGATGGAACTAAGATGTTTGTGACAGGTACAAGCGGTGATGATGTAAATCAGTATACATTATCAGTAGGCTTTGATTTAACATCAACAGTAACCTTTGTAGATAGTTTTGATATCAGTGGTCAAGAAAATAGTGCCTGGGATGTTGAATTTAATAATGATGGAACCAAGATGTTTGTGACAGGTATGAGTGGTGAAACTGCTATACATGAGTATACATTATCAACAGGTTTCGATTTAACATCAACTGTAACTTTTGTAGTTACTTTTGATATCAGTGGTCAAGATAATAGACCTAGAGGTATGGCCTTTAATAATGATGGAACTAAGATGTTCGTGCTAGGTTATAGTGGTGAAGATGTAAATGTATATACATTATCAACAGGTTTTGATTTAACATCAACTGTAACTTTTGTAGATAGTTTTGATGTTAGTAATGAAGATGATGGTCCTGTAGATATTGCTTTTAATAATACTGGAAGCAAGATGTTTGTGGT
>CACPLE010000027.1 GCA_902634695.1 uncultured Pelagibacteraceae bacterium
GACTTTTCAATTATGTCTTCAGCAGCATATAAATTTGATATTATAAAAAAAAACTCTCCGAGTACATCGTTTGAATTTCTGCAAGAAAAAATACTATTAAAATTTTCATATTTTTTATCATCTATCCATTTTTTACTTTGCGCAGTTAACAAAGTGTTATCTATAGGATTTACATGTCTAAATATATTTTTTGCTTTTGAGTATTTTTTTTCAGATATTAAATAATTAGCATAAAAAAACAAATATCTTGATGCACCTTCTTCATTGTAATTAATTAAATTTTCGAAAAAATTTTCTGTGGCATTATGGTTTCCTAAATAACAGTTCTGTAAAGTTTTGTTAATTAAGCTCAATTGTCCCAATTGGTCATCTAAGATTGGTTTAGTCTTTTTTTCTTTAAATAAATATATATATTCTTCTAATAAACTTGAAATAATATATTCATAAGTTCCATCTTGACTATGTTTTTTAAGATCATTTAAATGATAAAGACTTTGTTTATAGTCACTTTTTTTTAAACTATCTAATACAAGTAACAAGTGAGCTTCAAAAAAGTCAGTAAAATTTTTTTGTTTAGTTGTTTTGAGTTCCCTGATCGCTTTTTTGATTTTTTTACTTAGCACTAGTGAAAATAAATATTTTTTAATATATGATGGGTGTGATTCTTTTAATTCTTTAGAAGATTCAAAATATTTTAATGACTCGGTACTTTTATTTTTTTCAAGAGAAATTAATGCAGAAAAATAGTTGGATAAATCTTTGTCAACAAAAGTTTTTGAGTATGAAATGCTTTGATAAAAAAAAAATAGACATATAAATGAAGTAATTTTAAATAATTTTAATACCATGCTTTCTATTCTATGATTAAAAAAGATATAAATCAAAATGACATTTTAAACTCTGAACTGCTAAATATTATGGATTATGATTTCATTTTTCATGAAAAACCTATAAATAGAATAAAAACTAAACCTACGTTAGAAAATTCTAAATCTCGATTGTATATTTTAAAAAGTAAAATTGAAAATATCGAAAACTGTGATTTAAAAAAAAATGCATCCAAAATTGTTTTTGCGGATGGAAATATTGAGAGTCCTATAATGATTGTCGGGGAAGGCCCGGGACAAAAAGAAGATGAATTGGGCAAACCTTTTGTTGGAGATGCTGGAAATCTACTAAACAAAATGCTCAAAGCAATAAATATTGAAAGAAATAAAACTTATATAACAAATGTTGTTAACTACAAGCCTCCCAATAATAGAAAACCTGAACCAAATGAAATCAGCAGGTATTCAGAATTTCTTAAAGAACATATTTCAATTATAAATCCTAAAATTTTAATACTAATGGGAAGTACAGCAATGGAAGCAATGTTGGGAAGTAATAAAAAAATATCACAAGAAAGAGGCCAGTGGAAAGAAGTAATTATAAAACAAAAAAACTACCAAACTATTGTTACTTTTCATCCTGCTTATCTTTTAAGAAAACCAGATCAGAAAAAATTTTCGTGGGAAGATCTAAAAATTATCCGTGAAGAAATAGATAATAAAAATATAAAAATTTGATCCTATGAAAAAAATTACAGCTGGAGTGGATGAGGTTGGGAGAGGAAGTTTAATTGGACCTGTATACGCTGCTGCAGTTATTTTAAAAAAAAAATTAGATAAAAAAAAGCTAAAAGATTCAAAAAAATTATCAAAAAAAAAACGTGAAATATTAGAAAAATATATAAAAAAAAATTCATATTGGTCTATTGGTTCTGCTTCATTAAAAGAAATAGAAAAATTAAATATTTTAAATGCAAGCTTACTTGCAATGAAAAGGGCAATAATAAAATTAAAGAAAAAACCTAAAGAAGTATTGATAGATGGAAACAAAATTCCATTAATTACAAACTACAATTTAAAGTATGTAGTTAAAGGAGACCAAAAAATACCCGAAATATCTGCTGCATCAATAATTGCTAAAGTTTCAAGGGATCGTTTAATTAAAAAAATGTCAAAAAAATATATTAGATATTGCTGGAATAAAAATGCAGGTTATGGAACCAAGGATCATTTATCAGCAATTAAAAAATTTGGAATAACCAAACACCATAGAAAAACATTCCGGCCAATACACAATATGTTGAGTCCAAAGTAAATTGGATCACAATTGGAGTCAAATTAATTCAATCGCAGGTTGACGAGGACTCCGCGCTGGAGTCTAATTGTTTTTTATAAAATGATTAGCTCAAGTTTAAAAAATAAAATTATTAATGGAGATAGTCTTCAGGAATTAAAAAAAATCCCTGATGAAAGTTTTGATCTAATTTTTGCTGATCCTCCATATAATTTGCAGTTAAGAAATAAATTAATAAGACCAGATAGATCAAAAGTAAAAGCAGTCAATGATAAATGGGATCAGTTTGAAAATTTTAAAACTTATGACAAATTTACGAATGATTGGCTTTCAGAATGCAAAAGACTATTAAAAAAAAATGGAAGTATTTGGGTAATTGGTAGTTATCATAATATCTTTAGAGTTGGCGCTAAAATACAAGATTTTGGATTTTGGATACTTAATGATGTAATTTGGAATAAAAATAATCCAATGCCAAATTTTAGAGGTACAAGATTTACTAATGCACACGAAACATTAATTTGGGCTTCGAAAAATAATAATTCTAAATACACATTTAACTATCAATCATTAAAATGTTTTAATGATGATTTGCAAATGAGATCTACTTGGAATTTACCAATATGCAATGGAAACGAGAGATTAAAAAAAAATGGCCAAAAAATTCATTCTACTCAAAAACCGGAGGCTCTACTTCATAGAATTATATTGGCTTCCACAAATAAAAATGACTTTATTTTAGATCCATTTTTAGGATCGGGAACCACTGCAGTTGTTGCAAAAAAACTTGGTAGAAATTTCTGTGGTATAGAAAAAGAAAAGCGATATTTTGAAGCTGCCAATAATAGAATAAAAAATACCAAAGAAATTAAAAATGAATATTTAGATACTATTCAAAATAATAGATCTAAACCAAGAATACCTTTTGGATCATTAGTAGAGCTTGGAGTAATTAAACCTGGAACAGAAATTTACGATCAAAAGAAAAAAATAAATGCTAAAATAATGGTTGATGGTAGTATTAAATATCAACAATCTGAAGGTTCTATACACAAAGTAGCTGCTAAAATACTTGGTGCTGAAAGTTGCAATGGTTGGACATATTGGCACTATCAATCTGGAAATATACTTAAACCTATTGATGAATTAAGAGAAAGATTAAGACCTAGAAATTAACTATTGTAAATTTTTCCTAGATAATTTTCCAAAAACCTTTTGTTTTTTGTTAAATATTTTAAAAAAATATTTCTAATAAAAACTGTTAAGGGATTAGATAAATGAAATGCAAAATTATTAAGAGCAGATCTTGAGTTAACTGACTTTACCTTTTCACATCTTTTTTGATAATAGTTGTTAGTATTATTAGATATTTCTTCATAAACTTCGTGTGAAGCTTCTATTGATTGAGAAGCGCCTTGAGCAAATGAAGGTGGAAATGCATATAATGCATCTCCAGCTAAAAAAATATTTTTTTTCTCTGGTTTAATAAATTTATCGCTAATAAAAATTGGAAATGATTTAAGATTTTCAATTTTGTTCTTTAAATTAAAAGATGTTTTTGAAGACATATCATAAACTAAAGAATGCAAAAATTCAGAATTTTCAAAATAATTCTTATCAACTATTTGTTCTTTTTTTAGACTTTTTCTAATTATAGATATGAAATTAAATTCTTTATTTTGGTTAACTGGGTATATAACAAAATGAAATTTAGAACCCAGATATAATGATATATCAGAAGCATCAATATCCTTAATGCTCCCTCTTAATACAACTGAGTTATAATATTTAGGACTTATTTTTTTTTGAAAAATTATAGATTTGCTTTTTGAAAAAATACCATCAGAGACTAACAAATAATCAAATTGTTCAACATGATTATTGGAAAATGATAAACTTATTTTATCTTCATAACTAATGTTAGTTAGTTCACAATTTTTAATAATATTATTATCTGGAATATTTTTTAATAAAAAATTAATTAATGTAGATCTTTTTAAAGTAGTATAATTATTATTATCATAATTAAATTTTGAAATATCAATATCAGAGATCTTTTTGCAAGTTTTGGCATCAAAAAAATTTACTTTATTTGGAAAATAAATCTCATTTGTTTGAATATTTTTAAACCCTATTTCATTTAATAGTTTAATACTATTAACTGAAAGTTGGATCCCATACCCGTCATTTAATTCAAAATGAGATTTTTTTTCAAAAACTTTGTATTTATAGTTTTGATTTTTTTGAAGGAGATTTGCAAAATATAAACCTGAAATACCA
>CACPLE010000028.1 GCA_902634695.1 uncultured Pelagibacteraceae bacterium
ACAAAATACTTAATATAGTAAAAGAGTCTTTAAAATCTACAAGCGAAAGCTCATTTGATGTCAAAGATACACTTGCTGTTCCATTGAAAGAAGCACGAGAAAATTTTGAAAAAGAATATCTTACCACACAGCTTAAAAAATTTGGTGGCAATATTTCAAAAATGGCTAAATTTATTGGCATGGAAAGATCAGCACTTCATAGAAAACTCAAAAGCCTTGGTGTTAAAGGACTAAATTAGATGAACATAATAATTTGTGGTGCTGGTAGAGTAGGTTATACTATAGCAAAATTGTTAAGTGAACAAAATCATTCAATTACTGTTATAGATCAATCTAGTGAAGATATTCAAAAAATAAATGATGGTCTTGACGTAAAGGGAATAGTTGGAAAAGCTACTTATCCTTCTATACTTGAAAAAGCCAATGCTGTTGAAGCAGATATGATTATAGCCGTTACTAGAAATGACGAAATTAACATGTTAATTTGTCAAATTGCTTATACTGTTTTTAATATTCAAAAAAAAATAGCTAGAATTAGATCTAAAGATTATTTAAACCCAAAATATTCAAAAGTTTATAGTAAAGAAAATCTACCAATTGATGTAATTATTTCACCAGAATTAGAAATTGCAAAATCTATTCAAAGAAAATTAGAAGCCCCAGGTGCTTTAGATAATGTAAATTTTGCAAAAAATAAAATTAGGCTACTTGAAATACTTATAGAAGAAAATTGCCCTCTTATTAATATATCACTTAAAGATATAACTAAAAAGTTTCCTAAGCTAGAAGCAAATATACTTGGTGTAATCAGAAATGAAAAATTTACAATTTTAAAAAAGAATGATGTCATGAAAAAAAACGATAAAGCTTATGTTATTATTAATTCTGAACAAATGCAGCAAACACTTATAGCTTTTGGTCATAAAGAAGAAATGTCTAAAAAAATTTTAATTATTGGTGGTGGTAATATTGGTTTTAATTTAGCTAAAAATATAGAACAATCATTTGATGATACAAGAATTAAAATAATTGAAAAAGATAAATCAAGAGCTGAACACATTGCAAACGAATTAAACAATTCAATAGTTATTAATGGTAACGGACTTGAAGAGGACGTATTAAATGAAGCTAACTTAGAAGAAATTGAAACTGTTTTAGCTTTAACTAACGATGATGAAGATAATTTAATGGTAAGTGTATTAGTAGAAAAATTTTCAAAAGACAAAAGGACTATGGCTCTTATCAATAAACCAAATTATTCTTTACTACAATCTTCATTAAAAATAGACGATTTGATAGACCCAAGAATGAATACAGTTTCTAGTATATTAAAACATGTTCATAAAGGTACTATAGAAACAGCATATACAATTCTTAATGGCGAATATGAAGTTATCGAAGCTGAGATCATTGAAACCTCTGAACTAATTAATAAAGAGCTAAAAAATTCAAATTTACCCGAGGAAATTAGAATTGGAGCAATTTTGAGGGATAAGGATATAATTATTCCTAGATCAAATTTTGTTTTTCAAAAAAAAGATATCGTTGTTTTTCTTGCAAAAAGAGATCTTTTATCAGTCGTCGAAAATATGTTTAGAATAAGTTCATTCTAATTATAATAAATGAGCAGATTCAGTTTAATTTATCTTTGCATTTTTTCTTTGTTAATTTCGATTATGTCATTTTTCAACATAATCTATTCAAATTATTTTAACTTTTATCTTAATATAGATAGTTATGTATATTCACTGGTAATATCTCTTGTATTTGGTTTAACTTTTGTCATTAGAAACAAGACCAACGAATACAAAGTAGGAATTTATGAAAAAATTATAACTGTAATACTGGGATATTTTATTTTACCTTTTTTTATATCCATTCCTTATTATTTCAGTATTTATAATGTTTCATTTATTAATGCTTATTTTGAATCGGTATCTGGTTTTACTTCAACAGGGTTTACAATATTTAATAATATTAAGCATCTAGATCAAAGCTTAATTTTATGGCGATCTTCTTCACAATGGCTAGGTGGTCTCTATTTTTTATTTTCAATAGTCCTTTTGATTGATATTTTTGACGTCAACTTAAAAAAGCCTTTAACAAACTTACTATCATTTAATACTAACGAAACACTTAAACAATCTTTAAAAATATTAATTTTATATACTTTTTTAACATTGTTTATTTTTTTACTTTTAAATATTTTTAATGTTAGATCTTTAGACTCTCTTAATTTATCTATGACAATAATATCATCAGGTGGTTTTTTACCTGTCAATAATTTAGAAACAATAATAAACACTAAACTTAAAGAAATAATATTATCGTTTACAATGTTATTTTCATTTTTTAGTCTTTTTTTAAGTTATAATCTATTAACAATAAAAAATAAAAATATTAGTTTTTTTCAAGAAGATTTTTACCTTTTAATATATTTTTTAATTTTGGTTATAGGGTTTTTTTTAATCTTTGATAATTTTAAT
Organism: uncultured Pelagibacteraceae bacterium; assembly: GCA_902634695.1. Lineage (GTDB taxonomy): Bacteria > Pseudomonadota > Alphaproteobacteria > Pelagibacterales > Pelagibacteraceae > Pelagibacter. Next base: position 2,487 of record CACPLE010000028.1, read on the forward strand.
AATTTTAGCGAATCACTGCTCGCAATATCAAGTAGTGTTTCTAATATTGGAATATCTTTAAATGGAAATTATCAAAATACAGCTTTAATTTTCTTAATCATCACTATTATTGGCGGATCTTTTTTCTCAACAAGTTCAGGTTTAAGGCTAGTAAAAATTTATTCTTTATTTAAATTTTCAATTAACGTCATGTCGTCTCATGCAAAACCACTAAATGTATTTATAAACAAATTAGAATTTTCAGGATCTAAATTGGAGAGATCCGATATAAATAAGTATTTTATTTCAGTAATTATATTTATTATATCTCTCTTGATTTTATCATCTTTGTTAACTATGTCGGGTATTAACTTGGAAGGAGCATTTAAATTATCTATTTTAACTTTAATGAATACTGTTAACTCAAGTATACACGGACTTAATAGTTTCGATTTTAATGAATTACAATATTTTACTAAGTATTTTATAGTTATATTTATGATAATCGGTAGAGTTGAATTATTAACTATATTGATAATATTGAAAAAATTTCTTTTTAAAAATTAAATTAGTATTATAAAAAAGAATTAATTATGCGCTCTTAGCTCAGCTGGATAGAGCATCGGTTTTCTAAACCGCAGGTCGCAGGTTCGAATCCTGCAGAGCGCGCCATAAAATTTAGTAGATATTTTATAGATTTTTTTATTTAGAAAAACCGTACTTCTTAAGTCTTATATCGCCAGTCCTAGCGTGTGCTTCCATTCCCTCATATCTTGAAAGTCTTGCTGCTGCAGCACCAACTAATTCAGTAGATTCTTTAGTCATTCTTTGAAAGCTTAATGTTTTAATAAATTTTCCAACAAACAATCCACCTGTATATCTACCAGCACCCTTAGTTGGCAAGATGTGGTTTGTTCCAGAACATTTATCTCCATAAGCTACTGTTGTTTCTTCTCCTACAAACAATGAGCCATAGTTTTTAAGTCTATTATGAAACCAATCTAAATTTTTTGTTTGTACTTCTAAATGTTCAGGAGCATATTGATCGCTGATAGTTGCCATTTCTTCATCAGTATTACAAAGAATTACTTCACCATAATCTTTCCATTAGGCCTCTGCACTTGTTCTTGGTAATTCTGGTAGTTCAGATATTAGCTCAGGAACTCTTTTAATAACTTTTTCAGCAAGATTATTATCTGTAGTAAATAACCAAGCAGGAGAATTATAACCATGTTCAGCTTGTCCAACTAAATCTACAGCAACTATTTCCGGATCTGCATTCTTGTCTGCAATGATTGCTATTTCTGTAGGACCTGCAAATAAATCTATTCCAACCTTGCCAAATAAAATTCTTTTTGCTTCAGCAACAAATTGATTTCCTGGACCAACTAAAATATCTGCTGGTGAATTTCCAAAAAGACCATTAGTCATTGCTGCTATAGCTTGAACCCCACCTAAATTTAAAATTACATCCGCCCCACAAAGATCTGCAGTGTAAATAATTGTTGGATGAACTCCAACATTTGGTTTTGGGGAACTACATACAATTATATTTTTAACTCCTGCTACTTTTGCGGTTGTTACACTCATAACCGCAGATGCTATATGTGCATATCTTCCTGCAGGAACATAACATCCTGCAGTATTTACCGGTATTAATTTTTGACCAGCATATAATCCTTTTGATAATTCAACTTCAAAATCTTGTCCATAATTTTTTAATTGTGCTTCAGCAAACTTTCTTACTCGTTCATGTGAAAACTGAACATCATCTTTAGTTTTTTTGTCTAAAGTTTTTTTTATTTCTTCAATTCTTTCCTTTGATACAATTATATCGCC
>CACPLE010000029.1 GCA_902634695.1 uncultured Pelagibacteraceae bacterium
ACAATATTCGTTAGTGCAATAGTTACAATTCTTCATGCATTTAATTATGGTTCAATCGATCTAATTTTAGTTTCATTGCTAATATTAGGATCTATTATTGGAGTACAAATAGGTCAAAAACTTGGAGAACGAATTGATAGTTCAGAACTTAAAGCTCTTTTAGCTATACTCTTATTAGCTGTAGGAATAGCTATAGCTTATGATAGTTTTTTTGCCGAAGAAGCAGTTAAAGAAATATCATACAATGGTACAAAAAATTTAGGTAACTTTTCAACATTTATTAAAAATCTTTCTATAAACTTTCCAATTCAATACGGTATAATTTCAATTATTTTTGCAATTGTGCTAGGTGTTGGAGCTGCATTTATTAGAAGATTTTTTTCTAATTTAAGAAAAAAATACTCTGTGGTAAAAAAATAATGAGAAAAAATATTACTGTTTTATTAAATTTTTTTGTTTTAATTAGTTTTTTTATTTTGCCAGCAAAATCAGATCCAATTTTTGAACTCGGAAAAGATGTATTTTTAAACAAAGCAGTTTGTTCAAGTTGCCATATACTTGCTGATGCAAAATCAGATGGTCAGATAGGACCAAATTTAAATACCATTAGACCTGATAAAGCGAGAGTGTTAAATGCAGTTAAAAATGGAATTGGAGTTATGCCCGCTTACGAAGGTCAGCTCACTAATGAAGAAATAGAAGCAGTTTCTTATTATGTTTTTATTGCAGCCGATAAAGATTAAGCACTTCTAAATAGTTTTGTCATAATAAACTCTTTATGACCTAGTACCTCAGCACAAGTTAGACGACCACTTGCAGCTCTTATAGTAGTTTTTATTAATTCATCACCAGCCTGATCCATATTCATTTCTCTTTTAAGAATTTTAGAAACATCTAGATCAATATGTTCTTTCATATTAACAGCAGTACTTGGATTACCTGTTAATTTAACAACAGGTTCTATTGCATTACCAATAATATTTCCCTGACCAGTTGGGAACAAATGTATATTAAAACCAGCAGCAGCTTGTAAAGTTAAACATTCACCAGCAGCAGATGAAGTATCCATAAAATATAGACCAGGACCTTTTTTTGGTTCTTCTGCAGGTGTTAATACGTCTATAAACTTTCTTGATCCAATTTTTTGAAAATTTCCAAAAGCTTTTTCTTCAATTGTGGTAAGACCACCAGCAATATTACCTGCGGTTGGTTGACTTTCAGAAAGGTCGTTGGTTGCTTCTTTAAGAATAAAATCATTATAATCACTCCAAGTTTTCATAAATTTTTTTGACGCTTCAGGAGTAGCACCTCTTGTTGCACAAACTTTTTCTGCACCGGTAAGTTCAGATGTTTCTCCAAAACATAGATGTACTCCAAGTGGTTCTAATTTATCCATTAAATTTCCAACAGCAGGGTTTGCTGCCATACCAGAAGTAGTATCTGATTCTCCACATTTTACTGAAATCCATAAATCACTTAGAGGACATTCTTCTCTTTGTTTTTCAGAAGCCCATTGAGAAAATTCTTGCGCTTTTTGAGATGCTTTCATAATAGTTTTAATATCTCCAGCACCTTCAATACTAAAACCTTCAACAGGTTTTCCTGTAGTAGCTATTGCATCAACAATTCTTTTAGTCCACTTCGGTTCAATACCAATAACAACACATGCAGCAACATTTGGGTTTTTTCCAGTTCCAATCATTGTGTCAAAAAATAATTCTAAGTCAGCACCAAATTGAAGTCTTCCATAGGCATGGGGAATTGCAAAAGTACCTTTTATATTATTCGCAACAGCTTCAGCGCATGCATTTGAAATATCATCGACGGGTAAAATCACAACATGATTTCTAGTACCAACTCTTTTATTTTCTCTTTTGTAACCTAAAAAACTTTTTGGAATTTCCATACTGTTACCACTTCTTAGTTTTTACATTATGAACATGAACATGTTCACCTTTTTTAATTGGTTTAACAACTTTACCTATATCATGACCATATTTTAATATTGTATCACCCTCTTTAAAATCAATCATAGCTATTTTATGCCCTAAAGGAATTTCACTTTCAGATACAATTGTCACAGATCCATCATTTTCCATAACCCAGCAATTACACTCTTGTTTTGGAGCAATTTTCTCAATAACAACAACACCCACGTTGTCTTTTTTATCATGTATTATAATATCTGTTTTTGCCATAATGGTTATTTGTTTATTTGAAATTTATTAAATCTTATATATTAATCTTATTCTTTAACAAATAAAAAATATTTAGAAAGAATTAAAATATGACTAAAATGACAACAGAAGAAGCTTTCATTAAAGTTCTGCAAATGCACGGCATAGAACATGCATTTGGAATTATAGGATCGGCATTTATGCCTATCTCGGATTTGTTTCCAAAAGCAGGAATAACATTTTGGGATGTTGCTCACGAAACAAATGGCGGATTAATTGCTGATGGTTATACAAGAGCCACAGGAAAGATTTCAATGGTTGTTGCTCAAAACGGCCCAGGTATTACTGGGTTAGTAACTCCAATTAAAACTGCATATTGGAATCATACACCTTTACTATTAGTTACTCCTCAAGCAGCAAACAAAACAATGGGTCAAGGAGGATTTCAAGAAGTAGAACAAATGAATTTATTTAAGGATATGGTTTGTTATCAAGAGGAAGTTAGAGACCCATCAAGAATGGCTGAAGTTTTAAATAGAGTTATAGAAAAAGCTATAAGAGGATCAGCTCCTGCACAAATAAATGTGCCTAGAGATTATTGGACACAAGTCGTTGACATTGAACTCCCGCCAATAGTAAGATTTGAAAGACAAGGTGGCGGGAAAGAAGCGATAGACAAAGCAGCAAAGCTATTATCTGATGCAAAGTTTCCAGTTATTTTATCTGGTGCTGGTGTCGTAATAGGAGGAGCGATTGAAGAATGCAAAAAACTTGCAGAAAAGATAGATGCTCCAGTTTGTAGTGGTTATCAACATAACGATAGTTTTCCAGGCAGTCATCCTTTGGCTGTAGGACCATTGGGGTATAACGGTTCTAAAGCTGCAATGGAATTAATTTCTAAAGCTGATGTTGTTTTAGCATTAGGAACTAGATTAAATCCATTTTCAACTTTACCAGGATATGGAATTGATTATTGGCCTAAAAAAGCTTCTATAATCCAAGTAGATATGAATCCAGATAGAATCGGTTTAACAAAAAAAGTAACAGTAGGTATTTGTGGTGATGCAAAACTAGTATCACAACAATTATTGGAAAAACTTTCTTCTAAAGCAGGTGACAATGGTAGAGAGGAAAGAAAAAATTTAATTCATCAAAAAAAATCGGGATGGCTCCAAACCCTAACAGGATTAGATCATGAAGATGATGACCCAGGTACAGTTTGGAATAAAGAAGCCAGAGAAAGAGATAAAGATAGAATGTCACCTAGACAAGCTTGGAGAGCAATACAAAGCGCAATGCCCGATGATGTAATTATTTCAAGTGATATTGGTAACAATTGTGCAATTGGAAATGCTTACCCAACATTTGAAAAAGGGAGAAAATATTTGGCACCAGGATTATTTGGTCCTTGTGGTTATGGTTTTCCTTCTATTTTAGGCGCAAAAATTGGTTGCCCTAATACACCTGTTATAGGTTTTGCTGGCGATGGAGCATTTGGAATAAGCATGAATGAAATGAGTTCATGTGCAAGAAAAGAATGGCCATCCATAACTATGGTAATTTTTAGAAACTATCAATGGGGTGCGGAAAAAAGAAATTCTATATTATGGTTTGATGATAATTT
>CACPLE010000030.1 GCA_902634695.1 uncultured Pelagibacteraceae bacterium
TATTGAAAATTTATTTTATTACCACATGCTCTGCATTTGCTTTTCAGCAATATAAATGACAACAAAGGTATGTTGTCGTACCAATTTATAGGGCTTTTGCAAGATGGGCAAAAAGACCTTTCTTTAGCAATGCTTTTGCTTAAGGGAAGTCGGTAAATGCATACATTGCAAAAACTACCAAATATGCTTCCAAGAATAAATGCTGCTAAATAAACCACTTTTTATATTTTTATTTGAGATGCAAACTGCAATATGCCATCGATACAATATTGCACAAATATAACTGCGTCTTGAAGATGTAAATAAAAATTTGGAGAGTGTATTATAATTTCCATTCATGCTAAAAATATCAAAAATAAATCAAATATGCAAAATATAAAAAATGTTTTTTAAATCAAAAAAACCAGAACCAGTAAAAGATGACTCTAGTGCCAAAGATTTAGCACTCATAACTCAAATGAATCAAGATTTGGCAACCACCCTTGATTTAAATGAAACACTCCAAAATACTCTCGAAGTAATAATTAAAAGAATAAACGCACAAGCAGCAAATGTATTTTTAATAGAAGAAAAAAAACAAGTTTTCCAATGCATTGCATCAAAGCATCAGGCTTATTTGGAAGAATATGAAATACCTCTGACCCAAGGAGTTATGGGTAAAGCTGTACTACAAAAAAAATGTATTAGAGTTGGGGATGTTAGAAAAGATGTAAGAGAAATAGCAGAATTTTATTTTGATTTAGACAATAAAACTAATTTTACAACTTATTCCGTTTTGTGTGCACCACTTATTGCTGCAAATGAATGTATAGGCGTAATTCATTGTTTAAATAAAAAAACTACCAATAAACTTTTTGAAGAAAGCGATAGAAAACTTCTTGAAACTCTTGCAACGCCAGCAGCACTTGCAATTAGAAATGCGCGTATGGCTAAAGAGCTTATAGATAAAAACATAATGCAAAAAGAAATAGAAATTGTAGGAGATATTCAAAAAACTTTATTATCTAAAAATAAAGAAGCACCTTTTCCTATATCTGGAATTAATATTCCAGCAAAAGTAGTGTCTGGTGATTTTTATAATTTTTCTGATCTTGGAGATGGCAAATATGGTTTTGGAGTTGCAGATGTATCTGGTAAAGGAATTAAGTCTTCTCTTTTAATGTCTAAGGCATCAAGTTTGTACAGATGTTTAAGTAAAACAATGTTCTCGACTGCAGATCTTTTAGATTTATTAAATAAAGAAATTTGTGAGACAGCAGCACGTGGAATGTTTGTAACAATGTTAGTTGGAATTTATGACAGCATCAAAAAAGAAATTTTACTTTCCAATGCTGGACACGAACCTCCATTAATATATTCAAGCGATGGAAAATTTTCTAATTATACCGAAGCAGGCCCTCCACTAGGTATTATGCCAAAGATAAAATACAAAGAGACAACTATAAAATTTTCTCAAAGCTCAATGTATATTTTTACAGATGGAATAACTGAAATTAAAGATCCCAAAGGTGAAATGTTGGGAGCAGAAGGATTTCAAAACTATATTAAAAAATATCAATCAACTCCTAACAATGAACGACTTAAAATAATTATTGAAGATATTGTTAAGTCAGGGAAAATACAAAAAGATGATTTAACCATTGTTGTAATAGACGGCAAATAAAAATATGAGCTTAAATAAAGTAATGTTTTTTTTTGCTATAGTTATAAGTGCCGTTCTTTATTGGGCTACTTCAAATGTTTGTAGATACAATTTTGCATTAGAAAAAAGTACTAACGATTTAAATATTGTTACTCAAGAGATAGATCCATCATTAGGAAGTGCAAAATATTATTTATACACAGATTTAAATTGTAATTCTGTTAATTCAGAATGGGATTACTATAGAGTAATAAAAAATATCAAAACAGTTACAGTAATTATCTATCAACAACTCAATACAGATATAAAAGGCAATCCAAATTAGTTTTTAATACTTAAAAGAGCAAAGAAAACTTAAAATGGGTAAAAAGATTGATTGTACCTATTTTAGGTTGTAGAATACTCTTAATAGGGAGAATAAAAACTAATATGAGTTCAGAAAAAACCACAATAGGTGATAAAAAAGTTATTTCTTTTCAAGAAATTGTAAAGGACAAAGGAATAACAGATCAAAATTTTTCCCAGGGATTTTACCACTGGGTAATGTTTATTCTTACCTTATACACGAGAGTGCGTGAAAGTCTAAAAATGGACTTTGAATCTTTTGTGATTTTACAAGTTGTAGTTAGTCATTCGGTTTACGAAGCAAATAAATCAGGAGGAAAAACTTTTTCACAACTTGAAGATCAAATGTCGAAAATTACACAAAGAAAATCAAATAGAAATTCGAAATTAACTTTCGCTAGCATTGCCGAAGTTCTTCAGCTACCAAGAGAAACAGTCAGAAGGAAAGTATTAGCACTAACCAAACGTAATTATTTATCATTTAATAACACTAGTGGAATAAAACTTGGGCCAGAATATAAAACAATATATAAAAACTTTGTTACACAAACTACTTTAGATCTAAGTTCTGTAATCAGGAAATGGAAAAGTAGTGGAGCATTGGAAACTTTGATTGAATTAGGGGATAAATAATGAGTAAATTATTTTATGCATTATATGATTTAGGAAATTCAGCTTACACTATGGTTATAATAACATTTATAACTTCAGCTTACTTTGCAAATCATATTGTAGGTGATCCACAAATAGGTGCCGCTTACTGGCAATGGACTGCCGGAATTTGTGGAATTGTAATTGCTTTGACAGGACCATTCCTTGGAGCTCAAGCTGATAAGAAACCAAAAGGAAAAATAAATTTTTTACAATTATTTACTTTAATGTGTATTTTGACTACTTGCTTCTTTTGGTTTGCTAAACCGAATCCAAATTATATTTTATTTACTTTAATTATTTTTTTTGTATCAAACTATTGTTATGAAGTTGGATCCATATTTTATAATTCATTATTAAAAAAATGTTCGAATGAAAATGATATTGGAAAAACTTCTGGTTTTGGTTTTGCTTTAGGTTATATTGGATCTGTTCCAATAATATTATTAACTTTATATATTTTTGTTTTGCCCGAAACTATTCCTTTTGGTTTAGATAAAAATAATTTTGAACATATAAGGTTCATTCCTTTTATTGTTGCTCTTTGGTTTTTTATTTTTTCTTTACCAATGATTTATTATTTTAAAAATAAAATATCTTACGAAGAAAATAATGACTCAACACCTGTATTTAAAAATATTTTAGAAATAATTTGGAAAAATAAATTTACATCCACAGGTAAATTTCTTTTAGCGAGAATGATTTACTCCGATGCAGTCATTGTACTTATAGCTGGAGGTGGTGTATACGCTTCGGGTGTTTTTGGTTTTACTCCTGGAGAATTATTAAAGGTTGCAATCGCTAGTAACATAGTTGCGTTCGTTGGAGTTTTGCTTGGCGGTTATTTAAATGATAAATTTTCTTCTAAAAAAATTATTCTAACCTGTATTGCTGTATTAACATTAACAGTTTTTTATGGTTCACTTATAGCTCAAACTAAAAGTGAATTCTTTTACAACGTAATGGTTATTTCTTTTTTTATTGGCTCTATACAAAGTGCTAGCAGGGTAATGATGACAAACATGTTAGATTCAAATGATTTAGGAAAAGGTTTTGGATTATTTAG
>CACPLE010000031.1 GCA_902634695.1 uncultured Pelagibacteraceae bacterium
TTTTTTTAATTTATTTACTCTATAAGGTTTGTAAAATCTATTTCCCACATTATGAAGCAAATTTTTCGTTACTTTTATTTTTTTATTTCTTAATATTTTAAATGATTTACCTTTAGTAATTGGATCAATATCTATTAAAGAAAATATAACTTTTTTAATTTTAGATTTAATAATTAAGTTACAACAGGGAGGAGTTTTGCCAAAGTGAGCACATGGTTCTAAAGTTGAATATAAAGTTGAACCTTTCAAATTTTTTTTGCATGATTTTATAGCATTATATTCAGCATGAGGTCTGCCGTTGTAACCAGTTTGTCCAATAGATATAATTTCATTATTTTTTACAATTACGCAACCAACCGAAGGATTTTTTCCTGTTCGGCCATGCTTATCTCTTGCCAAATTAAAAGCAAGATTCATAAAAAACCTATCTTTATTGGTAAATTTATCTCTTTTTGTAGACATCTAATCTGTCCACAAATTGAACGAAATCTTTTTCTTCCTTGAAATTTCTATAAACAGAAGCAAATCTAACATATGCTACAGGGTCTAGCTCCTTCAAACCCTCCATTACCATAGTGCCGATTGTATTACTTGAAATTTCTGCTTGTCCTAACTCTTCAAGAGATCTTGAAATTTTACTTATAAATTTTTCAACGGTGTCTGTATCTATAGGTCTTTTTTTTAAAGCAATATAAATTGATTTAGCTAATTTATCTCTATCAAATGAAGACTTTCTACCATTTTTTTTTACAACCATAAGCTCTCTATATTGGACTCTTTCAAATGTGGTAAATCTGTTGCCACACACACATTGTCTTCTTCGCCTTATCGCAGTGCCATCTTCTGTAGGTCTAGAATCTACAACAGATGTATCCCCTTTTTTGCAAGATGAACAAATCATTTATTTTAAATTTTTATATATTGGAAATTTATAACAAAGATCGATCACTTCTTTTCTTACTTCGTCTTCTATTTTTGAGTTGTCATTTGGATTTAATGATAATCCTTTTACAGTTTTTGTAATTAATTCGCCTACTTTTTGAAACTCTTTTAAACCAAAACCACGCGTAGTAGCAGCTTGGGAACCAAGTCTTATTCCAGATGTTACCATTGGGCTTTCACTATCAAAAGGAATTCCATTTTTATTACAGGTAATATTTGCTCTACTTAAGCTTTCTGCTGCTAAATTTCCTTTTACATTAAATGGTCTCAAATCAACTAGCATTAGATGTGTATCGGTTCCGCCAGAATAAATTTTAAAACCATTAGTTTTTAATGTTTCAGACAAAACCTTAGCATTATCTTTTACAGATTTTATATAATTTTTGAATTCAGGTTTTAAAGCTTCTAGAAAACCAGCTGCTTTTGCTGCTATAATATGCATCAATGGACCTCCTTGATAACCTGGAAAAACAGCTGTATTTATTTTTTTGCTTATTGTCTCATCATTAGTTAAAATTATTCCACCTCTTGCGCTTCTAAAAACTTTATGTGTAGTAGATGTAACAACATGAGCATGTTCACATGGATTTGGATAACCTTTACCAGCAACAAGTCCAGAAAAATGTGCCATATCAACCATTAGGTAGGCTCTTACTTTATCAGCAATTTCTCTAAATCTTTTAAAATCTATAACTCTAGAATAAGCACTTCCACCTGCGATTATAAGTTTTGGTTTATGTTCTAATGCAAGTTTTTCGACATTATCGTAATCAATAAGCTCAGAATCTTTATCAACATCATAACCAATAGGATTAAACCATTTTCCAGACATTGAGATTTTTAATCCATGAGTAATATGGCCTCCGGAATTTAAACTCATTCCCATAAAAGTATCACCTGGCTTAAGTAAAGCTAAAAATGTAGCGCCATTAGCTTGAGCTCCTGAGTGAGGTTGTGAGTTTGCAAATTTACAATTAAATAATTTCTTTAACCTTTCGTTAGCTAAGTTTTCAGCAACATCAACGTGTTCACAGCCATTATAATATCTTTTTCCCGAATAACCTTCGGCATATTTATTAGTTAAAACAGATCCCTGCGCCTCTAATACAGCTTGAGAAACAATATTTTCGGAAGCAATTAATTCAATATGTTCTTGTTGTCTTTTTAATTCGTTATTAATAGCTTTGTGCAATTCTGGATCAGTTTTTGATAAACTGTCCTCAAAAAAGCTTTTGTATTGATCGTTTAAGTATCTGCTTTCACTTGACATAACTACATTTTTTTTACTCTTCTTAAGTGTCTACCACCTTCAAATTTTGTACTTAAGAAAATTTTAATTAGATTGAATGCCTTATTTTTATTAATCAATCTTTCCCCCAATGTAATGATGTTTGCATTATTATGCAATCGAGATAATTTGGTATTTTTCTTACTGTAACACAGTGCTGCTCTTATATTCTTAGTTTTATTTGCGGTTATAGCCATTCCCATGCCGGAACCACAAACAAGTATTCCAAAGCTACCTTTCCTAGAAGCAACTCTTTTTGACAGTTTTTTTGCAAAATCAGGATAATCTACAGATTCATTAGAATTTGGGCCAAGATCGACAATCTTTTGGTTTTTTGAAAATTTTGAAATTATGCTATTTTTTAATTTATAGCCCGCGTGGTCTGATGCAATAAAAATATTTTTCAACTTAGCCTGTTTATAAATTAAAACTAATTAAATTTATAGTCTAAAACGCATGCAACTAAATGCACTCTATTTTCCTCACCACCATTGAATGCATTGTGGTATTTTAAATTATTTGTTATCCACACTGATCCATCAGCAGGTAAATGTTTTGCCACTTGATCGACTACCATTATTGCGCCAGGGTTGGTAATTATTGGAATATGTAATCTTGGCTCGGGGTCTCTATGCCAGCTCAATGTAGATCTAGGTTCCTTAAGCAATATTCTCACTCTACCAAGTTTAAATCTTTTTGAAAGCTCATCATAAACTTCTTTAAAATATGTATCTTTTAATTCTTCTACAAATTCTGTATATGAGGCTTCATCAATTTTTTTTGCTCTAACAACTTCTTTTCCAGAACTATCTGGTTTGGTCCAGTATATGCCTTTTACATTTTCACCTTTTGTTGATTCTGGGTTTCCAGGAACTTGATTTAATGAAATACCAGCAATATATTTGGTTCCTGCTGCGTCATCATAACTTTTTCTTTTCAGAACAGTTTTTAGTGCATTTTGGAGTTTAGAAATATCAAACTTTAAGTTTTCTACTTTATGAAAATCACTAGACATAGTATTTTTATAACTACAGTATATAATATTTTAATATATAAAACTAATGTCGCATACATAAAAGTAATTGAGAATGATTATCACTGGAAAATATCCAAACTTAAGGCTTAGAAGAAATAGAAAATTTAATTGGACTCGTAGATTAGTTGAAGAATCAAACCTTTCTTCTAACGATTTAATAATGCCAATTTTTTTAATTGATGGAAAAAACACGGTTCAACCAATAAAAACAATGCCTGGTATTAACAGATATAGCATAAATAAAATAGGAAAAATCGTAGAAAAAGCAATATCTTTAAAAATACCTATGATTGCACTTTTTCCAAATACAAAAACTAAAGTAA
>CACPLE010000032.1 GCA_902634695.1 uncultured Pelagibacteraceae bacterium
TCTGCCAAGAACTTAGGATTGAATTATCAGATCTAGCAAGTGAAAACGAAATTAATTTATATAATACAAAAATTGCAATTTCAAAATTTTCCAAGGATAAGAACATAAAAAAGCTAGATTTAAAAATTGGACCCAAAATAAAAGCCTTTAGAAGACAATTTGGTTTGCAAGCCAATAAACTAGCAGAACAAATAAATATTTCTCCCAGTTATCTAAACTTAATTGAAAGTGGAAAAAGAAATATTGATGGTGATTTGCTTCTAAAAGTCTGCCAAGAACTTAGGATTGAATTATCAGATCTAACTAGTAAAGCAGATATAAATTTAGAAAATGATATTTCGGAACTTTTAGATGATCAGTTATTTGAAAATTTAGATATAGTAGGGCCCGAAGTAAAAGATCTAGTTAACACAAATCCAAAGATTGCAAAAGCTCTGGTTAGGTTGGGTGACAACTTTAAACAAAAGGATCATGAAATTGTAAATAAAGTTGAAAATATTTCTGGAAAAATTATAGATGGTAGAAAAGCAGCTTTTCCAGGTGAAGTTATTTCAGATTTTTTACAAGAAAATAAAAATTTTTTTCCTAAATTAGAAAATTTCGCAAATATTATTTTTGAAAAAGTTAAGCAAAATAATAGAACAAGATATATTGCTTTATGTGATTTTTTAAAAAACGAATATGGCATATTGGTAAAAGATGTTATTCCAGAAGAAGGAAAACCTTTTTCTAAAATTTTTAAAGTTAAAGAAAAAGAACTACTATTGTCAGATTATCTTTCTCTTGAAACAAAAAAACTTTTTGCTGCTGCTCAAATCTCACAAGAGGGTGCACATAAAGAAATTGATGATTACTTGTCAACTTTTAACTTTCCATCAGAAGAATCAAAAAAACTAACAAGAGTAGCACTATTAAATTATTGTGGTGCAGCAATTTTAATGCCTTACAAACCTTTTCATAATGAGTGTAAAGAATTAAAATATGATTTAGAACTTTTACAAAATACATTTGCCACTTCATTTGAACAAGTTGCTCATAGAGTAACATGTTTACAAGATCCAAAACTTCCTGGAATACCATTTCATTTCTTAAGAGTGGATGTTGCAGGAAATATTTCCAAAAGATTTTCTTTGTCTGGAATAGAAATACCAAGATATGGAGGGGCATGCCCAAGATGGAACGTTTATTCTGCCTTTTCAAGACCAGGTGTAATTCAAGCTGCCGTTAGTAAAATGACAAATGGTGAAAAATACGTTTGTATTGCTAAAACTGTAGAAAAAGGAGTTGGTCGATACGGACAAAAAAAAAGTATATTATCGATCGGACTGGGATGTGAAGCCAAATATGCAAAAGAATTTGTTTATACTGAAAATTTAGATATAAACGACAAAAAATCAGAGTTGCCAATAGGTGTGTCCTGCAGAACATGTGATAGATTAGATTGTTCTCAAAGAGCATTCCCTCCACTTCATAAAAAATTTGATGTTGATATAAATTCTAGAGGTGTTTCAGTTTATGTTACAGAATAAAAAACTATTAATTTTTTTTATTTTTATCTCTTACCCTAGCTAAAAGTTGTGTCAATGAATCGACCATTAAGTCAGATGCATTAAATATTTCATTAGTTTTCAGTTCATGAGTTATATTTTTTTCTGGGTTTGTTTTATCTTCTATAATAATTCCTTCATCAGGAGAATTATCTTTTATATAAATTAACAAAAGCCACTCATCATCTATAGCCTCGTCCCATTTAATAAATATCTCTCCCGTTTCAAACCTTCGATCAACACATCTAAAGATGGACATGTGTCTTGTTATATGTCGCTTGTTAAGCTGAAACACTAAACTACTTGCACTTCTATAAAAACTTTCAAGACAATTTTCAATTTTTTGTCTTTCTAATAAATATTCTCTTTCTTTTTGTAAAAGAATTTCTCTATCATCTCCTTCTTGTACTTTAACTCCTAAGGCCTCTACTCTTTCTCTAATTTTTTGATCTCTGATAATTCGATATTTTTCTTTTAATTTATCAATTCTTTCTTGTAATCCAGCATAATCTTCTCGTTGTTCTTTTAATGAAATTTTTTCTAACCTCTCTAACTCTTTAATTTCTCTAATTCTAAATTTTTCAATCTGCTTTTCAATTTTAAGTTCTTCAAGAAATTTTCTTTGTCTTTCGGCTTGCTCTTTTCTGATGATAGCCTGTTCTTTTCTAAGAAATAATTTTATGTCTTGTGTCCTCTCTTTTTCCAGTCTAGCTTCTTCGCGAAGTTCTTTTTTCTTTTCTTCTAACTTTAATTTTTTTTGTAATTCAAATTCTTTTTTGGCAGCCAGTCTTTCTTGTTGCATTTTTTTATTTTCTTCAATTTGCTTTCTTCTTCTTTCTTCGGCTTTTATATTTTGATATTCCTCTATCTTATCAGCAATGCTCTGAAAAAAACCTTGAATGGTTTTTTCAAGACTAAAATTAAACTTAAACATAAATTTAGATTTAATCTTATCTTGGAGTTTTACAATTTTTAATATTGTGCTTTTTGAATTGTATCTAAATTTAATTTTTTTTTTATTTTTTGAAATTTTTTTTCTAGATATATTTTTTTTATA
Organism: uncultured Pelagibacteraceae bacterium; assembly: GCA_902634695.1. Lineage (GTDB taxonomy): Bacteria > Pseudomonadota > Alphaproteobacteria > Pelagibacterales > Pelagibacteraceae > Pelagibacter. Next base: position 2,605 of record CACPLE010000032.1, read on the forward strand.
CCTTTTGCTATGTATTTTTTTTTTATGTATCTTTTTTGATAGTTTTGGTTTTATTGTCTTTTTACGTTTTATTTTTTTTCTTTTCTTTTTTTTCATAAAAAATAACTATTTTAGATTTATCAAGAAAATATTAATAAATATAGTCTCTTGTAGTAGGTGCGGTTGTTAAATTTTTTGTTAATTGAAATTGAAATACAACCTGATCTCCCCACTTAAATGCTAATTCGCATGAAGCTAAATAAAACTCCCACATGCGGAAAAATTTTTCATCAAACATTTGTAAAATCTTAGATTTGTTGGCTATGCATCTTTCTTTCCAATTTCTTAATGTATGGGAGTAGTGCATTCTTAAGACTTCTATATCTGATATAATAAGACCTGATTTTTCAATCGGCTCAACAACTTGGCTCATACTAGGAGTATATCCTCCAGGAAAAATATATTTTGTAATCCAAGGCTGAGGATCTCTTGGACCATCAACTGAGCCTATGGTGTGAAGCAAAGCTAACCCTTCGTCGTTTAATAAATTATTTATTTGTTGAAAAAAAGTATTGTAAAATTTTCTTCCAACATGTTCAAACATTCCTACGCTTACTATTCTGTCAAATTTTTCATTTAAATTTCTATAATCAGCAAGTTTGAATTGAACTTGGTTTTCTAGATTATTTTCCTTAGCTTTCTGCATGCTGTATTTATATTGGTTTTCAGATAATGTAATACCAGTAACTTCGCATTTTGTTTTTTGTGCTATTTCAATTGCGAGCGAACCCCAGCCACTTCCAATATCCAAAACTTTCTGATTAGATTTTAGATTTAATTTTTTTATTAGATGATCAATCTTATTATTTTGTGCTGCTTCCAAAGTATCATTTTCATTTTTAAAATAACCACAAGAATATTGTTTTTTAGGGTCAAGAAAAATATCGTAGAGATCATCAGATATATCGTA
>CACPLE010000033.1 GCA_902634695.1 uncultured Pelagibacteraceae bacterium
GTTTGTATATAACTTCAGAGGCAAGTTTATCTCCTGATGGTTCTCCAGTAAGTACAAATATTTTTTTCATCTAACTGAAATGAACATTTTATTTTTGTTAATAAAACTAATACTTTTATTTTTATCTAAAAATACATTCTGACTGCTTTTTACAACTATTCCTTTAAGTCCCGCAGCTTTGCACTGCTTCAAGGTTTTTAAACCTACTGTTGGTAGATCGATTCTAAGATCTTGTTTCTTTTTAGGAAATTTCACCAAAACACCATTATTTTTGAATTTTTTACTCTTGCATTTTCTAAGCATTTTTTCTGTGCCGCCCCTACCTTCAACAGCTATAACTTTTCTGTTTCTAACTACAGTTCCTTGGCTAAAGTTGTATTTACCTAATTTATTCAATGTTCTTATAGCTTTTGTAATATTTTTTTTATCTTCTTTATTTGGTTTTATTTTAGAATAAATGCCCTTTTTTAAACTAAGCTCTGGATTAAAAAACAATGAGCTTACAACTTTAATTTTTTCAATCTTCAATATTTTAATTACTTCTTTCAGAATTGCAGCATCACCTAATTTTGCACCTTTTATTATTCTTGGTATGTAATATATCCCTTTTAAATCAAGTTTTAATTTTGAAATTTTTGGTTTTTCAACTTTTCCAGCGAATAAAACTTTTTTACATTTATTTTCTTTTAAAATTTTTAGAATTTTACCAAACTGTCCTATGGAAACAGAAAAGGAATTTTTGTCTTTTTTAAAAATTTTTTTTTTTGTTAAATCAATAATTTTATATTTGATTTTATTTCTTTTAACGTTTTTTAATATTTCTTTTGGAAAATTTGACTCACCAAAAAATAATCCTATCATTTTATTTTGCAAATGGTGTACATATGGGTCTTTTTTTGTCTTTGTTTATAAATTCAATTATATCATTTACTAAATTGTTTTCTTTAAATTCACCATTAAGTTTATTTAAGTTTTCATTAAGATTACTAGTTTTAAATATTTCTTTGTAGGCACTGGATAATTCTAATATATCTTTATTTGGTATATTTTTTCTTCTTAGACCAATTAAATTTATCCCATCTAGATAATTTCTATTTCCTAAAGATAATCCATAAGGAATAACATCCGTTGTTACACCAGTCATTCCTCCTATCATTGCCATTTTACCTACTCTAGTAAATTGATGAACTGCCGCATTGCCACCAATTATTACATCATCTTCTATAACCCCATGTCCACCTATAGGAACGTTATTAGCTATAACTACATTATTTCCAATTTTACAATCGTGTGCAATATGTGAGGAGATCATAAATAGACAATTACTACCTATTATTGTGCTACCGCCGCCACCTTCAGTTCCGGGATTAATTGTAACATATTCTCTGATTGTATTATTTTTTCCTATAACTAAATTTGTTTTTTCTCCACTATATTTTAAATCCTGCGGAGCGTTACCAATTGAAGCAAAAGGAAATATTTTACAGCCATCGCCTATGATTGTGTCTCCTGAAATATTAACATGGGAATGAATAATAACATTATTACCTATTTTCACATTTGGACCAATTAAAACGTAAGGTCCTATCTCAGCGCTATCTGAAATTTTAGCATCTTCACTAATTATTGAACTTTTATGGATCACAATTAGTATAATTTATCAAAATTATTTTTGATTACTTATCAAGATTTGTTGCTAATTATTTCCTATCTACAATTGTTGCAGACCATTGAGCATCAGCCATTTTTTTTTCCCCAACAAAAGCTTCACCTTGATATTTCCATACTCTACCATGTGATCTGATAGCTTCAATTTTTAGTAAAAGTTTACAATCTGGAACAACTGGATTTCTAAATCGTGCTTTTTCTACACTCATTAAAAAAACAAGTTTATTTTCATAGGTAGCTTTGTCTATACCATGGGCTGTTAAAGCGGCTGCAGCTTGACCAAATGCTTCAACGATTAATACACCTGGCATAACGGGTTGGTTAGGAAAATGTCCTTGAACATAAAAACTATCTTTTTTAACATTAACTACTCCCGTGGCTGACTTTAATTTTTTAATGTTAATTAATTCATCTATAAGCAGCATAGGTTCTCTATGAGGCAAAAGATTTTCAATATCTTGCTTATTTAAAGAGTCAGTCATTATTATTTTTTGATTCCTTTAAAAAATTTTTAATATCAGTAGCTGGATATCCCATTACTTTCATATTGTCAGGTATATTCTTAACTACACCACTTCCGCCACCAATTTGAACATTGTTGCCTATTTTTAAATGTCCAGATATACCTGCTTGTCCACCAATCATTACATTATCTCCTAATACAGAACTTCCAGCAATACCAACTTGTCCAGCTATAATACAGTTATTACCAATTTTTACATTATGTGCAATATGAACTTGATTGTCTAAATAAGTATTTTCACCAATAATTGTCTCTGATAAAGAACCTCTGTCAATTGTCGCGCCTGAGCCAATTTCACTATTTTTTTTAATATGTACATAGCCAATATGAGGGTACCTATAATTATTTTTTTTATTTGGAATAAAACCAAAGCCTTTTTTTCCAACAATAGCAAAATCTAAAACATGTACATTGTCATCGAGCAATGTATTTCTCAAAATAACATTTGATCCGATGTGACAATTGTTTCCAATCGAAACATTTTGTTCAATTATAGTATTATGACCAATTGTAGAATTTGCTCCAATTTTAACATTTGGACCAACTAAAGTATTTAGGCCAGACACAATATTTTTAAAGTCATCATGAATTGGTCTAAGATTAAAATTATTATTATCAGTTATGGAGTCTGGATAAAATTGTTCTGTTACTTGAGCAGTTAAAAGAAGAACATTTTTAACGCATATTTTTATACATTTGGAAGGTAAATATTTAATTAAAGTTTCTTCAGTTATACATGCAGATGCTTTGGTAGACTTAGCTATATCCTTGTATTTAGCAGAATGAAAAAAAGTAATATCATTTTCTGTTGCATCATTTAAGTTTTTAACATCTGAAATAAGCACATTATCAGAAAATGATCCAACTCCACTATCTGAATCTAAACCAGTTTTTTCATTATAAATAAGAAACTTTAATTTAAATGGACCTTTGTTTTTAAAAAAAGGATTTTTAATCATTAGTTTAGATTAATTTTTTTTACTTTAGAATTTACAAGTTCGATGATTTCATTAGTTATGTCTAGTTTTGTTTTGGCAATAACTAAATCTTTTTTACGT
>CACPLE010000034.1 GCA_902634695.1 uncultured Pelagibacteraceae bacterium
ATTATCAATTTATTTTTCTTTAGGAACAAATAATGAAATTGTTGGTTTTGATCCAACAATCCAATCTTTAAATCTTGCAAAAAATTTTGCTGATAAAAATGAAATTACTAATATCGAATTTGTTAATGCAGATATTTTCGATGACGTTTTAGAAAGTGATTATTTTGATTTTATTTGGTGCAACGGAGTTTTACATCATACTAAAAATCCTTATAAAGCTTTTGAATTACTCTCAAAGTCTCTTAAAGACGAAGGTTATATTTTGATAGGTCTTTATAATAAAATTGGAAGAATTAGAACAATCTTAAGGAAGTATTTTAGTAAGATTTTTGGAGTAAAATTTTTAGAGATATTTGATCCAACATTAAAACATCTCAAAATTAGCGATGAGGAAAAAAAATCATGGATAAGAGATCAATATTATCATCCTATTGAGAGCTTGCATACTTTAGATGAAGTTTTGAATTGGTTTAAAAAAAATAATATAGAATTTATTAATTCAATACCGTGTTGTGATTTTGAATTAAACCAAAATTTTGAGAATTTATTTGAAAAAAAACCTAGCGGAAGTTTTTATTCTAGAATTATAAATCAATTTTCAATGATTTTTAATAAGTTAGGTTCTGATGGTGGTTTATTTATTGTAATTGGTAAGAAAAATAATAAATTGAATTAATTATAATCAATAGAATATTTTTTTAATGAAATCGATCCTAGGTATTTCAGCTTTTTATCACGATAGTGCAGCATCAATATTAATAGATGGTAAAATTGTTGCTGCTGCTCAAGAAGAAAGATTTACTAGAATTAAACATGACGCAAGCTATCCATACAATGCTGTAGAATTTGTTCTTAAATATGCAAATTTAAAACTTAGTGAAGTTGATCAGATAATTTTTTTTGAAAAGCCATTTTTAAAATTTGAAAGACTTCTCGAAACTTATGTCGCTTTTGCCCCAAGAGGATTTAAATCTTTCTGTAAAGCAATGCCTATTTGGCTAAAAGAAAAATTATTTCAAAAAAAATTTTTAATAAATAAATTAAATACACATGATGAAAATTTTAATAATGAAGAAAAAATTTTTTTTTCAGATCATCATTTAAGTCATGCTGCCAGTGCTTTTTTTCCATCTCCTTTTGAGGAGGCTATTGTGTTAACTGCTGATGGTGTTGGTGAATGGGCAACAACCACAGTTGCAGTAGGAAGTAAAAACAAAATTGAAATAAAAAAAGAAATTCATTTTCCACATTCTCTTGGTTTATTATATTCGGCTTTTACCTATTATACAGGATTTAAAGTAAATAGTGGTGAATATAAATTAATGGGACTTGCTCCATATGGTAAACCGCTTTTTACAGATAAAATCTATAAATTAATAGATATTAAAGAAGATGGTACATTTAGACTAGATCAAAGTTATTTTGATTATGCAACAGGTTTAACAATGACTAATGAAAAATTTGATAAATTATTTGGTCAAAAACCTAGAAATCCAAAAACTGAAAACTTAACTCAATTTCATATGGATGTTGCAGCTTCTATTCAAAAAATAACAGAAGAAATTATGATTAAATTAGCAAAATCAATAAAAAAAGAATATGGCCTAAAGAATCTATGTTTAGCTGGTGGTGTAGCATTAAACTGTGTAGCTAATGGAAAAATATTAAAGGAAAAAATTTTTGAAAATATTTGGATACAGCCAGCGGCAGGAGACGCAGGTGGTTCATTAGGTGCTGCTCTTGCTTTGTGGTATATAGAGCAAAACAATCCAAGAGTTATAAACAAAAATGATAGTATGGAAGGTTCATATTTAGGACCAGAATATAATCAAAAAGAAATTGAAAAAACGCTAGAAAACATAGGAGCAAATTTCAATGTATTAGAAGAAAATGATTTAATTAATAAAACAGCTGAAGATATATCTAATGGAAATGCAGTAGGATGGTTTCAAGGAAGAATGGAATTTGGACCTCGTGCATTGGGAGCAAGATCAATATTAGGTGATCCAAGATCTCCAGATATGCAAAAAAATTTAAATTTAAAAGTAAAATACAGAGAAAGTTTTAGACCATTTGCACCTTCAGTCTTAAAGGAAAATTTATCAGATTGGTTTGATCTACATACTGATAGTCCATACATGCTAATGGTTGCCAATGTAAACAAAGATAAGTGTATTGCAATGTCTAATGAGGAAGAAAAATTATTTGGTATAGATAAGATTAATTTAAAAAGATCAGAAATCCCAGCAGTTACACACATTGACTATTCTGCAAGAATACAAACTGTAAGCAAAGAAACAAATCCCAAGTACTTTAAATTAATTTCAAAATTTAAAGAAACAACAGGATGTCCAATATTAGTCAACACTTCATTTAATGTAAGAGGAGAACCTATAGTTAACAGTCCAAAAGATGCTTTTAGATGCTTTATGGGCACACAGTTAGATATATTAATTATTGGAAATTGTTATTTAAATAAAAAAAAACAAAACCAAAAACTAATAAAAGAATATTCAAACGAATTTGAATTAGATTGAATAAATTATAATTATTTTAAATTGTATCCTGTTGGATTTTTTTCTCCACGTTCAATTCTTTTTTTATACCATTTCTCATTTTTCATTCTCCAATCATGAGTCATGTATTCTTTTGCATCTTTAGAGGTAATTTTTCTAAAAGACGATAGGGTCAAGCCTAATCTTTTAACACTTACAATATCTTCTCCTTGAAACAATTGGAAACAATTCATTTTTCTATATCTTAAGTTTCTATTAGTCATAATAACATAATCGGCATCTTCAGCATCTGTTTGGTTTATTTTTAAGAAATTTCTAAAGTTGTACTTGTGATTAAAAAAATGATTATCGCAAGTTCTAATTTTTAGTTTAGATGTTTCAATTTCACCATATTTCATTCTAATTTTTTTCATTAACTCAGGATAAGAAACATATAAATAATCGTGTTCAAACTTATTTTCTCCCATAACATATTTGGGAGTGCTTAAATAATTAGTGTAAGCATA
>CACPLE010000035.1 GCA_902634695.1 uncultured Pelagibacteraceae bacterium
CTGAAATAAAAGAGATACTCCTTGGGCATATCCGCCGCTATAAACTAAGTTTCCACATCCTGAGTTATCATTAACTGTCCATGTACCTTCAACTGCAAAATAATAAGAAGAACAAAGATCTAGATTAAGCGTACTTCCTGATGGACTCTTGTCAGCTGCATCAATTGTACCAACTAAAAGAGTTCCGTCATATAAATTCACTGTACTATTGTCACCCCATATCTGTATAGCCGCTCTTGAACTATAGCTTGTATTTTGTACAACTATCTCTCCGTAGTTATTTAAAACAGATGCGTCTCCTAATGTTACTGTGTCCCATTCTGCTGAAATTTTTCCCCAGTTGTTAACTGTCATTTGATCACTCAGTGATCCCCATTTTTGAGATATTGCACCTGAGCCTTCGGCATAAATTAAGGCTCCTGTATAGTTATTGATAGTTGTATAGTTATCACTGTAACCTCTAAAAGTATATTGACTGTTAGGGGCAGTTATAGTTCCATAGTTATCAAATTTAGTATAATCAGATGAGTGATATCTTATTGTCCATACATCATCAGACTGGATAGTGCCTTCGTTATATACATAAGCACCAATACCATCACCATTTTGATCTTCGTTGTTCGGAACGAAAATTGCTGATGTATTTTCTTGGTAAATTGTACCGTAGTTATATATTTTTACATCATAAGCTCCATCAGTAGGACCAACTGCCTTTATTGTTATGTTTGTAACTCCATCCTCAGCATCTTGTTCACTTCGTATAGTGCCGTAGTTCTTTAAAGTTCTATCGCTTCCTGTAATCTTTAAACCTGGCGAAGCATCTTGAATGGTAAGAGTAACGCCAGTATTAACTGTATAGTCTTGAATGGTATCAGTACTAGTGTTTGTTTGAGACGAAGAAAGAGTCTCTGCAAACAAATTAGCAGGTAATATAATTAAAATTAAAACAAAAATTATTGACTTAGAAAATGATAAATAATTTTTAAACATTCCATGCAATATAAATTATCTAGTTGGAACTGTCTCTCCAATTACCACGACTTGTCGAAACCTCACCTTTTGCAGCATCTGTTTGGTATAAAGTATCTTTATCTTCATCTGGTCCAGCGACGTTTGCAAATAGCTGATCAGCAAATACAACTATTTCTGATAATATACCTGCTCTCACACCTTTACAAGCAAATGGGTTTTCTGTTCTTCCCGCTGTATCTTCAGCTACTGCGTCAGTTGTACCTGAAATTGATGTTGTGGATGTTCCTTCTGCTTCTTTTAATAAACCTGAAACATTATTACCACATTCATCATCCGCAGCGCAAATATAAGCATCTCCAATCGTACACTTGTTTCCACCTTTTGCAGGTGGTTGGTAAACTGGAAAATATACAACACCTTTAAAAAGTTTAGGGGCACCTGTTACTTTTCTATATTGAATGTCTCCCGTAATATCTAAATTAATTCTCCAAGCTTTTTGCGAAGCATCAGGACAAGCAGTGGTGGAATCTGTTCCGCTTTTTGCTACACAAAGTGTAGTATCGTCAATTGATGTCGCTTGATCTGCCCCCATATGTGCATATTTGAAAAAATTTGGATCTTTAGCACCGGCTGTTGTATATGGAGAAGGTATTTTTACTTTCAAATGTTTAAAATATGGATAGTCTTCATCTTTAACTCCATACAAAATATTGTCCATACCATTGGTTACTAAGCCAAGGTTTGCAAAGTCACCTGTCCCGCCAAACAACCACAGCTCACCGTCTGTTTGGCCTATTCCAGCATCCATACTAAAGTAACTATACCTTTGGTTCACTTTGTTTGCATTAAGTCTAGCTAAAGTTGTTTGGCTAAAATATTCTGCTCCATGTTCATTTGAATTAGTTAAATTAATTTTAGTAATTTTTCCTTCGAAATCATTAATATAAACCATTGCTCCTCTCCATGGAATTCCTGGTGCTGTGTCGGGAGTAATAACTATAGGGTTATTTGGTAATGAATTTCCAATATCGCTTCCATTATTTGTTGGTTGTTTACTCCCATCTTCTAGTGTTACTCCATCAGGCTCGGTATCAACAATTCTAATTGGCCCACCGTTTAGCGCAACTGGATCGTTTCCATCCCCATCCTTTACGGCTCCAAATATTTCTCCTTTTTTTTCTAAATCAACTAAATATACTGCTGAGCCAGCACATGAATTTGCAGCACCTTTTCCACCTCCCATAATCGCAACATATCTGTCATAATATAAATCATTTCTTCTTGAAGGTTCTGCAGAAGGTATTCTCGCTATTCTAGGAGTAGACCAGGTTTCTCCCAGTTGACTATAATCCCATTGGTATGGAACTCCAGTTTCTGAATGGCAAGAAATTTTTACAGTAAAATTATCACTTGGGACTTCATTTAATGCACTACCACTAAAATTAAATGTTTTGTCTGCAGCAAACGTTAAAATTAATCTACCATTTTCCATTTTTGCTGATTGATAATCAGTTTTTTTCATAGTTGAACCAACTAGTTCTAAAACTGTGAGAGTATCTTTATTTATTGATCCATCATCGTTTGTGGGTGCTACCATATCGAATGTAAATGTACGGCCTTTATAACAAGAAGCTGTTCCCCCTGTACGAAATTTATTTCCAGTCACTCCTGCGCTTGTATTACTTTGACATGCAGATATATCATCTCTTGCGTCCGTAGTATCGCTTTCAGGTCCTCCATCTGTATCTTCGGCTGCTTGGTAATTCCTTTTTGCCATTTGT
>CACPLE010000036.1 GCA_902634695.1 uncultured Pelagibacteraceae bacterium
ATACCTCCTTTTTTTTCTAAAAAAGAAATAAAAGGTTTTCCAAATTTAACAGAAAAATAAGCCACAATAAAAAATCTTAAACCACGAGAAATAAGACATATAATAAAAAAAGCAAAAATATTAAAATTTATAATTCCACTTGTTATAGTAAAAATTTTAAAAGGAATAGGCGTGAAACCTGCAAGAAATAGTGTTCCTAACCATAAAGAGTAAGCACCACTTTTGGAATTTAAGTGATTTTTTAAATGTAAAACTTGATCTTCATAGCCATAAAATTTCATGAGTGAGATTGCATTATCAGTGAATAGAGAACCAATAAAATAACCAAACAAACCCCCTAAAGAAGAAAATAAAGTAGCAATAAAAAATATTTTTAAATATTCCTCCTTTTTTGCTAACGACATTGGTATAATCATAACATCCGGTGGAATTGGAAAAAAAGAACTTTCTACAAAGGAAACAACAGATAAATAAAAATTTGCACTTTTATGTGCTGCTAATTTTAAAGTTTTATCATATAGAATTTTAAGCATTTTATGGTTTTATTATAAATTACATTCTTATACTATTTAATTAATTAAAAGAAAGTGAGGGCGAATGGCGGAACTGGTAGACGCGTTGGACTCAAAATCCAATGGTAGCAATGCTGTGAGAGTTCGAGTCTCTCTTTGCCCACCAATTACAATATGAATTTAGATAATTTTAACAGTTTAATTGAATTATTTTTTTATCAAACAGAAAAACAAAATCCCAAAGATGTTTTTCTACAATGGTTAAATCCAAATAATAAAAAAACTTTTACGTGGGAAGAAGTAAAAATAAATATATTTAAGTTTTCGAAGATAATAAAAAAAAATATTAAAGAAGGTGATAGATGTCTTTTAGTGTCAGAAAATAGACCAGAATGGTTTATTGCTGATTTATCTATTATGTTGTCTGGCGGAATTACAGTTCCAGCATACACAACTTATACAGAAGATGATTATAAATATTTAATTGAAGACTGTGAACCAGCAATTGTAATTGTGTCTAATAATGAAATGCTCAAAAAATTAAATAAAACAATTAATGAAAAAAATTTTATAAAAAAAGTAATTAGTTTCGAAGATGCAGAAAAGACACATTATAACTTAAATATAAATGATAAAGAAAAATATTTAGACTTTAATTCAATTATAAAAAATAATTTAGCAGAAGAAGATAAAATAAATAATTTAAATTTAAAAAGATCATCAGCCGCATGTATAATTTATACTTCAGGAACTGGAGGAAATCCAAAAGGAGTTATTTTAAGTCATGGTGGTATTTTGAATAATCTTGTTGGAGCATGTGAAATAATGAAACCTTTAATAGACTCAAAACCAATATTTTTAACTTGGCTTCCTCTTTCACATTCATATGAGCACTGTGTTCAATTTGCCCAGATAGCAGTTGGAGCAAAAGTTTATTATGCAGAAAAAATAGAAAAACTTTTAGACAATATGTCTGAAGCAAAACCAACAATAATGACTGCCGTTCCAAGATTTTATCAAAATCTCTATAATAAAATTAATCTTAATATGAAAAAACAAACTGGAATTAAAGCTAAGTTAATTAATGCAACAATTCGATTAGGTAAGAAAAAATTGTTAAATGAAAAAATGACCTTTTTTGAAAAATTTTTAAATTCAATCACAAACTTATTAGTGAGAAAAAAGGTTAAAAAACAATTTGGTGGTAATTTAAAAGCATTTATTTCTGGAGGAGGAGCTTTAGATCGAGAAATAGGAGAGTTTTTAAATTCAATTGGTCTCCCTACTCTCCAAGGATATGGTTTAACTGAGACTTCTCCAGTAGTAAGTTGCAACCCTATTCACAAAATTAAAGTAGAAACAGTTGGCCCTCCTTTTAAAGGAAACAAAGTTAAGATTGCTGAAGATGGCGAAATATTAGTTAAAGGCGAAAATGTAATGCTTGGTTATTGGAATAAAAAAGAAGAAACTGAAAAAGTTATTATAAATGGATGGTTGCATACTGGAGATATTGGCGAAATAGATCCTATAGATGGTTATTTAAAAATTACTGACAGAAAAAAAGATATTATTGTTAGCGCAGGAGGGGATAATATT
>CACPLE010000037.1 GCA_902634695.1 uncultured Pelagibacteraceae bacterium
TTTTAAATTACTAGGACTTAAAAACGGTTCTAAGTTTGGGCATTTAGTTGGAACTTTACTTGGTCCATTTTTTAGATCTAAAAAAAAAATAGTTTCAAATATCAAAAAAGCTATTCCAAATATTGATGAAACAACCCTAAAAAAAATATTAAAAAATATGTGGGGAAATTATGGCAGGATCTTATCTGAATATACTTTTATAAAAAAATTTCGAAATTCAAAAAATGAAGATTTAGTTTCAATAGAAGGTAAAGAAATTTTGAAAGAAATAATAGATTCGAATAAGCCAGTTGTTTTTATTTCTGGTCATTTTAATAATTTTGAACTTATGGCAATGCATATTGAAAAATCTGGTGTTAATTTAGCTGCTATTTATAGGCCACTAAATAATATTTTTTTGAATAAAATTATGGAAAGAATAAGAATTAAATATATTTGTAAAAAACAAATTAAAAAAGGAAGATCGGGAACTAGAGAGTTGCTTGAATCATTTAAAAATAATTTTTCAGTGGCTTTAATGATAGATCAGAGAGTAAGTGAAGGAATAAAGTCAAACTTATTTGGACAGCCTGCGCTAACCACAACTATACCTGCACAGCTTGTTAAAAAATTTAATTGTAAAGTTGTTCCAATATACATTGAAAGAATTAAAGATATTTGTTTTAAGATCAAAGTACATAAGCCAATCAGCTATGATAAAACAAGATCAATTGAGGAAATTACATTGGATTTAAATAAGTGGCTTGAAAAAATGATACTAATTAATCCTGATCAATGGATATGGACACATGATAGGTGGAAATAGCTTACTTGTTTTCTTCTTTTTTTATTGATTCTTCTTTTAAAAAAGCTTCCTTGTAAGAAAAATACGGTTCCTGCAATTCAACATTCCAATAGTTTAACTGAGTTAATAATATTTTTTTTCCCGATACGGCACAAATAACATGGTCACCTTCTTCAACAACTTCAAAATTATTATTAAGAAATTTTAATTTGGCTAACTTGTTTTTCATGTTTAAGATATATATTAATTATATATGATTATCGGCATTATAGGAAGCGGTGGAAGAGAACATGCTATTTGCAAAAAAATAATCAATTCAAAAAAAGTTAACAAAGTTTATTGTTTTCCAGGAAATGCTGGTACTAGTAAAATAGCAAATAATGTCAATATAAATATAGAAGATTTTGAAAAAATTAAAGAATTTGTAATTAAAAATAAAATAAATTTTTTAGTAGTTGGACCTGAAAAACCTCTGGTGGATGGCATAGTAGATTTTTTTGAAAAAAATAAAATTAAAATATTTGGACCCGAAAAAACTGCTTCTCAATTAGAAGGTTCTAAAATTTTTACAAAAAAAATTTGCGAAAAATATAATATACCCACTGCAAAATTTGGTATATTTCATAAACAAAATGAAGCAAAACATTTTGTAAAAAAAAACAAATTCCCGATGGTCGTTAAAGCAGATGGTTTGGCCGCAGGTAAGGGCGTTTATATTTGTGAAGATCTTAAATCTGCAAATAGTTCAATTGAAGAAATTTTTAATGGAAAATTCGGACTTGCAAAAAATATATTAATTGAAGAATTTTTGAATGGAGAGGAGATGAGTTACTTTATTATAAGTGATGGAAAAACTTATAAAAAATTTCAATCAGCGCAAGATCATAAGAGGGTCCTTGAAGGGGACAGAGGAAAAAATACTGGTGGAATGGGAGCTTACTGCCCTTCCAGATTAATAAGTGAAGACTTAGATAAAAAAATCATAAAAAGAATAATTGAACCAACTTTAAAGGGATTAAATGAAATGGGTTCGAAATTTAAAGGTTTTCTTTATGCGGGTTTAATGATTGTAAATGATGAACCTTTTTTGATCGAATACAACGTAAGAATGGGTGATCCAGAATGTCAAACTATTTTACCAAAACTTAAAACTGATATTGTTGATATACTTTCTGCTTGTTGTGAGGAAAATCTGAATTCTATTAATATAGAATGGAATCAAGAAAAAAGTTTATGTATTGTATTATGTTCAAAAGGATATCCGGAAGAATTTAAAAATAATGTTTTAATAAAGGATCTTGA
>CACPLE010000038.1 GCA_902634695.1 uncultured Pelagibacteraceae bacterium
TTCTAAAATAATGAAAATTAATGTTAATAGAAAACAAGTTGGATCTGATAGAATTGCCAACTCTTTGGCCGTTGCATCAAAAAATAAAAATTTTATTATTTTAGACTTTGGTACTGCTACCACATTTGATGTAATATCCGGAAATATATATAACGGTGGAATTATAGCTCCAGGCGTTGATGTTTCATTAAGCACGCTTATAAATAAAGCCACTCTGATTCCTCGTATAAATTTAAAAAAAATGAAAAAAGTAATAGGTAAAAACACCACTAGTGCTGTTAGGTCAGGTTTTTTTTGGGGTTACGTAGGATTAATTAATAATATTATTGAATTAATAATGAAAGAAACTAGAAAATCTTTTAAAATTATTATTACTGGAGGATTTTCTAAACTTTTTGTTAATTCTTTACATTTTAAAGTTGCTATAGATAAAGACATAACATTAAAAGGTCTTATTAAAGCTGCTAAGTTATTTAATTTTTAATTTATGAAAGAAGAATTATTATTTTGTCCACTTGGTGGATCTGGTGAAATAGGAATGAATATGAATTTATTTGCCTATGGAAAACCAGATAATCAAAAATGGATAATGGTCGACATAGGAGTCACTTTTGCCGATGACACCTTACCTGGTATTGATTTAATATATCCTGATCCTGGTTTTATAATAGATAAAAAAGAAGATTTATTGGGAATCATATTAACACATGCTCACGAAGATCATATAGGAGCTATTGCTCATATCTGGCCTCAAATAAAATGCAGAATATTCTCAACACCTTTTACTGCAGCATTAATAAAAGAAAAATTTAAAGAAAAAAAAATTGATATAGGAAATAATTTGAAAATAGTTGATTTAAATGGAACTGTTGATCTAAAACCATTTAAAATTGAATTTATAACATTAACTCATTCAATACTAGAGCCAAATGGTTTAAAAATAGAAACACCAGCAGGTAATATTTTACATACGGGCGATTGGAAATGCGATCCTAATCCTTTGATCGGTGATAAAATTGACTCTAAAAGATTAAAAGAAATAGGTGAAAAAGGTGTTCTAGCTATGATTTGTGATTCAACAAATGTTTTTAGCGTCGGAAGAGCTGGCTCTGAATTAGATGTAAGAAAAAGTTTGTTAGAAATTATGAGCCGCATAAAAAAAAGAATTGTTGTTACATCTTTTGCATCTAACGTTGCAAGAATGGAATCCGTATTTTACTGTGCAGAAAAATTAGGAAGACAAATTTCTCTAGTAGGACGTTCTATGCATAGAATTTACAAAGCAGCTAAACAATGTGGTTATTTGAAAAATATAATTGATCCAATTGATCCTAGAGATGCTAAAAATATATCTAGAGATAAAATAATTTATCTTTGTACAGGAAGTCAAGGGGAACCAATGGGAGCAATGATGAGAATTTCAAGCTATGTACATCCAGACGTTCAAATAGAAAAAGATGATACAGTAATTTTTTCTTCAAAAATTATACCTGGTAATGAAAAAAAACTTTATAAATTGCATAATCAGCTTGTAAAAGAAGGCATTGAAGTAATATCTGAAGAAACTGAATTTGTTCATGTTTCAGGCCACCCAAATAGAGAAGATCTTAAGGATATGTATAATTGGGTGAAACCAAAAGCAGTCATTCCAGTACATGGTGAACATCGTCATATGATTGAACACATAAATTTTGCGAAAGAAATGCAAGTTCCTTACCCAATTCAAGTTGAAAATGGAGATATTGTAAAAATATATCCAGGAGCAAAACCGGAAGTTTATGACAAAGCTCCTAGTGGAAGATTATACGTTGATGGAAATATACCTGTTGAGGAAGATTCTAAATCGATTAAAGAAAGAAAAAACTTAAGTAGTAATGGATATTTGGAGGTGACTATTTTAGTTACTCCAAAGGGAAATATTCATAAACAACCAATTTTATCTTTTAAAGGACTTCCTATTATAGATAACGAACAATTTATAAGTGGTCTGGAAGAAGAAATTGAAAGTATAGCCAATACTTTTTTA